>JASGFT010000036.1:0-32242 GCA_047605425.1 Burkholderiaceae bacterium | reverse complement strand
TCGTCGGGCAGCGCCGGAGCCGCGCCCGCCCCCGGCCCGGTCATCCGCATGGCGTCGCCGGCCGCCATCATCGCCGGGCCGCCACCGCCGGTCGGCGCCATCGCGGGGCCTTGCGTCATGGCCGGACCTTGCATCATCGCGGGTCCCTGCGCCATCGCGGGTCCCTGCGTCATCGCCGGGCCTTGCGTCATTGCGGGCCCCTGCGTTATCGCCGGGCCCTGCATCATCGCGGGCCCCTGCATCATCGCCGGACCTTGCATCGCCGGACCTTGCATCGCCGGACCGCCGCGCATCGCCGACACCTCGCCGCGCCCGCCGGAGAACCGATCGACGAGCCGCTGCTCGAGCGCGCTGGTCGAGGCCAGCGACACCCGCGCGAGCAGGCCCGTGTCCAGCCCCAGGACGATCGCGGCCACCGCCACCAGCATCGCCCCGCCCAGGCCGCGCCGCAGCCATTGACCGGTGCCGAGCGACCGCTTGAGCGCCGCATGGACCCGGCCGCCGAGCAGCAGCGCCGCGGCCAGCGAGGTCGCCGCGCCCGCGGCGTAGGCCAGCAACATCAGTGCCGAATCGGTGCTCGGGCCCTGCAGCGCCGCGCCGGCCAGGATCAGGCCGAGGATCGGCCCCGCGCAAGGCGCCCACAGCAGGCCGGTGGCGATCCCGAGCACGAACGATCCGCCCGGCCTCGGCCGCCCGCCGTCGGCCTGCGCGCGCTCCGTCAGGCGCGAGCCGACGGCCACCCAGGGCCGGGCCAGGCGCTCGGCCAGGCCAGGCCATAGCAGCGCCAGCGCGAACACGGTCATCAGGGCCAGCGCGGCCCAGCGGCCGTACTGATTGGCCGCGACGACCCAGCCGCCGCCAACCGCCGCCAGCGAGGCGACCGCCGCGAAGCTCAGCGCCATGCCCGCGAGCAGCGGCAGACCGCTGCGGACGAACGGCTCGCCGGTGCGCGCGAACACGAACGGCAACACCGGCAGGATGCAGGGGCTGACGATGGTCAGCACACCGCCCAGGTAGGCCAGCCAGACGAGCAACACGGCGCGGCTCCCGTCAGGCGGCTTGCGGATGGAAGATCAGCGACAGCCCGTTCATGCAGTAGCGCAGGCGAGTCGGCGGCGGCCCGTCGTCGAAGACGTGGCCCAGATGCCCGCCGCAGCGCCGGCAGTGCACCTCGGTGCGCACCATGCCGTACGCGCGGTCCTGCCGGGTACCGACCGCGTTGTCCAGCGGCTGCCAGAAGCTCGGCCAGCCGGTTCCGCTATCGAACTTGGTCCGCGACGAGAACAGCGGCAGCGCGCAGCCCGCGCACGCGAAGGTGCCCGGGCGATGCTCGTCGTTCAGCGGACTGCTGCCGGGCCGCTCGGTGCTTTCCTGGCGCAGCACGGCATACTGCTGCGGCGTGAGCCGCGTCCGCCATTCGGCGTCGGTGTAGCGGACTTCGAAGGTCTCGCCCGCGCCGGCGGCGGGGGCGCGGCGCGAAACGAGACCGGCGGCCAGCGCCGCCAGCGCGGCGGAACCGGTCCAGAGCAATTGGCGTCGGGTAGTCATGGTGAGTCCTTCGAGGCGATGCGTTCGGACAAGCTTAGACTTTTCCGGATCCCGCAGTCCTCACGCAAAGTTCAACGATTCGTGATAACCCGGACCTTGCCCAGATGAACGCCCCCCGCCGCATCCTGCTCGTCGAGGACGACGCCCACATCGCCGACCTGCTCGCATTGCATCTGCGCGACGAAGGCCTGGAGGTCGTGCACTGCGCGCACGGCGACGACGGCCTGCGGCAACTGGAACGCGGCGGCTGGGACGCGCTGGTGCTCGACCTGATGCTGCCCGGCGTCGACGGGCTGGAGATCTGCCGCCGCGCGCGCGGCATGGCGCGCTATACGCCGATCATCATCATCAGCGCGCGAGCCAGCGAAGTGCACCGCATCCTGGGCCTGGAGATCGGCGCCGACGACTACCTGGCCAAGCCGTTCTCGGTGCTGGAGCTGGTCGCCCGGGTCAAGGCGCTGCTGCGCCGCGTCGACGCGCTCGCGCAGAACGCCCGCCTGGACGCGGGCAGCCTGTCGGTCGGCGGCCTGGCCATCGATCCGGTGGCGCGCGACGCGCGGCTGGACGGCGCGCGGCTGGACCTGACCCCGCGCGAGTTCGACCTGCTGGTCTTCTTCGCGCGCAACCCGGGCAAGGTGTTCTCGCGGATGGACCTGCTGAACGCCGTCTGGGGCTACCAGCACGAAGGCTACGAGCACACGGTCAACACGCACATCAACCGGCTGCGATCCAAGGTCGAAGCCGATCCGGCGAACCCGCGGCGCATCCTCACCGTATGGGGACGCGGCTACAAGTTCGCCGATCCCGGGGACCAGGCATGAACCTGACGCTCACGCAGCGCCTGTCGCTGGTCTTCGCGCTGCTGCTGCTCGTATGCAGCGGCACCTCGGCCTGGCTGCAGCTTCGCTCGAACCGGATGCACGAACAGGAAGTGATCCAGGGGCTGTCGCGCGACCTGGGCGAGAGCATCGCCCGCGATGCGCAGCTTACCGACAGCAATGGGCTGATGCCCGACGCCGTCCGCAATCTGTTCAGCCAGTTGATGATCGTCAACCCGAGCGTCGAGGTCTACCTGCTCGAACCGGACGGCCGCATCGCCGGCCACGCGGCGCCCGAAGGACGGCTGCGCCGCGACCGCGTCGACCTGGCACCGATCCGCCGCTTCCTCGACGGCGGCATGCTGCCGATCCTCGGCGACGACCCGCGCAGCGCCGACGGCCGCAAGGTCTTCAGCGCGGCGCCGCTGCGCGTCGACGGCCGCGACGTGGGCTTCATCTACGTCGTGCTGCTGGGCGAGGCGCACGACCTGCTCGCGGCCCGCGGCTCGGCCAACGCCGTGCTCAAGACCGCGTTGTGGTCGATCGCATTGGTCGCGCTGCTGTGCCTGGCCGCCGGGCTCGTCGCGTTCACGCTGATCACCCGGCCGCTGCGCCGGCTGACCGACGCCGTGCGGCGCTTCGACATCCACGGCGAACCGCCCCAACTGCCGGCCGCCGCGCCGGCGGCGCCGGCCGGTAATCGCCGCGACGAAATCGCCGTGCTGGACACGGCCTTCAGGCAGATGGTCGCGCGCATCGGCGAGCAGTGGAAGACCCTCACCCGCCAGGACCAGGAGCGTCGCGAGCTGATCGCCAACGTCTCGCACGACCTGCGCACGCCGCTGTCGTCGCTGCACGGCTACCTGGAGACGCTGCTGCTCAAGGACGCCGTGCTGGACGCGCCCGAACGCCGGCGCTACCTGGGCATCGCGCTCGACCAGAGCCGCAAGGTCGGCGCGCTCGCGCAGAGCCTGTTCGAGCTCGCGCGGCTCGAGTACGGCTTCGTGCAGCCCGAACCCGAACCGTTCGCGATGACCGACCTCGTGCAGGACGTGTTCCATAAGTTCGAGCTGCGCGCCGAATCGCGGCGCATCGTCATGGCTGCCGTGTTCCCGCCTCACCTGCCGCCGGCGCATGCCGACGTCGGCATGATCGAACGCGTGCTGAGCAACCTGCTGGACAACGCGCTGCGCCACACGCCCGAAGGCGGACGCGTCGAGGTCCGCATCGTCCCGGCGCGCGATGCGCTCGAGGTGACCGTCAGCGACACCGGCCCCGGAATTCCGGAGGCGCTGCGCGATGGCTTGTTCGAGCGGCCGTTCACCGTCGGCGGCGCGCGCCACGGCGGCGGGCTGGGCTTGCGCATCGTCCACCGCATCCTCGCGCTGCATGGTCAGCGCATCGTCCTGCTCGACGGGCCGCAGGCGGGGGCGGGTTTTCGGTTCACGGTGCCGGTGGTGCCGGGGGGCTGACGCGGCGAGGAGTGTCATCGGAACGTGCCTGTCAGGGCGCCACGGCGATCGCTCGATACTTGCGATCGTCGAACTGCGGCAGTCGAGGCGGGGCGCGATGAGGCACCGCAGACAGTTGCGGGTATCGAGGCCTACGCAGTAAGGTAGCCCAATCGCGAGAGCCCCCGGCAACCATGTCCAAAATGGAAAAACCAGAAGATGCGCCGTTTGCATTCCAAGAAGCCTGGAATGCTCACGACATGGATGCGCTCGGCAGCCTGTTTGATTCCGACGCGACGTTCGTGAATCGCTTTGGTCATTATGTCCGAGGTGCTGATGAGATCGTTGCGCTTCATGCCCCCATACACGAAACGATTTATAGTGACTCTACGCTCAGCAATGAGCTGATCAGCGCAGTCAAAATCGCTGACGAAGCAGTCGTCATTCATTTCTGGAGTCGATTGGCGGCCGGCGCCGCTCATCCGGCCGGGCCACATGAGGTTGACACACTGATTCTTGCGGTACTTACGAAGCAAGGCGACATTTGGAAAATCCGGGCGCTTGAGAATGTGACCCTGACAAACCCGAGGACCGGGGAGCCGATCTTGCGTGGCGCCTGACAATCCATTCAAACCGACTATCGAGGGAGCAAGAAACATGTCACATGATTTCACTCAAGTCGACGCAAAATCAGGTGCTTGCGCATACGTTCTTCACTGTTTGCTTCAACGGCTCGAGAGACAGAGTCCGGGCCTTGTTTTCGATCTTTTGAATGGCGTGAGAGCAGACAACGAAGCTGTTCTGAAACAGGGCACCGAGGCAGATCTCGCCAGGCCAATCTTCGCCGAGGCCATAGCGCTGCTGGAGCGATGCCATGCTCAAAACCAAATGAGTGCCATCGACTCAGGAGCGAACTAACTAACTGTTGATCGAAATCCTCATCGGGTCGTCAGGCGATCTGCTTCAGAGTTTCGATAGGCGAGAGCTCGATTTGGTTCAAGGACCGACGATCGCGCGATGCGCTTGCAGCGCTTTCCGCCGCCTTCAAGAGCGCAACGCGCGGTTAGGTAGCAAGGGTGCCGCCGAGCTTCGACCTCAGGTCAATCGAATGCAGCGATCTCATAAACGGGTAAAACCATGATCGACCACACCGGTGTTGTCGTCAGCGATTTCACCAAGAGCAAGAAGTTCTATGCAGCGGCGCTGGCTGCCAATGGGGCCCGACCTGTCCCTGCCACGGGCATTCGCCCCAGCCGTCCGCTCGCCGCCGTCTGAGTCAACTGCCGCTCAACCAGGACGTCAGTCTCGCATGAAACTAATCGCCACCGTTAAAGAAGCGTGGGGCTGGACTGGCCTAGATCCTGACCAGATCGTTGGCGACAACGACTTCGGCAACCTGATGGTCAAAGACCAGGCTGGCCGCTATTGGCGCCTTTGCCCGGAGGATCTCTACTGCAAGGTCATTGCGCATTCCAGAGCCGAACTCGATCGGCTTTCGCAGGATCAGGAGTTTCTGCGGGATTGGTACATGAGCGCGTTGGTACAGGAGGCCCGTGATCGTCTCGGTCCGCTACGCCCCGGCTTCAAGTACTGTCTGAGAATTCCCGGAGCGCTCGGTGGAGAGTACGGAGGCGGCAACCTCGCCATCATCTCACTCAGCGGTCTCATTTCTGCTTCCGGCCACATCGCCCAGCAAGTCGATGGCTTGCCAGATGGCGCACAGGTCAAGCTCAACATCGTTGGCTAGCGCGCCAGGCAATCATTCAAGCCGAATCCGCTTCGCCGCACGGATTCACTTAGGCTGACGCAGCCACGGATGACCTAGGTAGTTTCTTGAGAGATATCATTAGGAGGTCGGCATGAACGACGAAAAGGAAATTCGAGATCTCGTGCACGCATGGATCGCGGCAACGAAGAGTGGTGATTCCGAGACCGTGCTAAGCCTGATGACGGACGACGTAGTGTTTCTCGTCCCGGGCCAGGAGCCTTTTGGCAAGCCCGCATTTTCAAAGGCATTGGCTTCCCAAGCCGAAGCGGCTGTAGCGTTCGACGGAAGCAGCGAGGTTCTGGAGCTCAAGGTTCTGGGCGATTGGGCATACATGATCACCAAACTCAAGGTGACTGCCACTCAGCCTGGCAATGAGCACCGCATCGTACGCTCTGGCCATACGCTGACCATTCTGCGCAAAGACGCCGGCAAGTGGAAAATTGCTCGTGACGCGAATTTGCTCGCGCCTGCCGACGAGTCCGATGATGGCGCCTAGCTTTTCGCTACAACGGACGGACATGGACGCCACCGAGAACTTGAAGCCCGACGAGAATCTGCCCGAACTCATGCGAAATGAGTTGCACGAAACGCGTCGTGACACGCACACCGTCCCCACACAATGAGCATTTCCGCCCCATCGTTCGTGCAACTCATCGTGCGCGTTCAAGATCCGCCACCCGAGGTCGCGTTCGCCGTGCAACGCGGCCGCTCGGAACTTCTCGAGCCGTTCGCAGTGGAATCGGGCTCTCCGTGTTTTGCCTTGACGCTCAAGCTGGGACGTCCGCTTGCCGACGGCGGCGCCAACTTCCTCGGGGAGTTCGCGCAAGGCACCCCCATGGACCGCTTTGTCTACATCAACTCCGGCGTTCGCGCCGGACAACCCGCGTCGTGCTGGGAGCGCAGAGCCAAGCTCAAGCTCGCGGACATCCCTGAGCCATTGCTCACGGCCGCGGCGGGGCAGCCGGACCGGGCCATTCTGGCCACCGTGCAGGGTGTCGCTTCGGACGGTGGCCCGATTTGCGCTACTGTTCCACCCAATGCAGTGACGTGGGCTCTCAGCGCCCCCCTCGCCCAGGATCGTTGTGCGATACCTCCCAAGCGCCGCTCACCGTAGTCACCAGGCGTCATGAGCGACGATCTCTTCGACCGGCAAGCCGGTAATGATTCCGATAAGGAAGCCATCATGGCAGGACAAGTGGGCATCGCGTGCGATCACGCGGGCCTGGAGTTGAAGCGCGCCCTGGCCGCAGAACTCGGAAAGCGGGCCGTCGTCCTGCGCGACTTCGGCACTACCACCAGCGAATCCTGCGACTATCCGGACTTCGCTCACGCCGTAGGGCGAGCCATCGAAAGCGGGGAGATCGACCGGGCGATCCTGATCTGCGGGACAGGCGTTGGAATGTCCATCGCAGCGAATCGCCACCCCGCGGTGCGCGCGGTCGTGTGCAGCGAGCCATTGAGTGCGCGAATGTCTCGCCAGCACAATGACGCCAATGTGCTTTGCATCGGAGCAAGAATCGTCGGCATGGGCACCGCGACCGACATCGTCGACGCATTCCTGACCGCCTCCTTCGAAGGCGGGAGGCACGCAACGCGTGTCGCCAAGATAAATCTGACTTGAAGCGAAAGGCATCGGCATCAGGCGCGCAGAACTGCGTCGATGGCTTCCGAACTTTGGAATCAAGCGTCACATGAAGACCGGTCGCATACTGCTTCGCGAGCATGTTCTGGAAGACCTGGATCTCTTCTGCAAGCTGCAAATGAGTTCCGAAGTTGGGCAGTATGTGTCATGGCTGCCGAGATCGCGTGAGGGGTGTGAGGCTGCCTTGTTGGATGCGATCGCCCAGCAAGAAGTTGCCGACAGGCAGCGATACTTCTTTGCGGTTGCACGGGCGGAAGATGCCGAATTCGTCGGAAGCGTCGGTTACACGAAAACCGCACCCGACTCGGCTGACTTCGGCTGGTTCCTGCTGAAGCGTTTTTGGGGCTTCGGCTACGCGACTGAGGCAGTACGGCTACTGATCTGCCGGGCACTTTCGGATGCACGGATTCAGCGTCTTTCCGTTTCGGCACATGAGGAAAACGCTCGATCGGCTCGAGTTGCCCAGAAATGCGGATTCCGCCTGATCCGATGTGCCCATGGGCGGAGCTACTTTGAAGCTTCGCGTTACGAGTTCCTCGGGCGTTGAAGCATAGGAGCAAACGGAGAGTCTTGTGCTGCCGCTGCCAGGAAAGTTGATGCACAGCAAGCCGTTCCGCCGGATACTTGACTCATGCACTCAACTGCGGCTGATCGACCATCTCGACTGCCGCTGAGCTCAGCAGTCAGGCATGCAGATGAAGATCGAACTCCGTCAGGCAACAGGGGCTGATGCGCAACTCGTGTACGACATCACTGAGGCAGCGATGCGCGGCTACGTCGAGAAAGCCTTTGGTCCGTGGGTCGAGAGCTTTCAACGAGAAGTCATCGGCAACTCATTCGATCCGTCTACGCACCATGTCATTGTCGTTGACGGAGACGCTGCCGGTATCATTGCCGCCCCGCTTCACGATAGCCACATACAACTGGAGAAGCTCTACCTGTTGCCACGCTTCCAACGGAAGGGTGTCGGCTCTAAGCTTCTCCGCGAGCTTCAGCAGTCCGCCACCGCTCGGAACCGACCGGTTCGGTTGAGGGTTCTGGCCGTGAACAACGAGGCTCGTCGGCTCTACGAGCGGCTTGATTTCATCGTTACCCATGAAACCCCCGAGCGTGTATTCATGGAATACCGTGCTCAACGATAGCGGGACGAGGCTGATCATGAACGGCAGTTGCCTCTGCGCAAGCATCAGATACGAAGTAAGGTCACTGGCCGGCCCCATCGTTCATTGCCATTGCCGAACCTGTCGAAAAGCGCACGCCGCCGCCTTCACGTCAACGGCTCGTGTCAACCGGGAAGATTTCCGGTGGTCGAGCGGCCTGGATCTTCTCGGCAGTTTCGAGTCGACTCCGGGAAAGCTCCGGCACTTCTGCCGCAGGTGCGGAAGCCATCTGGTCGCAGAATGGACGGATCAGCCCCAGGTGATCCTCAGGGTTGCCACGCTGGATGACGATCCGGGGGCTCGTCCCGCCGCTCACATCTGGCGCTCTCATTCAGTCGAGTGGCTGGAGAATGGCGTCGAGATTCCCTCTTACCAGGAAGTTCCACCCCCAAAGGCATGACTGCTACCGTCTACAACTCCAAGATCGATGCCTGGCTGCTCGTCGTTCTTCTCGGCGCAATGGCCATGTCGATCCATGCCAGTGCGGAAGTCCTCTCGGCGAGACCCGCGACCTGGTGGCTGCTGCTGTTTACCGCCGTACTCGGTATCGTTCTCCCGATATGGCTTCTATTCGGTACTCGCTACATCCTGCAACCCGACCGACTGACGATTCGATGCGGCCCCTTCAAGTGGCGGGTCCCCGTGTCCGATATCACGAGCGTGACGCCTACCCGCAACCCACTGTCCGGCCCGGCGCTTTCGCTCGACAGGCTCCAGATCGACTACGGTACCGGCAAGTCCATCTTGATCTCGCCACGCGACAAGGAACGGTTCATCAAGCAGGTGGAGGACCTGCGTCGCCACCACTCACGCGCCAACGGCCCCAGATGATCGTGATCCCCGAAACCGGTTCGTTCATCCTCGATAGCGGGCTGGTGATTTCTTCGCGCACGACGCGATCCGAGTTTCTCGGCTCGCCGGAAGGCGCCAGTTCGTCCGCGCTGGTGAGGAACGAGCCATGGTGCTCGTTCAAGTGGGCAATCCCGTCCGAATCGTTGACGGCAGTCGTCTTCTTCAAGGGCGAGGCCATCCAGTTCCTGCAGATCGCGGTGACGAGCGACAGCTCGACATCCTGGAACGAAGAAGCCGAGTTGCGCCGCAAGAACGAGAATGACAATTGGCTGCGCGGCAAGGGCCTGGCTGCCGGAAGCACTTATGCCTGGGGCTCGGTCTGGTCGGACTACGACCCCAAGAGCGGTTCGAGCACCGCGGTCGTCAAGTTCTCGAACGGCGTCCCACCATGAGCTCGAACGGACCTGCCCCGCTGAAGTCGCTCGCGCGATCGGATCATGATCGGCTGCCTGGCGAAACGGAATCTGCCGGAGAAACCATGAGCCCCCCGTACGTTCCCCAAATCCGCCTGTACCAGGACTGGCTGCGCGAGCAGCGCGGCCGGAGCTTCGACAGCTACGACGCGCTGTGGCAATGGTCGGTCAGCGACCGCTACGGCTTCTGGCAGAGCATCTGGGACTACGCGGGCATCCAGTCGCCCACGCCGCACACGGCCGTGCTGGCCGAGCGCCGGATGCCCGGCGCGCGCTGGTTCCCCGGTGCCCAGGTCAACTACGCGCGCGAGGTCTTCAAGCACGTCGATCGCGCGCACGCGGCCGGCCTGCCCGCGATCGTCAGCGACGACGAGCGCGGCCAGGCGCGCGAGCTGTCGTGGCCGGATCTGCGACGCCAGGTCGCCAGCGTCGCGCTCACGCTGCGGGCGCTCGGCGTGCGGCGCGGCGACCGGGTCGCGGCCTACCTGCCCAACATCCCGGAGACGATGGTCGCGTTCCTGGCCTGCTCGAGCATCGGCGCGGTCTGGAGCGTCTGCGCGCCCGACATGGGCACGACCGCGGTGCTCGACCGCTTCCGGCAGATCGAGCCCAAGGTGCTGATCGCGGTCGATGGCGTGTACTACGGGCACAAGGCCATCGATCGCAGCGGCGTGATCCGGGAGCTGCGCGCGCAACTGCCCACGGTCGAGAAGCTGCTGCTGATCAGGACGGCCCATGCGGCCGAGACGCCGGCGCACGACGTCGAATGGTCGGCAGCGATCGCGCATGACGATGACCGGACCGCCGAGTTCGAGCCCGAGTGGCTGCCGTTCGATCACCCGATCTGGATCGTCTATTCGAGCGGCACGACCGGCCTGCCGAAAGCGATCGTCCATGGCCAGGGCGGCATCCTGCTGGCGGCGGCCGTCTCGCAGATCCACTACGACGTCGGCGCGAGCTATGCGCCCAACAGCCTGGGCGAGCGCTTCCACTGGTACAGCTCGACCGGCTGGGTGATGTGGAACGCACAGCTCGCGGGCCTGCCTTTCGGCACGACCTGCGTGATCTACGATGGCCACCCCGCGCACAGCAAGGAGCAGCCCGACTGGTCCGAGCTATGGCGATTCGTCGCCCGCCACCGCGTCACCTATTTCGGCGCCGGCGCCGCTTATTTCACCAACTGCATGAAGGCCGGCGTACGCGCCAGCGAGTGCGGTCCGCTGTCGCAGGTGCGCGTGCTCGGCAGCACCGGCTCGCCGCTGGCCGAGGACGTCCAGCGCTGGGGCAGCGCGCAGTTGCGCGAAGCCGGCTCGCCGGACGTCTGGTGGAACAACATCTCGGGCGGCACGGATTTCTGCGGCGCTTTCGTCGGCGGCAACCGCGAGCTGCCCGAGGTGCCCGGCCAGATGCAGTGCCGCTTCCTCGGCGCCGCGGTCTACGCGTGGAACGAGAACGGCCAGCCCGTCGTCGACGAGGTCGGCGAGCTGGTGTGCACCGAGCCCATCCCCTCGATGCCGCTGTACTTCTGGAACGACGAGGGCAACGCGCGCTACCTGTCCAGCTACTTCGACACCTACCCCGGCGTCTGGCGGCACGGCGACTGGCTCAAGGTCGGCAACGACGGCGGCTGCATCATCTACGGCCGCAGCGACGCCACCATCAACCGCCAGGGCCTGCGCATGGGCACCAGCGAGATCTACAACGCGGTCGAGGCGCTGCCCGAGGTGCTCGACTCGATGGTGGTCGACCTGGAATACCTCGGCCGCGACAGCTACATGCCGCTGTTCGTCGTGCTGCGCCCCGGCGTGGCGCTGGACGAGGCGATGAAGAAGAAGCTCAACGACGCCATCCGCGCGAGCCTTTCGCCGCGCTTTCTGCCCGACGAGATCTTCGAGGTACCCGGCATCCCGCGCACACTGTCGGGCAAGAAGCAGGAACTGCCGGTCAAGAAGCTGCTGCTCGGCCAGCCGATCGAGAAGGTGATCAACAAGGAGACGATGGCCAATCCGGACAGCCTGGCGTGGTATGTGGAATTGGCGCGACGGCGCGGCGAATCGTCGAAAGCCGGCGCATGAGCGCGCCGCCGATGGATCGATGGGATCCGGCTTCGCCTGGCGATGCGGCGGCATGGCTCGCGAACGTCGCCGCGCCATGGTGGATCGCCGGCGGCTGGGCGATCGACATGTTCCTCGACCGCGAGACGCGGTCGCACAAGGACCTGGACGTCGGGATACTTCGACGAGACGTCGGCGAGGTGCTGGGCTCGATTCCGGGCTTCGAGGTCTTCGAAGCGAAGGACGGCGGATTGACGCGCCTGTCGGGTGCGGCACCGCGCGCCGAGGACGAGCGGGACTTCGAAGCGGTGGCGCCGCACCTCGCCGGAGACGCTCGCCACTGGCTTCGGCAAAGCCTGCTGCGCACGCTGCCGTCGCATCCATGGATCGGTATGCTCGACCGCTGATGACGAAGATCGAAGCGTTCTTTGCCCGCTATGAAGATCGGATCTGACCATGCGTTCGAGCCCGATCAGCTTCGTTGCGACGCTCGAGTCGGCAACTGGCAAGGCCGTTCGCGCGAAGCGCCGACCGCGAAGAGGCCGTGATCAGGCAGCGATTCGACCTCTATCGGCGTCTTCCGGTTACGATGATCGAAACGATGCGCTCGCCGATGGAAGTCGCCCTGGACATCCGGTCGCGAGTCCACGCGCTCCGTATCCTGCCAACACATCGCCGAACTTAGGCCGCTCAAGCATGTTCTCGTCGACCTTCATCTTCGCCAAACGCCAGTTCGATGACGAGTTCCATCGCCTGGATGCGGCAATCGCCGAAGCCGCGCGATCGATCCCCGGCTACGTCGGCGAGGAGTCCTGGGAGAACGATCGAACGGGTCTCGTCTCGAACGTCTACTACTGGGAATCGATGGAAGCCCTGCAGGCGCTAATGACGCATCCCAAGCACCTGGAAGCCAAGTCCAAGCAGGCGCGGTGGCTCGACGGATATCGAGTGGTCATCGCCCAGGTCATTCGAACCTACGGCGATGCGAAGCTGGAGGGCCTGCCTCCTGTCATGGCATCCTGAGGAGAACCCCGATGCTCGACCTACGCCCCAACTGCGAGTGCTGCGACAAGGACCTTCCCGCGGACGCGTCCGACGCCCGCATCTGCTCGTTCGAGTGCACGTTCTGCGCGAGCTGCGCGGACACCCGGCTGCGCGGCGCGTGTCCCAACTGCGGCGGCGAGCTGGTGGCTCGTCCGAGACGCCCTGCGGCAAAGCTGGCAAAATCCCCGGCCTCCACCCAACGCGTGGTCAACCGCCAAGCTTGCGGCCAGCAGGCCTGAGAGGCTGAGAGTCTTTCGTCCATGCCCGCCTTGCACGTCCAAACGCCCCGGCTCGACGGGCCGGTGCGCGCCGCTGATCGGCAGGTACCTCCCTTCGATCCCATCGACCTGAAACCGTTGGTCGAACCTCCGATATAGATCACAATGCGGAATTCTGCATGGCCAGACGATGACCCCGGACGGGCCCATGGGCTCATGAGACCGGTGGCTTCGGGATGGAGGTTCGATTGACGATGATTCGCCTCGCGCTGTTCCAGGGCATCCCTGCGCGCCTCTGTTTCGCGGCGCTGCTCGCGCTCGCCGGCAACAGCACCTTGTCCCAGATCGTCGAACCGCTGGCGGCGCTGCCCGACCGTCCGGCGCTCGATCCGGCCGCGGTCGCCCTGGGCGCCCGGCTGTTCGCCGATCGACGCTTCGGGCGGGACGACAACCTCGCTTGCGCGAGCTGCCACGACCTGAAACGCGGCGGCGCCGACACCCGACCGGGCAGCGAGGTGTTCTCTTCGGCCGTCGGCACCGCCAAGCACATCTTCAACACGCCCACCGTCTACAACGCGGCCCTGAACTATCGCCAGCAGTGGACCGGCGGCGCGCATTCGCTAGAGGACCTGGTCGACAAGGTGGTCAACAGCCCGCTGGTGTTCGATTCGAACTGGCAGGCGACGCTGGCCAAGCTGGCCGCCGACCCCGCGCTCGTCGCCGAGTTCCAGCGCGTCTATCCGAAGCGGGGCCTGAGCCAGGAAACGGTGCAAGAGAGCCTCGCGACGTTCCAGCGCTCGCTGCTCACGCCGTCGCGCTTCGATCGCTATCTGCGCGGCGACGCGAAAGCGATTTCCGACGACGAGAAACGCGGCTACGACCGCTTCAAGGCCTACGGCTGCGTCGGCTGCCACCAGGGCGTGAACGTCGGCGGCAACATGATGCAGCGCTTCGGCGCGATGAACGATTATTTCGCCGATCGCGAGAAGGCCGGCCTGCCGGCCGGTCCGGGTGACGCGGGACGCTTCCGGGTCACCAAGAGGCAGGAAGACCTGCATGTCTTCAAGGTGCCGGGCCTGCGCAACGTGGCGTTGACGGCGCCGTACTTCCACAATGGTTCCGCGGCCACGCTGGACGAGGCGGTCGACGTGATGTTCCGTTACCAGCTCGGCCGCTCGGCGCCGGAGCACGACAAGGCATTGATCGTCAAGTTTCTCCATAGCTTGACGGGCGAGCAATTCGAGCCGCGCTGAGATGGCAATCAGCGCGCCCTACCGAGCCGGCGGGCCGGCGCTGGTACTGCTGCTGCTCATGCTGTTGCTCGCAGGCTGGCTATACCTGTACACGCACAGCCGGACCGTCGACTCCGCCGAGCAGAACCGGGCGCTGGCGCTGCTCAAGGACTTGAAGCAGATCGACTCGGACTGGTCGGCCGGCGTGCTGCGCGCGCATGCGGACATCAGCCCCAACTACGATTCGCTGGTCGAGCCGCTGCAGCAGTTCTCCGGCGCCCTGCAGCAATTGCGGGCCCGCGTGGCGCCCGCGCGTGACCAGAACCTGGACGATGCGCTGGCCGAGGTCGGCAGGCAGGTCGAGGCCAAGTCGGCGTTGATCGACGATTTCAAGGCGCAGAACAGCCTGTTCAAGAATTCGCTGCGCTACGTGCCGACGGCTCATCGCCAGATCCAGGCGATCACGGCGGCCACGGGCCAGACGGACCTGGACCGACGGATCGGATTCCTGGTCAATGAATCGCTGCGCTTCGCCGCGGTGCCCGATGGCGAGGTCGCGGCGTCCTTGCGCACCGGCATCGGCGAATTGCGCGGCACGATCGCGGCCTATCCGACGCACGAGCGCGAGGCGGTGCTGAACCTGTTGTCGCACCTGGATACCTTGCTGCGGTTGCGCGCGAACCAGAGCGAGCTGCTGCAGGCGATCTCTCGGCAGCCGGTCGCGGCGAGCATCGATGCGCTGTCGAGCGCGCTGACGCAACGCTTCAGCAACGAGCTGGCCACCCAGTTCGGCTACCATCGGCTGCTGCTCGCCTACAGCGCGTTCGCGTTGCTGCTGGTGATCGGCGGTGCCAGCTTCATCGGCTACCGCAACGCGACCGAACGGCGCCGGCTGAGCGCGCTGGTCGACGACAAGACCCGCGAGTTGCGGGAGCTGGCGACGCGCGACCATCTCACCGGCATTCACAATCGCCGGCACATCAGCCAGTTGCTCGAACAGCAGCAGGCGCTGCACGCACGTAGCGGCCTGCCGATGTGCATCGCGCTGCTGGACCTGGATCGGTTCAAGTCGATCAACGATCGCTACGGCCATGCCGGCGGCGACACGGTGCTGCAGCGTTTCGCGACGATCGCCCGCCAGACCTTGCGCACGACGGACCTGTTCGGCCGGTGGGGCGGCGAGGAATTTCTCCTGGCCATGCCGCAGACCTCGCTCGAACAGGCGGCGCCGGCGCTGCAGCGCATCCGCGAGGCGCTGGCCGAAGTGGACTTCGGCGAGTTGGGCGAGGACTTTCACATGACGTTCTCGGCCGGCCTCGTGCTGCTGGACGGCGGCGAAACGATCGCCGCGGCCGTCAAGCGCGCGGACCGGGCGATGTACCGCGCCAAGACGGCGGGGCGCGATCGGGTGGAGGCCGATTGATCTCGCCGCTCGGATTGCCGGCACGACGGAGTTTAAGTATAATTCCCAAATATTAAAGGGAATTTTACCCATGTATGCGACTGCCCATTTCGACCTGGAGCGAATCGATGCTTCGGTCCTCGACATGCTGACTCGACCACAGTCGGTCGGCGGGCGCCTCAACGTCACCGAGGTTCGCGCGGCCGCCGAAGTTCGCTTGTCGAATACGTTCGACGCTCACCCCCGCATGACGACTTCGCTGGATATGCATTTCGCGCTCCGATCGGGCCTGCCCGGTTCGGCCATTCTCACGACGCCCGCGCTGGTGTACGACACGGTCGACGAGATCACCCGTTTTTTCGACATCACGACCAAGACGTTTCGGGAGCGGATCAAGCAGGATCGGCTGAGTACGACCGAGAGCGAGCGGGTCGTCCGATTGGGACGCGTCACGTTGGCCGCAGCACAAGCCCTTGGCGGCTTCGATCAGGCCCGCCAGTACCTGCGAACCAGGAATTTCGCGCTGGGTGGGGCGATACCGCTCGAGTTGCTCCATACGGCCGATGGCGAGCGATTGGTCCTCGACGAGTTGCAGGCGCATGCCGAAGGCGGCCCGCTGTGACCATCGTCTATCGCGCGAGCCGACGGCCCGACGGATTCGACCCGCTGGATGCCAGTGCGTCGGTTGGCCGAGGCGGCTGGCGTTACAACGATCGCGATACGCCGATTCTGTACGCGGCGAGCGTTCAATCGCTGGCGATCCTCGAGGTGGTGGCCCGCCCGGGATGGGACGCCGTCGAAGAACTGGCGATATTTCCGATCGACGTCCCGGACGGCACCATCGCGCCCTTGGAAGCACTGGGCATCAGGTTGCCGAGCAACTGGAACAATCGCCCGGCTGCCGGCGCGGCCCGTCGTATCGGAGCGCAGTTCCTCCAGGCGGTGGACGCCGCGCGGCGGCTTGGCGATCGCCTGTGCGGGGTGCTCGTGCCGTCCGTGATCAGCACGGTCGACCGAAACGTTCTGCTCGATCCCCGTCAAGTCGATACGTTCGCGGTGGGATCGCCCGCGCTCATCCCGTTCGATTGGCTGACGGCAACAGGCACGTGAGGAGGTATGACTCCGGCCCGCGCCGACGAGAGATTCCGTCGGACAGGCTTGCCCGGACATGCCATCGTCCGCCGCCAACGGATGTGCTCACGGAGGTATTCGGATAGTCTGTTCGAGTTGTTCCCGACAAGTCGGTTGGCCCGCCATGCAAGCGATCTGCCAACGGACATCGTATCCGCCATCGCCGTCCTGCCGGATGTGATCCGGGAGCGCATCGATGCCACATCGGTTATCCCGCTGATCAGGTCCGAGAGCGGTCTCCTTACTGGAGCGGGCCTGGATGGCTCGGGCGCGCCTGTCTGCGTGACATACGACCGGCTTACCGGGTTGCGGGCGGTCAACTCGTTGCGCCGTCATTGACACCCTTTCCCGACGAGCAGGTCGCCGCTAATGCCGGCTCGCCCGGCCATCACCGCTTGGCTCGCATCCTCGGAGTCGCTTCGAACTGGCACGCCGATTGCGTGTTCGAGCGCTCCCGCCGAACCCGTCGAAGGATGCTCGATGCCTCGCTCCTTTTCTCCCGCCTCGCCCCGCCGTCGGGCCCCGATGCCGCCAATGATCGGGCTGTCCGCCCGTCCGATGCTGGCCTGCCTGCTGTTCGCCTGCCTGATGCCGTCGGCCGCATCGGCGGCCGAGACCTCGTCCTCGTTCAAGATGCTCGCACCGATGGCCGACGCGCCGACCCGCCTCACGTCGGGCCCTTATGCGGACAACTATTACGTGCCGTCGACGCTGCAGACCATCACCTGGGGCTATCTGCCGAACCGAACCTCCCAGCCCGTGCTGACGATCCCGTCGGGCAGCCGGATCACCTTCGACACCGTATCGCACGAAGGCATTCTCGAGGACCAGGGACGCGATCCGGTCCGGTACTTCGGCGGCAAGGGCGTGGCCGCCAATCTGGTGCTGCCCGACGCGATCGCCATCGCGGCCTCGGACAAGGCTCACGATTTCGATAAGGACGGCCCGCACGTCGTGACCGGCCCGGTCGCGATCGAAGGCGCGATGCCGGGCGACGTGCTCAAGGTCGAGATCCTGTCGATCGAGCCGCGGGTGCCTTATGGCGTGATCTCGAACCGGCACGGCAAGGGCACGCTGCCCGGCGAATACCCGAAGACCGCGGCTCAGCCGGACCCGTCGTCCGCTCATCCGGAGCGCTACGGCAACGTCTCGGTCTTCACGCCGATCGAAGCGCCGTCGGGCGGCAGCCCCGGCTTCGGCGTGCTCGATGCCGGCGCCGACCGGAAGATCCGCTTTCCGCTCGCTCCGTTCATGGGCATCATGGGCGTGGCCGCCGATACCGATCAGCGGGTCCACTCGGTGCCGCCCGCGGCCCATGGCGGCAATGCCGACGTCAACGATCTGGGCGCCGGCGCGATCGCCTACTATCCGGTCTTCGTCCCCGGCGCGCTCTTCTATACCGGCGACAGCCATTTCGTCCAGGGCGATGGCGAGGTGGCCCTGACCGCGCTCGAAGGTTCGGCCCGGGCCACGTTCCGCATCACGCTGCTCAAGAGCGGCCAGCCCGGCGTGCCGGGCAAGAAACTGACGCAGCCGCTGGGCGAAACGACCGAGCACTGGATCACGCTGGGATTGGACCCGGATCTCGACGAGGCGATGAAAAAGGCGACCCGCGAATCGATCCGCTTCCTGGTCGACGAGTTCGGCATCGATGAGGCGCTGGCCTACGCCTATCTGAGCGCGGCCACCGACTTCGAGGTTTCACAGGTCGTCGACCGGACCAAGGGGATCCACGGCATGATTCGCAAGTCCGATTTCTCGGACTTCCTGCGCAAAGACAGCGACAAAGCGCGCTGATGCCTAAGGCGGCGCGTTTGCCCGATCCTTATCCGAAGGCTGGAACTGGCCCATCGGACCGAGTTGAGCGCCCATGATCACCGCGTGTACGCGCTCGCGACCAGTAGCCTGGTCCCTTCGGCCACGTGCACCATGACGAGTTGGTTGCCCGTCGCGGCGAGCCCGGGCGGCACCGAGCTCGCATGCCCCGCGCCGATCCGCACGTTCGGTCGCCAGGTGCCGTCGAAGATCGAGTGCCACAGCCGGTTGGTGGTGTCGCCGGTATTCACCAGGTGCAGCCGGCCCTGGAACTGCGCCAGCGCGGGCGCCGCATGACTGCGCTGGTTGGCGATGCGCACGTTCGGTGACCAGCGAGCGCCGTCGAACGTCGAATGCCAGATGTTGTTGGTGTCCTCGCCCAGGTGCACCATGTGCAGCAAGCCGTCGTGCACCGCCAGCGCCGGCGTCGCGCGGCTTTTCTGGCCGGCGATGCGCACATTGGTCGACCAGCGTGCGCCATCGAACGTCGAATGCCAGATGTTGTTGGAGTCGTCGCCCAGGTGCACGATGTGCAGCAGGCCGCCGAAAGACGCCAGCGCCACGGCCGCCTTGCTCTTCTGGCCCGGCACCCTGACGTTGGGGCTCCAGCGCCCGCCATCGAACACCGAGTGCCACAGGTCGTTCGAGCTGTCGCCGAGGTGGACCATGTGGACCTGGCCGCCGAACTCGGCCAGCGCGGCCGCCGACTTGCTCTTTTGCCCCGGGATCCGTTCGTTGACGCTCCAGCCGCTGCCGTCGAACACCGAGTGCCACAGATTGTGCGACGTGCTCCCCTGGTGCACGCGATGCACGAAGCCACCGAGCTCGGCGAGGGCCGGAGCCGCCCGGCTCTCCTGGCCGCTGATGACCGCCGGGGGCGACCAGATCGGGTAGTAAGCGTGCAAGGTCTCGATGTCGCCGGCGGACAGCCCCGTGCGCTGGCCGATGTTGGCAAAGCTACCCAGGAAGCCGCTCGCGCCTGTCACCTCCGTGATGACCGGCATCATGCCCCTGGCGAACGCGTGGGGTCCGTAGTGCATCAGCGAGTCGTAGTCATACTGCCCGCTGTCGGCGGCGTCGTCGTGCCTCTTGAAGTTATGCTCCGCGTCCTTCTGGATCTGATCCTCGTGGATAACCACGAAGCTGTCGCGATCATCGCGCGCATGCTCGTGCCTGAGACCGGCCGCGTGGCAGATCTCGTGCACGACCGATCCGACTACGTTCGCGCTGCCGGCATCGATGCGCGAATGCCATAGATCGTCGCTGGATTCCCCGAGGTGAACCTTGTGCGCGCGGACGCCGTCGGAGGCCAGCGCGACGGGCGCCCTGCTCAACGCGTCGGCGATTCTTATGTTGGGGGCCCATGCGGTGCCGTCGAACGTCGAGTGCCACAGGTTCGTCGAGCTGGCACCGAGGTGGACCATGTGCAGCAGCGCGCCCTGCGCGACCAGTGCTGGCGCCGCGCGGCTCTGGCGGTCGGCGATGCGTACATCGGCCGACCACGCGCTGCCGTCGAACGTCGAGTGCCACAGGTTCTTCGACGTGTCGCCCAGGTGCACCATGTGCAACAAGCCGCCGAACTCGGCCAGCGCCGGCGTCGCGCGGCTTTTCTGGCCGGCGATGCGCACGTTGTCGGTCCATGTGCGGCCATCGAACGTCGAGTGCCAGATGTCGTTCGAGCTGTCGCCCAGGTGCACCAGGTGCAGCAGGCCACCGAACTCGGCCAGCGCCGGGGGGGCCTTGCTCTTCTGGCCGGGGATACGCACGTCATCCGACCAGGCCGTCCCGTCGAACGATGAATGCCACAGGTTGTTCGTACTGTCGCCCAGGTGCACGAGGTGCAGCCGGCCGCCGAAGGACGCGAGCGCCGGAGACGCCTTGCTCTTCTGACCGGTGATGCGCACGTTGTCGGTCCATGTGCGGCCGTCGAACGACGAATGCCACAGATTGTTCGACTCGTTGCCCAGGTGCACGAGGTGCAGCCGGCCGCTGAAGAACGCGAGTGCCGGTGAAGCCTTGCTCCGTTGATCCGGGATGCGCCGCTGCGCGCTCGAACCCACGTCGCAAGAGATGAACTGCTCACCGCCCGTACGGCCGACATCGCTGCGCAGGTTGGCGCCCGCCTCGCGGAAGGTCACGAAGTCGGACTCGGACTGGCGCGGCACCAGCGGCGCGAATGGCTGCGTGTTCCACAGCGCGATGCCGGCATCGATGACCGCGCGTTGCGGTGATCCGGGCGGAAAGTGTGATTCGTCGACCCGAAACGGAATACGGCGGTCGGGCCAGCGGCGGTCGATGACGGTCGTGACGAGTCCCATGATAGGTGTTCTCCAGAAGTCAGATTGTCGGGACCGACAGTGTCTCGATCCGATGCGGCAGGACGACTTCAGAAGCAGCGGCCTTTTGTTGCGTTTGTTGCAGGCACCAGCCTTGCGCCGGAGCCGACCGGGACATTGAGCGCGATGCGCGGGTCAGAGCCTGGGAATTGATCGGACGCGCCCGAGCGGCGCCTCAGGACGGTTCCGATCTAGGCGCAAAGCGCAGCCATATGGGTTCATATGGCGAGCATTTGCAACGACGAGCGGGGCCGGCCTGGGGTGACGAGCGGGCGCGTCCGATCAATTCCCAGGCTCTCAGTGCCCGTCGATGACCTCGGCGACCACCCTCCTCACGTCCTGCGGCAGGAAGGGCTTTTCGATCACCGGGCGAGGCGGCGGGGCGCCGGGCCCCGTCGTCAACGTGTCGCCGGTCACGAACACGATCCGGTCGGCCTGGCGCGGCGAACGACGGGCGACCTCGCGGTACAGCGCCGGTCCGTCCATGTCGGGCATCCGGATGTCGGTGACGATGGCGTCGAACCAGGCGCCCTCGATGCGCTCGAGGGCCTGCCGCCCGGAGCTGGCGATGACGATCACCCGGTTAGGGCCGGTCAGGATCTCGGCCAGCATGTCGCGGATCTCCGGCTCGTCGTCGACGATCAACACGGCGCAAGGCCGGGTGCCGCAGGGCGAGCACTCGCCGGATGGGCTCTCGACATTACCCTCGATGTGACCCTCGACGTCACCGCGCGGCAGCTCGATGACGAAGACGGCGCCGCCCTGCGGCGGCGATTCGAGCCGCATCGTTCCGCCGTGGGCCTCGATGATGCCCAGGCTGACGGCCAGGCCGACACCGGTGCCGGCGCCGATGGACTTGGTCGTGAAATAAGGCTCGAAGACGTGCGCGCGCAGCTCCGGCGGCACGCCCGGCCCGTTGTCCGCGACGCTCAGGCGGATCCGTCGCCGTGCGGCGTCGTAGCCCGTCGTGATGGCGATCCGCCGTGGCGCGCTTCGCTCCTGCAGCGATTGCTGCGCGTTGATGACGAGGTTGAGCACCACCTGGTGCATCTGGTCGCCGTCGGCGAGCATAAGCGGCACGTCGCGGCCGAGGTCGAGCGTCACCTCGATGCCGCTCGAGCGAATCGCGTAGCCGGCGATGTCGAGCGCGGCCGCGACGACGTCGCCGATCGCGATCGGGCCGCGTTGCGGCGGCTGCCGCCGCGCCATCGCCAGAAAGGTCCGCACGATCCGCGCGCAACGCTCGGCGGCCGAGCGTATCCTCACCGCTGCATCGCGCGAGGCCGCATCGGCCTCTTCCTCGAGCATCACCGCCCGGGCGACGACGACCGACAGCGGGTTATTGAGCTCGTGCGAGACGCCGGCCAGCAAGGAGCCGAGAGCGGCCAGCTTCTCGCGCTGGTAGAGCGCCTCGCGCTGCGCGGCCAGTTCTTCGGCCACGCGCTTTTTCTCCGTCACGTCGCGGGCCATCACGAGGATGCGGTCGCGGCCGTTGATCGTCACCCGTTTGATCGACAGATCGTCCCAGCGCAGCCGGCCGTCATGATGCCGGCCGTGCCATTCGAGCCGGATCTGCTCGCCGGCCCGCGCGCGAGCGACGATCTCGAGCGCGTACTCCTGGGTGTAGGGCGGCACGCCTGAGCTGAGCATACCGACATCGACATTCCGGAACTCGGCGGGCGAGTAGCCGAAGGCGACGCAGGCGATCGGATTCACGTCCTCGATCGCGCCAGTATTGATGTCGTGCAGGAAGATCGCATCGTCGACCGAATCGAGAATGGTCCGGTAGCTCGCCTCGGACGCGCGCAGCGCCCGCTCGGTCTGTTTGCGTCGCTCGATGTCGCGGCGCAGCCGCCGCTCGGTTCGAGCGGCCCGGGCCGCCATCGCATCGAAGACCCGGCTCAGCTTGCCGAGCTCGTCGCCACCGGACAGGCGGCCGCGGGCCGACAGGTCGCCGGCGGCGAAGCGCTCGGCGGCCGCGACCAGACGCGCGGTGCGGCGCGTCAGCATGAAATGGAAGACGAGCCACAGCACGAAGGCCAGCACCGTCACCGATCCGGACCAGTAGAGCGACTGCTGGAGCACCAGTGCGCGCGCCTCGGCCCGCGGACGCGTCAGGTCGTAGACGAGAAAAAGCGTGCCGATCCGCGACGGCCTGAGCTCGCCGCTCTCGGTCCCCAGCAGCACGCTCGCGTAGCCGTCCAGCGATTCATTGCCTGCGCCGTCGACGACCCGCGCCCGCCGTTCGCGCACGACGCCGGCGGCTTCCAGCGGGGCGAAACGCGGCAGAACGTCCGCCATCGCGCGCCCCAACCAGGCGAGCCGCGTCGCCGCGATCACGGCGCCGTTCTCGTCGCCGAGCGCGGCCAGGGCGATGTCGTGGTCGTGGGCGACGACCGCGACCTGATGCTGGGCCGCGGCGAGGTCGCCCTTCAACAGCAGATACTCGAGCGTGCTCTGCAGCCGGGACAGCTCCTGCGCAACGCGCTTGCGCCCGTCCACCTCGACGTCGTGCTCGGCACGCGGCAAGTGGTACAGCGCGTTGAAAAGGCTGAGCGCCGCGGCAAAGCCGAGCAGCAGCAGCGGGATCGAGATCTTGAGGGGGAACGGCCACGGCGCCGTCATGGCGGCAGCGCCATGACCGGTCCCGGCGCGAGCAGCGCGGCGATGTCGACATCGCCGTCGCCGTGCAGCAGCCGCGCTTCCTGCATGAGGGCCTTCAGCTTGCCACCGGTGTCCAGCAATTCCGGCGCCGCGCCGGCCAGCATCCGGATGTTGTCCGCCCGCGTCGGCAGCCGGATCTGTCCGAGTCCTTGCAGGAAGGATTCCTGGCTGGCCTGCTGGCGCACGCTCATTCGCCGGGCCGCGTCCGCCGGGTCGCGCCGGACGTGATCGATCGCGTCGAACCAGCCGCGCAGCAGCACCTGGATCGCCAGGGCGTGCCGGGTGAGGCTGCTCGCGCGCACGGCGATCAGGTCGACGATCTCGCCGGGAATCCGCGTGCTGTCGAAGATCGTCTCCGCACCCGCGGCGAGCAGGCGGGTCCGGAACGGATCGAAGGTCACCGCGGCGTCGACCCGGCCCTGCTCGAAGGCCGCCAGATGCTCGTTCGAGTCGAGATGAACGACGGTCACGTCACCCACCGTCATCTCGCTCAGCGCCAGCGCGCGGCTCAGCACGTAAGCGCCGACCGCCCCGCTCTCGACGGCGATCGGTCGGCCGGCCAGCCCCTGCATCGAGCCGATCCCGGCGCGCGCGACGACGACGTCCGCGCCGTCCGACACATCCGCCACCGCGATGATCCGCGGCTGCATCCCCTCGGCCCTCAATCCGAGCAGCTCATCCAGGCTGATCACCATGCCGTCGATCGCCTCGTTGCGATAGGCGCGCAGCACCTCGCTCGCCGACGGATACTCGACCAACTGCACGACTTTCGGATCGATACGGCCCAGATCGCGAGCCAGATAGAGCGGCTCGCTGCCGATCCACACGTTGGTGCCGATCCGAAGCATCGGTTCCGGCTTTCGGACGCAGCCGGCCAGCACGGCGACCAGCGCCAGCGACCGAAGCGCACGTCGACGGGCTGGCGTTTGCATCGGCATCAGGCTCCGTCGGGCACGAACACGTAGCCGGCGTTGCGCACCGTGCGGATGAAGCGCGGCTGCTCGGGATCCGGCTCGATCTTCTTGCGCACCCGCATCACCCGCAGATCGACGCTGCGATCGAACGGCCCGGCGTCCCTGCGCAGGCTCGACTGGATGATGTGGTCGCGCGACAGCACGCGATGCGGATGGGCGGCGAGCGTCTTCAGCAGGTCGAACTCGAGCGGCGTGACCGGCACCTCGGCGCCGGTCTCGTCGATGAGCCGCCGGGCGGCGAGATCGATCACGCAGCGGCCGATCCGTATCCGGTCGGCACCGATATCCGCCCGCGCCGCCGGCGACGTGCGCCGCAGCACGCTGCGGATCCGCGCGACGAGCTCACGCGGATCGAAGGGCTTGGCCACGTAGTCGTCGGCACCGACCTCCAGCCCGACGATCCGGTCGACGATCGCATCGGCCGACGTCAGCATCACGATGCCCATGCCGGCATGGCGCTCGCGCAGGAAGCGGGCCAGGCTCAGGCCGTCCTCGCCCGGCATGTGGATGTCGACCAGGGCCAGATCGATCGGCTGCTCGCCGGCGATCGCGCGTGCGGCCGCGGCGGTCTCGGCGCCGAGCACGGCGTAGTCGTGCCTGGCGAGGTATTCCTGCAGAACCTCGCGCACCTCGGATTCATCGTCGACGACCAGGATCGTGGCTTTCGGGCTCATGAGGGGAACTCCCGCTGGGACGGCCCTGCCAATCGTACACCTCGGCCCGTCGGAATCCGGGGCGACTAAGGCACAAAGCCGGTGCCTGCAACAAACGAAACAAAAAGCCGGCACGGCTGAAGTCGTCCCGCCGC
Organism: Burkholderiaceae bacterium; assembly: GCA_047605425.1. Lineage (GTDB taxonomy): Bacteria > Pseudomonadota > Gammaproteobacteria > Burkholderiales > Burkholderiaceae_E > JAKPAM01. The sequence goes on along the minus strand of JASGFT010000036.1, from coordinate 6,912 downwards.
ATCGGCTCGCGACACTGTAGGTCCCGCCATCGACCGGAGCCCACCCATGGCTGTCTCCCCCAACACTTACCGACGAGCGTCCCGCGCCGAGACGTCGCCCGCGATCCGCGCGGTCATCGGACTCGGCCTGCCACTCGCCTTGCTCGGCATGGCGTTTGTCCAGCCGGCTCTCGCCGCGGCGCCGGCCAGTCCCGCGCAAGCGGCGGCCGCGTCCTCGCCGGGCAGAGTTTTGATGGCCTCGTCGACGTCGATACGAAGCCGATAGGCAGGAACTCCTCCGAAAAGAGGATTGCAGATCGAAGCGATGAACCCATAATGCCGGCGACAGCGAACGTCACTGTCTGACCTGAGATAACCGTAGTCCAATCACTAACCCCTAAGTTACTTTCAACCGATGGAAAAAAGACACCATGAACGACACCAACGAAATTGTTCTGCAACTGATCCGCGACGAGCTGGGGCAAGACGCCGCCTCGGTATCGCTCGATACGCCGCTGTCCGACCTGGGAGACTCGTTATCCTGGGTCAGTCTGTTGTGCGAGGTCGAGTCGACATTCGGCATTCGCATCGATACGGAGAGAGGCATGTCGCTGCACACGGTTCGGGACCTGGTCATTCTGTTACAGGAGTCCCGCCGTGAAACCGCGTGAGGTGGTCGTCACCGGTGTTGGCCTGGCCACGCCACTGGGTGACTCGCTCGATCGATTCGCGAGCGCGCTGTACGCGCAAACGGGCTGCTTCGAATCGCTCGCGCTCGTGCATACACGCGCGATTCCAGCCGCACGCGTGCAGGAGGAAGTCGACGTGGGCCTGAGCCGCGCGGAAGTCGTCATCGCCGATCGTTGCACCCGGCTGGCACTGCTGTCCGCGACTCGCGCCTTCGACGATGCGCGACTGGTGCCGTCCAGCGACGCGTCGCGTTGCGGCATCTTCGTCGGTTGTGGGACAGGCCCGGCCTGTTCGGTCAACGAGGCCTATGCGTCGATGCACTCACGCGGTCGCATGCCGGCGCTGACCTTGCTGCGTTGCTTGCCCAGCGCAGCCGCCGGCGCCCTGGCCGTTCGCTTCGGCTTGCGCGGGCCGGCGCAAACTTATTCCAGCGCCTGCGCTTCGTCGGCCATGGCCATCGGCGAGGCGATGCGCGCGATCCGCCACGGATATCTGGACGTCGCGCTGGCCGGCGGCACCGAAGCGCCTTTCGGCGACGGCACGATCATGGCATGGGAAGGCATTCGCGTGCTGGCCGACGTGGGTAATGATGCCAATGCCGCGTGCCGCCCCTTCGACAGCCGGCGCAGCGGCATCGTTCTCGGCGAAGGGGCCGTGTTCTTCGTTCTCGAGGCCGCGGAGCACGCAGCCGGTCGAGGCCGCCAGGCGCGCGCTCGACTGGCGGGCTATGGCTGTAGTGGAGATGGCCACCACTGGGCCGAACCGCATTCGCGTGGGCAGGTGCGCGCCATCGAAGCGGCGCTGGACGATGCATGCATGACCCCGGACGACATCGTGGCCATCAACGCGCACGGCACCGCGACCGATGTCGGCGACCGGGTCGAGGCCGAGTCGATCGCCTCGGTGTTCGGCAGCGGTACGCAAGGACCGCCAACCAGCTCGACCAAGGCCGCGCACGGCCATCTGCTGGGCGCGTCGGGCGCCATCGAGCTGGCCGCGTCGCTGGTCACCGCATGCAGCGGCCGGGTGCCTCCGACGCGCAACCTGACGGAACCCGATGAAGATTGCCCGATCAATCTGGTCCATTCGCGACCCCTCGATCTGCGCCGGCGCGGCGCCGTTCTGTCGAACTCGTTCGCCTTCGGCGGCAGCAACGCCTGCCTGGTGCTCGCGCCGAATTGAATGCTTGGTACGCAGCGTCCAAACACGAATCCATCCATGAGAGGCCCACCCATGAACCCGTCCCTTTCTTCCCTGCGCCATGCCCAGACCTCGAAGCCGCGCCTGGCGCTGGTGCTCGGCAGCGGCGGCGTACGCAGCGTCGCGGCCGTCGGCATCGCCGAGGTGCTCGGAAACGCCGGCATCACGCCCGATCTGATCGTCGGTTGCAGCTCGGGCGCTCTGTTCGGCGCGTGCATCGCTTCCGGCATGAGCGGCGCGGAGTCGCTGCGACAGGCGACGTCGCTGTGGTCACAGGAGCTGACCGAGCAGCGCCGCTGGAAAGCCTATCCGCAACTGGTCGCGCCAAAGTGGACCGGTTTCGACGCCAGCAGCTTCTCGCTGCGCGACAGCCGCCTGATCGCGCAGCGCATCGAGCAAGCCTTCGGATCACGACGGCTGCAGGATCTGCCTGTGCCGTTGAGGGTCGCCACCACGGATGCCCGCACCGGCGAATCCGTGTTGCTCACGAAGGGGGCTGTCGTTGACGCGCTTCTCGCCAGCATGGCCGTGCCGTTTCTCTTTCCCAGCGTGACGGTGGACGGCCGGCAGTTGGTCGATGGTGTGATCTCCGACCCGTTGCCGATCGCTGCGGCCGCGGATGCCGATGTCGTCGTCGCACTGGGCTTCAACGGCGCCATGCCGCGAAGGATCGATCGCGCGTCGCGATTGGTGGCGCAAGTCAGCACCGCAATGATCAACAATCTGCAACAAGCCAGGCTGAACGCCGCGCGAGCCACGGGCCGGCGACTGATATGCATCGAGGTGAAGACCGATCGCCGTATCGGCTTGTGGCAGACCGCGGCGATGCCGGGGCTGTGCGAAGCCGGTCGCCAAGCCGCGGCAGCGAGATTGCCCGAGATTCTCGCTTTGCTGAGCGCCGCCGCCCAGCAGGACGCCGCCTGAGCATCGAGACCTCGACGCTGGCGACAGGCCCGAGATTCCGGAACGTCCGGCCCGGTTCCGAGCGCAGCAATGCGGCAGCGCCTTTGCGCCGTCAGCGAGTGATCGTCGAAACACGGGTTCTCGAGCCTCATACTGTCGTGCCGTTCCCACCCGCGAGGCCGAGCGTGAACCCAGCCACTTCCCAACCCAGCGTGCTGTTGGCCGGCGCCACCGGCCTGATCGGTCGCGCACTGACGCCGCTGCTGCTGGCACAGGCTCCAGCGGTGAAGCTGCACGCGCTGGTGCGACGCATGCCCGAACCGGCCGATGCACGCGTGCACTGGCTGAAGGTGGACTTTGCCCGGCTGCCGGCGCTGCCCGAGGCGCAAGAGGCCTGGTGCTGCCTGGGCACGACGATCAGCCAGGCCGGCTCGCAGGCAGCCTTCCGTGCGGTGGATTTCGACGCCGTGCTGGCCTTCGCCAAGGCGGCGCGGGCGGCCGGCGTGGAGCGCTTCGCCGTCGTCTCGGCGCTGGGCGCCCACCCATGGGCACTGTCCTTCTACAGCCGCGTCAAGGGCGAGATGGAAGCCGCGGTCGCGGCACTGGGCTTCGCCAGCGTGCTCGTCGCACGGCCTTCGCTGCTGGCCGGCGACCGCGCGGCGCTGAACCAGCAGGCACGCCCCGGCGAGGAGCTGGCGCTGCGCCTGGCCATGCCGCTGGCCGGGCTGCTGCCACGCGGCGTGCGTCCGATCGCGGCGCAGACCGTGGCACGCGGCATGATGGCGGCGCTGCACCCGCCGCGGCCGGGCCTGCGCATCGTGGAGTCCGGCGAGCTGCAGGAGCTGGGAAGCGAAGCTTCATAAGAGCTTCTCGGAGTTGTGGCCCGACCACGAAACGCTCGGCCGCCACCTCCAGGCTCCACACATCGAGCCGTGGCGCGCGGTAGCTCGTGCTCGCAGCCTCATCGAACGCAAATTCACCGCCTACGACACATCCGGGTCGAAGGAAGTGTGAGACGCGCGAGCCTGGCTGTCTTCATCCACCAGCAGCTTCATACCGGCGTTTTTTTTTCGAGGCTGACGCCTTCGGCCAGCAACCGCTGGCGTTCCTCGTCGGCCTCGGCTTCGATCAACGCGCGGTTGGCCTCGCAGTACGCCAAGGCTTCTTCCACCGCTGGCAGGGGCAAGCTCCAGTTCTCGGCGGCCTCGGCGGCGCTCAGACCGTTGGCCTGAGCATCTAGCCAGACGGCGCTGGCTTGTAGCTTGCGCCCCTTGAGCCACAACTGGCCGACATGGGCGTCGTGTTCTTCGGCGGCACGCTGGTCAACATGGCGCGCGGGCTGCCATTGCAGGCGATCGCGACGATCGGCTACGACTCGACGATGGGCAACCTGGTGCTGGCCGACTCGCCGATCCGCGAACCCAAGGACTTCGAGGGCCGCCGCGTCGGCACGGTCGCCACGTCGGCCGAAGCGCCGTACTGGGCCGCTTATGCCGAGAAGACCGGCATCGACCTGAGCAAGGTCACCCGCCAGCAGCTCGACGCCCGGCTGATCGAGCGCGCGCTGATGGACAAGCAGGTCGACGCGATCACCGCGATCGGTACGTCCAGCATCCCGGTGCTGGAGTCGCTCGACATTCTCTACCGGGTCCAGCCCGAGATCGGGCTGGCCAAGGGCGGCAAGGAAAACGCGGTCATCTCCCACGGCCTGACGCAGACGACGATGGTGTCGGAAGAAGCGATCAACAATGACCTGGGCTACAGCAGCATCCCGAAGCTCGCCGGCATGATCTCGCTGGCCGCTCGCGCGGGCGCGCTGACCGGCGACGCCAAGCCGCTGGTGCCCGAGGACCTGGCGACCAACCGTTTCGCCGGCAAGATCAAGCTGAGCACTGCCGAATGGGAGGCGATCCGTCGCAACAACGCGCCCTACTTCAAGATGGTCGGCGCCGCATGACGCCGTCGACGTTCTCCGGCATCGGCTCGCACGCCGGGCGGCGCGCCGGGCAGCTCACCCGCCGGCGGCGGACGATCGACGATATCGAGCGGGACGCCTGAACCGATGGACCTGCAGACATCCTGGCGCCGGATCGGCCTGCCGCTCGGCTTCGCGCTGCTGTCGCTGCTGGCCTGGGAGGCGGTGGTACGGCTCTTCTCGATCCGCGAGGTGCTGCTGCCCGCGCCGTCGGCGATCGCCGAGCGGCTCGCCGATACGCTGCCGCTGCTGCTGCAGCACGCCTGGCCGACCGTCTGGGAAAGCGTCGCCGGCTTCCTGATCGCGAGCCTGCTCGGCGTCGCGCTGGCGGCGCTGCTCAGCGCGTCGAGCCTGATGCGCGACATGCTGTACCCGAACGTCGTGCTGTTCCAGTTGATCCCGAAGATCGCGCTGGCGCCGCTGTTCATCGTCTGGCTCGGCATCGGCTTCCAGTCGCGGCTGACGTTCTCGGTCTTCATCAGCTTCTTTCCGGTCGTGATCGCGACGCTGGCCGGCCTGGACAACGTCGACAAGTCGCTGCTGCGGCTGTGCCGGCGCGACCGCCACGCCTTGGCAGGTGTTCAAGGACGTCCGGCTGCCATACGCGCTGCCTTATGTGTTCAGCGGCATGAAGATCGCGACGACCTTCGCGATCATCGGCGTGATCGTCGGCGAGTTCATCACCTCGCAGGCCGGCCTCGGCTACCTGATCCTGTTCGCGTCGGCGCAGGCCGATACCGCGCTGATCCTGGCCGCGATCCTGGTGCTCTGCGTGTTCGGCCTCGCGTTCTACGGCCTGGTCGCCGGCGTCGAGCGGCGGACGCGGCGCCGCTTCGGCGCCTGACCGGCGCCCACCCCACGATGACATCACCCCAATCGCGCCCTGCCTGGCTGCTCGCGAGCAGCATCGCCTCCGAGCGCGGCCGCAGCTACATCTCGGTCCAGGACGCGTCCAAGACCTATGCGTCGCGCAACGGCGACGTGCATGCGGTCGAGCACGCCGACTTCGACATCGACGAGGGCGACTTCGTCAGCCTGGTCGGCCCGAGCGGTTGCGGCAAGAGCACGCTGATGTCGATGATCGGCGGGCTCGAGGTGCCGAGCTCCGGACGGATCACGATCGACGGCAGCCCGATCACCGCGCCGCGCCGCGATTTCGGTTACGTATTCCAGGACGCGACGCTGCTGCCGTGGAAGACGGTGCTGGACAACGTGCTGTTTCCGATCCGCACGCAGAAGCGTCCGGTCGCCGACTACCTCGGCGAAGCCGAACGGCTGCTGCGGCTCACCGGCCTGTGGGCGTTTCGCGACAAGCGGCCCGCCGAGTTGTCGGGCGGCATGCGCCAGCGGGTCGCGATCTGCCGCGGCCTGATCAACGATCCGCGGCTGCTGTTGATGGACGAACCGTTCTCGGCGTCGATGCGATCACCCGCGACGACATGAACCTGGCGCTGGCGCGGCTGTGGATGAAGTGCACAAGACCGCGATCTTCATTACCCACAGCATCCGCGAGGCGGTCTTCCTGTCGGACCGGGTGCTGGTGATGACGCCCGGCCATCGCGGATCGTCGCCGACATCCGCGTGCCATTTCCGCGGCCGCGGCGGGCCGAAATGAGGAAGACCCGGAGTTCCAGGCGATCTGCGCGTTCGTTCGCGAGAAGATCCACGAGGGTTTGTCGGGGGTCGACGGATCGGCGTAAGCGCGCAAGGGAGTGAGGACGGCGTCGTCGACACGAGGGCATGAACGCACCGGCTTGAACGTAGTGGCCCGAGAACACGGTGGCCCGAACACGGTGGCCCGAACGCGGTGGCCCGAACGCAATGACCCGACGCGGTGACCCGAACGTGGCGCGCAACGCGTCTTCGGCGCCCGACACGCGAGCGAGCGCCGGTTCGAAGTGCGGTGCCTGTGCGGAAATACCTTGGCCGTATCGCGCATCCGGGCTGCAATAACCGGATGACCATGCCATCGATGATCGGACGAGCGATGCTGTCCTGGATTCTGCCCTGGGCGCTGGCCGCCACGGCGCACGCCCAGGTCTGGCGTTGCCCGGGCGACGTCTACCAGGACGAACCGTGCCGCGGCGGCGCCGAACTGGACATCCGCCCCGACGTCAACGCCATGCAGGCCGAGGACCGGGTGTGGACGCCCGGCACCAGCGCGA
>JASGFT010000035.1:0-32961 GCA_047605425.1 Burkholderiaceae bacterium | reverse complement strand
CGGCCGCGCGCCATCGACCCCGGCGGGCGCCGCGTCGTCGTCCTGCGGCGGCAGCGACAGCACGAAACGCGAGTCGACCAGCGCCGCCGCCAGGTCCAGGCAGACGTGGCCGCGGCCGAGCTGGTGGCTGGCCAGCGCGGCGCCGACCAGCAGCAGCGGCGACGGCCGCGCCAGATGACGATCGACGAACCCGGCGAACGCGCGATCGAGCTCGCGCAGCCAGCCATGCGCGGCCCATTCGCCCAGCATCCGCAGCGCCGACGACCGATCGGCCGTCCGCCAGTGCGGCGCGTCGTCGCGCTCGATCGCCGGCGTCATCGCGCCACCTCGCCGAACAGCGCGTCGAGCGCGTCGATCAGCGCGCGCGCAGGCCGTTCGACGAACACGCCGCGGCCGTCGCCGCGACAGGCGCGCACGAACAGGTAGACCGCGCCGCCGACGTGACGATCGTAGTCGTAGTCGGGCACGCGCGACTTCAGCAGCCGGTGCAGCGCGAACAGGTACAACGCGTACTGCAGGTCGTAGCGATGCGCGGCGACCGCGTCGGCCATCGCCGACGCCGTATAGGCGTCGTCGCCCGGCCCCAGCCAGTTCGACTTGTAGTCGGCGACGTAGTAGCGGCCTTCGTGCTCGAACACCAGGTCGATGAAGCCCTTGAGCATGCCCCGCAGCCGGACCGCGCCGAGCGGCGGGCGCGCCCGCCCCTGCAACGTGTGGCGAGTCACTTCGCGATCGATCCGGATGAGGTCGGTATCGCCGGCGCTGAACCAGAACTCCATCTCGACCAGGAAGGCGCTGGCTTTCAGGTCGACCAGCCGCCAGATCCCCCCGGCCAGCGGTAGCGGACGCTCGAGCAGGCCGATCAACCAGTGCCGCAGCGGCTGCCGCCACGCCTGCCAGCCGCGCGCCGCGCCCTGCTGGTCGAGCCAGGCATCGATCCGCTCGGGGCTCGCGCAGATCGCGGCGAAACCCTGCCGCCCGGCCCATTCGAGCAACTCGTGCAGGAAACTGCCGGGCGCGGGGCCGCGCGGAAAATCGTGGATCGCGGCCTCGGCCTCGGCGATCCCGCCGGCCGGTTCGTCGAAGAGGTCCGGCTGGTGCGCGAACACCGGCGCGCTCGATGCCGCCGGCGCCGCCGCATCGACCGCCGCATCGACCGCCGCATCGACCGCCGCATCGACCGCCGCACTGGCCACCGCACTGGCCACCGCACTGGTCACCGCACCGGTCGTCGCACCGACCGTCGGCAGGATCGCCGCTCCGGCGGACGCCGCCATCTCGTCCGCGGCTGGCGCGCGATCGTCGGCCGCGGGATCGGCGGCCGCCTCGGCGAAAGTTTGCTGCAACGCGCTGGCCGCGCGGTCGGGCGACGCCCATTGATCGTCGTTCGCGTCGGACGAGCGCGCCCGGCCGGCGCGCAGCAGCGCCGAAAAACTGGCGATCCACCACGGCGAGCGGGGCCGCTCGCCCAGCGGCAACGGTGGATCGAGCGGCGGCGCGGCGCGCGCGATCGCCGGCGACGGGCCGGTGGCCGGCTCGGGCAGCGGCGCGGCGACGATCGCCGTCGCGTCGACGCCGGCCAGCAGCGGCGCCAGATCGGCCGCCGCGCCGAGCAGGTAGCCGGGTGCGCTGCGCGCGAAGCCGTCGACGGCGGCGACGCCGATCCATACCGCGTGGCGCGCGCGCGTCAGCGCGACGTAGAGCTTGCGCAGGTCCTCGGCCAGCCGCTCGTCGTCGGCCCGCGCGACCTGCGCCGCGTCGCCGTCGATCGCGACCCGCAGCCGCCCGTCGTCGTCGTGCCAGCTCAGCGGCAGATCCTGCGCGCCGACCTGGCGGAACGCGCACGCGAACGGCACGAACACCAACGGATACTCGAGCCCCTTGGACTTGTGGACGGTGACGACCTTGACCAGGTCGTCGTCGCTTTCGAGGCGCTGGCGACGCGCATCGTCGCCGGCGGCGCCGGCCTGGATCCGCTCGGCCAGCTCGCGGATCAGCGCGTGCTCGCCGTCGAGCGTCGCGCCGGCCTGCTGCAGCAATTCGGCCAGGTGCAGCAGGTCGGTCAGCCCGCGCTCGTCGCCGCGCGACAGCAACCGCGCCGGCACCGCGAAATCGTGCAGCAGATGCCGGATCATCGGCAACACGCCCTGGCGTCGCCAGATCGCCCGATACGCGCGCCAGCGCTCGACCTGCGCCTCCCAGTACGCCTCGTCGTCGTTGAGCCGGTCCAGCGTCGCCCAGTCCAGGCCCAGCGCCGCGCTGGCCAGCGCGGCGCGCAGCCGGCGATCGTCGTGCGGATCGGCGCAGGCGCGCAGCCAGGCCAGCAGGTCGCCGGCGACCCGGCTGTCGAACACCGATTCGCGGTCGGACAGGTAGACGCTGCGCAGGCCGACGCGCGCCAGCGCGCGCCGCACGAGCGCGGCCTCGTTGCCGTTGTTGACGAGCACGGCGACGTCGCCGGGGCGCAGTGGCCGCCATGTCCCGTCGGACGACGCGAAGCCGGCGCGATCGGCGGCGGCCAGGCCGATCAGCGCGGCGATCCGCGCGGCCGTCGCGTCGGCCAGCGACTTGCGATAAGCGCCGACGCCGACCTTGCCCGGCGGCAGCGTCCAGCAGGTCAGCGCCGGCGCGGGCTCGCCGTCGACGCGCCAGCGCTCGTCGCGGCCGCGCGCCTCGGCCGGATGGAAGGGCAGCAGGTCCTCGTCGCCGCGCCGGCCCAGGAACGCGCCGCGGCCGGCCGGATCGCGCTGCGCGAGCTCGAACCAGGCGTTGACGGCCGCGACCATCGGCGCGGTCGACCGGTAGTTGGTCGCCAGCGTGTAGTGGCGCCCGCGCGTCGCGGCGCGCGCGGCCAGGTACGAATGGATGTCGGCGCCGCGAAACGCGTAGATCGCCTGCTTCGGATCGCCGATCAGCACGAGCGCCGAAGCATCGTCGACGCTGACGGCACCCGCACCCGCACCCGCACCCGCACCCGCACCGACACCGACACCATCACCATCACCATCACCGTCGGCGGCCGGCGCCGGGCCCGGCGCCGCGTCGACCCCGTAGATCGCGTCGAAGATCCGGTACTGCTCGGGATTCGTATCCTGGAACTCGTCGATCATCGCGACCGGGAAGCGCTCGCGGACCCGCGCCGCGAGTTGCCGCCCGTGCTCGCCCCGCAGCGCGCGGTCGAGCCGTGTCAGCAGGTCGTCGAAGCCGACGGCGGCGCGACGCGACTTCTCCCAGGCGAAGCGCTCGACGACCCAGGCGGTCGCGTGGCGCAGCAGCGCCGCGCGACCGTCGGGCAGTGAATCGAGTTCGCCCTCCAGCCGCTCGATCGCCGTCCAGGCCGGATGCGCGGGCGGCGCGCCGTCGCGCCAGACCTCGGCGAGGCCGGCCGGCGTCAGGCGCTGCCAGCCGGTCTTCAGATCCGGCCGGACGGCTTGCGGATCGGTGGCCCATCGGCGCAGCGTGTCGAGCCACGCCACGTAATGGTTCCGCTTGAACTTCTGCCCGAGCACCAGGCGGTTCGCGCAGGCCTCGTCGAGCAGCGGGCCGATCTCGTCGATCCAGTCCGGCCAGGGCGCCTTCAGCCGGGCCAGGCGCCGGTCGGCCTCGCCGCGGGCGGCCGCCAGCGCCCGCACCGGCTCGTCGGCCTCTCCGGCACCGCCGGCGATCCGCTCGTGCAAGGGCAGCAGTCGCTCGATGACGCCCCGCATCGACTCCGGACCGGGCCACCAGCCGCGCACGCGGCGCGCATCGGTCTCGTCGAGCGGATACAGGAACACGCGCCAGTAATCGCGCACGACGTCGATCAGCCAGTCGGACAGGTCGGTGCGCAGCGTCTGCGTGAACGGGCTGTCGGTCGCGAACGCGTGCTCGCGCAGCATCCGATGGCACCAGCCGTGGATCGTCGAGACGGCCGCCTCGTCCATCTGCTGCGCGGCCGCCTGCAGCAGCCGCGCGCATTGCCGCCAGCGCGCCGGCGGATGGTCGTCGCGCAGCGCGCGCAGCAGCGGATCGACGAGCACATCGTCGGACGCGGCGTCGGAAGCACCGGAAGCATCAGCGGCTTCGACGGCATCAACAGTGTCATCCGAATCGCCGTCACCGCCGGCCGCCGCACCGTCACCGCCGCGATCGGTACCGGCCTCGGCCTCGATCGCCGAGCGCTCGAAATAAGCGGCCGCCTGCGCGAGGCGCGCGCGGATCCGGTCGCGCAGTTCCTGCGTGGCGGCGTCGGTGAAGGTCACGACCAGCACCTGCTGCGGCGTCAGCGGCCGCGCGAACGCGGCATCGCCGCCGTGGCCGAGCATCAGCCTCAGGTACAGGGCGGCGATCGTGAACGTCTTGCCGGTGCCGGCGCTCGCCTCGATCAGGCGGCTGCCGCGCAGCGGGAACCGCAGCGGATCGAGCCGGATCGGCGCCTCCCGCTCAGTCATCGCCGCCCTCGAGATGCGCATCGAGCGGCGCGTACAGGCGATCGCACCAGACCGCGAAGCGTCCGTCGGCCCATAGCGCGTCGAAATCGGGGTAAGCGCGCGCCAGGCACGGATCGCGGCGCACCTCGCCGGGCGTTCCGTGCCGGCCGTCCTCGCCTTCATAAGCGCTGCGCGCCTTGCGCGCGGCGTCGGCATCGATCGGCAGCCCCGGCCGGCCGCCGGCGCGCAGCCACGCGAAGCCGGCCCGCGGCGCCAGCGGCAGCGCCTCGCGCAAGCCGTCGGCATAAGCGTCGAGCAGCGCCGACCAGTAGCGGGCGGCGGCATCGGCCGCCAGCGGCCCCAGCGTCGCGCTGCCGTTCCTGCCGATCACGCAGGTCGTCATCGGCGGACCAGCCAGATGGGCGGCGACGTGATCGATCCAGTGGCGCAGCAGGTGCTCGCGGCGGTAGCTGCGCCGCTTGTCGATCAGCGACGACGACGACAGCAGCACGCGCGCCAGCCCGTCGCCGCCGTCGCGCCGCCAGTCGCCGAGCCAGTCGCGCAACTGCAGCCCCGGATCGGCGCGAACAACCGGATCGACGACGAGCCGCGGCGCCTGCGCGTCGGGCCAGTCGGCGATCGCGGCGAGGTAGCGCTCGAACAGGTCGTCCATCGGCTCGAGCAGCGCGCCGCGCCGCCGGATCCGCGCCAGCGCGTCGCGCAGCGCCTCGTCGCGAGGCAGGCCGCGATCGACGGCCAGGCGCTGCGCGCGGATCAGCTCGTCCTGCAAGCGCCATTGCTCGAGCGCGTCGAGCTCGAACGGCTCGTGATCGAGCGCGGCCGGGTCGACCGGATCGAACGCGATCCGCAGGCGCGCGCGGAAGAAGGCCTCGGCCGGGCTGCGAACGAATCGCCGCAGCGCATCCAGCGTCAGCGGCGGCTCCAGGCTCGCGGCGGCCAGCCGTGTCGCCGCGGCGCCGGCCGCCGGCGGATCGATCCCGGCCTGCAGGCCGGCGCGCCAGTCGTCGGCGTAGCTGAACAGCGCCGGCGGCCGCCCGGCCTCGAAGTAGCGGCGGCTGAACGGCTGCAGCGGATGCTCGACCGTCAACGCCGCCGGGTCGATCCGCCAGCCGGCCCGCAGATGGTCGCGCAACTGCGCGACCAGCACCGACGGCGGCCGTTCGCTGTTGTCGTGGATGCTGCGCCCGACCCAGCTCAGGTGCAGGTGGTCGCGCGCCGACAGCACGGCCTCGAGGAACAGGTAGCGGTCATCGTCGCGCCGCGACCGGTCGCCGGGCCGATAGTCGCTGCCCATCAGGTCGAAGTCGATCGCGATCCGCGTGCGCGGAAAATCGCCGTCGTTCATGCCGAGCAGGCAGACGCGGCGGAACGGGATCGCGCGCATCGGCATCAGCGTCGCGAAGGTCACGCCGCCGCCGATGAACGGCTGTCCGAGCGTCGGCGCGTCGAGCTGGCCGAGCCAGTGGTCGCGCACGATCGCCAGCGACACCGGCTCGGTCAGGCGGGCCTCGTCGCAGGCGGCCTGCCAGTCGGCCAGCAGCTTGCGCAGCCGCACCAGCGTGAAGCCGTCGTCGCCGTCCGGCGCCGCGAAGAAATCGTCGAGCAGCGCCGTCAGCCGCCGCGTCCACTGCGATGGGCTGGCGGGCTCGCGCAGCGCGCGCCAGTGGCGCTCGATCGCGTCGATGACCCGCATCAGCGGGCCGAGCAGTTCGGCGTCGATGCCGCCGACCTCGTCGAGCGGCTCGATGTCCGACCAGGCGTCGCCGTCGCCGACCGCGTAGCCGAGCATCATCCGCTCGAGCCCGAAGCGCCAGCTATTCTGCTCGGGCGAACCGGGCAGCGACAGCGCGTCGCGCTGCTCGGCGTGCAGGCCCCAGCGCACGTTGGCGGCGGCGACCCAGCGCTGCAGCAGCGGCAGCCGCGCCTCGTCGATGCCGAAGCGGCGGCGAACCGCCGGCACGTCGAGCAGGTCGATGACCTCGGCGGCGCTGATCCGGCTCATCGGCAGCTCGAGCAGCTTGTCCAGCGCGCCGAGCAGCGGATCGTGATGGCGCTGGCCGCGATCGGTGAGCGCGAACGGTATGTGGCGCCGGTCGCCGGGCGCCGGCAGCCCGAACACCGCCTGCACGTGCGGCGCGTACGCATCGATGTCGGGCACCATGACGATGATGTCGCGCGGCTGCAGCGTCGGGTCGCGGGTCAGCGCGTCCAGCAACTGGTCGTGCAGGATCTCGACCTCGCGCAGCGCGCCGTGCGCGACGTGGAAGCGGATCGACGCATCGCGCGACGGATCGGGCCGCGGCCAGCGCGCCCGGGTCTCGGCCAGCGGCCGCAGGTCGCGGATGTCGTCCTGGAGCTGCTGCAGCAGCGTCGCCTCGCCGCTCGACTCGAACAGGTCGATCCGCCGGCTCAGCTCGTCGAAGCGGTGCTCGTAGCGCTGCCGGTCGTCGTGGACGTCGAGCAGGTGGATGAAATCGCGCCCCTGCCGACCCCAGGCCGCCAGCAGCGGATGCGCGTGGCGATGCAGATCGTCGTCGTCGACCGGCGGCGGCAGCCCGCCGCGCCGCGCCTGGCGGCTGCGCCCGATCCGCAGCAGGTCGCGGTCGGCGACGATGTCGGCCCAGAAGTGCTCGCAGGGGTTGTGCACGCACATCAGCACCGGCATCCAGGTCGACAGGGCCGCCAGCGCCTCGAGCCACTGCTGCGGCAGCGACGAGATGCCGAACACCAGCACGCGCCGGGGCAGCCCCTGCGGGCCGGCCGGCCGCGCGCCGCCGTGCTCGGCCGCCAGCGCCGCGGCCGCGACGAACTCGCGATGGACGTTGGCGCGGCTGTGCGCGGCATCGCCGGGCCGCATGTCGTCGAGCAGCGAACGCCATAGCTGCGGCTGCCAGCGCTGCTCGTCGGGCAGCTCGACGACGCCGCGCCGCGAGGTCCGGATCCGGTCGTGGCCCAGCGCCCAGTCCTCGAGCCAGTCGGCTCGATAGACCTGGTACTGGTCGAGCAGGTCGGCCAGTCGTTCGGCGAGCTGGAAGCGCTTGCGCAGATCGGCGTCGCCGTCCAGAAAGCGCCGCAGCGGCGCGAACGCCTGCCGGTCGAGCAGCGCCGGCAGCAACCTGACCAGCCGCCAGGTCAGCAGCCGCTCGTCGAACGGCGAGGTCGACGGCACGCGGTCGGCGCCGAGCACCGCGCGGTAGGCCTGCCACAGGAATCGCGCCGGCAACTGCGCGTCGATCGCCGCGGCGATGCCCAGGCCGCCGTCGGACCGGTCGCGCGCCAGCGCGAGCTTCAGCCACTGCGCGACGCCGTTGCTCTGCACGAGCACGACCTCGGTCTCGAGCGGCGCCAGCGGGTGCGCGTCGATCCAGCCGAGCAGCAGGTCGCGCAGCGCCTCGGGCCGGTTGCCGTGCACGACCATCAATCCGGCCGCGTCCATCATCGCTCCGACGAGGACTCAGCCCGCATCCACCGGCGTCAACAAAGGCTGCGAGCGCGCCCACGCGCACAGGTTGCGCGCCGCCAGATCCGCCATCGCGATCCGCGTCGAGCGCGTCGCGCTGCCCAGGTGCGGCGTCAGCACGACGCGCGGCGCCGACAGCAGCGCCGGCTCGACGGCCGGTTCGTTCTCGTAGACGTCCAGGCCCGCCGCGCCCAGCCGCCCGTCGCACAGCGCCCGAGCCAGCGCGCGGTCGTCGACGATGCCGCCGCGGGCGATGTTGACCAGCACGGCGCTCGGCTTCATCGACGCGAGCTCGGCCGCGCCGATCAGGTGGTGGGTCTGCGCCGAGTACGGCACGACGATGACGACGTGGTCGGACTCGCGCAGCAGCGCCGGCAGGTCGACGCGCGTCGCGCCGAGCTCGGCCTCGTTCGGCGCGACGCTGCGGTTGAAGTAGCGGACCGTCATCGAGAAGCCGCGCGCCCGGCGCGCGACCGCCGAGCCGATGCGGCCCATGCCGACGATGCCCAGCCGGCTGCCGTGGACGTCCTGGCCCAGGAACTGGTCGAACGCCCAGCGCCGCCACTGGCCGTCGCGCAGCCAGCGCTCCGATTCGCCGACCCGTCGCGCCGCGGCCATCAACAGCGCCCAGGCCATGTCGGCCGTCGCCTCGGTCAGCACGTCGGGCGTGTTGGTGACGACGATGCCGCGCTCGCGACAGCGCGCCAGGTCGATCTGGTTGTAGCCGACCGAGCCGGTCGCGATGATCCGCAGGTCCGGGGCCGCGTCGATGAGCTCGGCGTCGATCGCGTCGGACGCGGTCACGAACAGCGCCTGCTTGTCGGCGACGCGCCGTTTCAGCTCGCCGGCGTCCCACGGCGCGTCGTCCTGGTTGGCCTCGACGTCGAAAGCCTCGCTCAGCAGCGCGATCGTCTGGTCGAACACCTGGCGGGTGACCAGCAGCCGCGGCTTCATCGCGCCGGCTCCGGGATCTCGAACACCTGGCGCAGGTACTTCAGGTACGCCTCGTCCTCGCACATGTTCTTGGACGGCGTGTCGGACAGCTTGGCCACCGGCTGGCCGTTGCAGCGGACCATCTTGATGACGATCTGCAGCGGCGTGTAGCCGAGGTCGTTGGTCAGGTTGGTGCCGACGCCGAACGCCAGCCGGCAGCGGTCGCGGAACTGCTCGTACAGCCGGATCGCCAGCGGAAAGTCGAGCCCGTCCGAGAAGATCAGCGTCTTCGTGCGCGGATCGATGCGATTGGCCTCGTAGTGCGCGATCAAGCGTTCGCCCCAGACGAACGGATCGCCCGAATCGTGCCGCGCCCCGTCGAACAGCTTGCAGAAATACAGGTCGAAGTCGCGCAGGAACGCCGACATCCCGTAGACGTCGGACAGCGCGATGCCCAGGTCGCCGCGGTATTCGCGCGCCCAGATCTCGAAGCCGTAGATCTGCGAGTCGCGCAGCCGCGGCCCGAGCCCCTGACAGGCCTGCAGGTACTCGTGCGCCATCGTGCCCAGCGGCACCATGTCGTGCTTCATCGCGTAGTAGACGTTGGACGTGCCCGCCAGCCGCGGCCCGAGCCCCTGCTGGGCCACGCGCAGCACCTCTTCCTGCCACAGCCGCGAAAAACGCCGCCGCGTCCCGTAGTCGGCGAGCTTCATCTGGTCCAGGTCGGGCCGGTCGATCAGCATCGACATCTTGGCCGTCAGCCGCCGCCGCCCTTCCTCGAGGTCGGGTTCCTTCTGCGTGTTGCGGAAATAGATCTCGTTGACGATCGCCAGCACCGGGATCTCGAACAGGATCGTGTGCAGCCAGGGCCCCTTGATGACGATATCGATCTCGCCGTTGCCCTTCGGCGAAGGCCGCACGTCGATGTACTTGGGGTTCATCTGGAACAGGCCGAGGAAATCGATGAAATCGCTCTTGAGGAACCTGAGGCCGCGCAGGTAGTCCAGCTCACGGCTGCGAAAGCGCAGCAGGCACAGGTGATGGATCTCCTCGCGGATCTCGTCGATGAACGGCGTCAGCGCCACCCCTTCGTTGCGGCATTTGAAACGATACTCGACCTGCGCCCCCGGGAAATGGTGGAGCACGACCTGCATCATCGTGAACTTGTACAGATCGGTGTCGAGCAACGAAGTAATGATCATGCCGGTCCGGCGCCTCCCTGGTCCAACCCCCAGTATTGCATGGCCGCCGGCCGCGCGAAAACGACCGCCGCCCCGTGCCGGCGCGGACCGCCGGCACGGGGCGGCGCGCGGCTGATTTATGATCGCGGGCAATCGCATGCGCCGGCCGCGGGCCGGGATCCAGGCAAAGGGGCACGGATGTTGTTTTGGCTGGTGATCCTGTACTGGATCGTCTCGGTCGTGATCGGGCTGATCGCGGCGCTATGGGTCAAGAATTCGTCCGATTTCGCGGTCGCCGGGCGTTCGATGCCGATGTACGTGGTGACGGCGACCGTGTTCGCGACCTGGTTCGGCTCGGAAACCGTGCTCGGCGTGCCGGCGACCTTCCTCGACGAAGGCCTGCGCGGCATCGTCGCCGACCCGTTCGGCTCGTCGATGTGCCTGATCCTCGTCGGCCTGCTGTTCGCCGCGCCGCTGTACAGCAAGAAGCTGCTGACGATCGGCGATTACTTCCGCGTGCGTTACAACCGCACGGTCGAAGTGGTCATCAGCCTGTGCATCGTCGTCTCGTACCTGGGCTGGGTCGGCGCGCAGATGAAGGCGCTGGGGCTGGTGTTCAACGTCGTGTCGCAGGGCGCGATCCCCGAACGGACCGGCATGCTGCTGGGGGCCGCCAGCATCCTCGTCTACACGCTGTTCGGCGGCATGGTGTCGGTGGCGATCACCGACCTGATCCAGATGGTCGTCATCGTCGCCGGCATGCTTTACATCGGCAACGAGATCAGCGGCCAGGTCGGCGGCGTGAGCGTCGTCATCGCCCATGCGTCCGACGCGGGCAAGCTGGATTTCTGGCCCGGCGCCAATCTCGTCGAGACGCTGGGGTTCTTCACCGCGTGGATCACGATGATGCTCGGCTCGATGCCGCAGCAGGACGTCTTCCAGCGCGTGATGTCGTCGCGGACGCGGCGCATCGCGGTCGCCAGCTCGGTGCTCGGCGGCGTGCTGTACCTGGGCTTCGCGTTCGTGCCGATCTTCCTCGCGTACAGCGCGACGCTGATCGACCCGGCGCTGGTCGCCCGCTACCGCGAGACCGACACGCAGCAGATCCTGCCGCAGTTCATCATCGCGCACGCGCCGGTCGCCGCGCAGATCCTGTTCTTCGGCGCGCTGCTGTCGGCGATCAAGAGTTGCGCGAGCGCCACGCTGCTGGCCCCGTCCGTCACGTTCGCCGAGAACATCCTGAAGCCGCTGCTGCCGCGCCGCGACGATCGGCAATTCCTGCGATTGATGCGGATCGTCGTCGTCGGCTTCACCGTGCTGGTGCTGATCTACTCGATGAACACCGACGCGTCGATCTTCAGGATGGTCGAGAGCGCCTACAAGGTCACGCTGGTCGGCGCCTTCGTGCCGCTGGCGGCCGGCGTCTACTGGAAACGCGCCAACGCGGTCGGCGGCATGGCCTCGATGTTCTGCGGCCTGGCCGTCTGGATCGCGATGGAGCTGGTCGCGCCCGAAGCCGCCGTCCCGCCGCAACTGGCCGGCCTGATCGCCAGCGTCGCCGGCATGGTCATCGGTTCGTCGTGGCAGCGCCGCGCCGAGGCCGCGGAGGCCGCCGAGACCTGATCGCCAGCCAAGGGACGCGCGGGGGAGTAGAATCCCGGATTGCATCAGGGCGGCCAGCGGCTGCAGGCGTCGGTATCGCCGCGGCCGGAAGCGATCGCCCTGACCCTCTTTCTATCGTAGAAGGCCTGATTGCATGACTCATGTCGTGATGGAGAACTGCATCCGTTGCAAGTACACGGACTGCGTCGACGTGTGCCCCGTCGATTGCTTCCGGGAAGGGCCGAACATGCTCGTCATCGACCCGGACGAGTGCATCGACTGCGCGGTCTGCATCCCCGAGTGCCCGGCCGAAGCCATCGTCGCCGAAGAGGACGTACCGGCCGATCAGCAGCACTTCATCCAGTTGAACGCCGAGCTGGCCCCCGTCTGGCCCAGCATCACCCGCACCAAGCCCCCGCTGGACGACGCCGACGAGTGGAAGGACGTCAAGGACAAGCTCGCCCAACTCGACCGCGGGTAAGCGCCTAGGCCGCATCCTTGCTGCCGGCATGCCCGATCTCGGTCGGCTCGCGACCGGATCGCGGCGCCGGCAACGGTCGACCCGTCGCCGCGCCGGACCGCGCGCGTCGCCACAAACTTTGACCGCCGCCCGCCCGCCCGCCCGCCGGGCCGGGCGGAACCCCCCGATGATCCAAAAGTGTGCGGACGAGGACCCGCTTCGGCGCACTGACAAAGAACAAAGCAACGACCGCGCCATGACGCAGCCATACGTCCGACGATCCGTCGCGCCGCTGCCGGAACGTCGGGCCGGCGACGTTTCGCGCAATGAAGCGGAATTTGTTCTTTTGTCGCCATGCCCCTCAAACGGGATAATCGCACCAAAATGTCAAGCCTGAGGATTCAAGCAGATGCTCTATCAGCTTAGAGAAGGTCAACGTTCGCTCGTCCAGCCGCTGTCGGACTGGGCCGCGTCCATGTTCAAGCTGTACGGCAATCCGCATGGCGTGATGGCATACGTGCCGTTCTCGAGCAACATCGCGGCGGGCTTCGAGCTGCTGCACCGGCTGGGCAAGGAATACGGCAAGCCGCCGTTCGACCTGCCGCAGACCGTCATCGACGGCCACGAAGTGCCGGTGACCGAGAAAGTCGTCGTCGACAAGCCGTTCTGCAAGCTGATCCGCTTCGAGCGGCACCTGCCCGCCGCGCTCGCGCAGCATGCCGACGATCCGGTCGTGCTGATCGTCGCGCCGCTGTCCGGCCACCACTCGACGCTGCTGCGCGATACGGTCCGCGCGATGCTGCCCGACAACCAGGTCTACATCACCGACTGGGTCGACGCACGCAACGTGCCGGTGTCCGAGGGACCGTTCCACCTGCACGACTACATCGCCTACGTCATCGAGTTCATCCGCCATCTCGGGCCGTACGTCCATCTGGTCTCGGTCTGCCAGCCGACGGTGCCGGTGATGGCCGCCGTGTCGATCATGGCGACGCTCGACGACCCGAAGCAGCCGCTGTCGATGACGATGATGGGCGGGCCGATCGACACCCGCAAGAGCCCGACCGAGGTCAACAATCTCGCGACCGATCACAACTTCGAGTGGTTCGAGATGAACGTCATCCACTCGGTGCCGCGCAAGTATCCGGGCGCCGGCCGGCGCGTCTACCCGGGCTTCCTGCAGCACGCGGGCTTCGTCGCGATGAACCCGGACCGCCATGTCAACTCGCACTGGGATTTCTACAAGAACCTGATCCGCGGCGATCTGGACGACGCCGACGCGCATCGCAAGTTCTACGACGAGTACAACGCCGTGCTCGACCTGCCGGCCGAGTACTACCTGGACACGATCCGGATCGTCTTCCAGGAGTTCCACCTGCCGCGCGGCATCTGGGACGTGCAGTTCGAAGGCAGGAAGATCCGCGTCAACCCCGCCGACATCCGGCGGACCGCGCTTTTCACGATCGAGGGCCAACTCGACGACATCTCGGGGATCGGCCAGACGCGCGCCGCGCACGAGCTGTGCAAGAACATCCCGGCCGCCCATCATCGCCATCTCGAGGCCCATGGCGCCGGCCATTACGGGATCTTCAGCGGCCGGCGCTGGCGCGAGATCATCTATCCGCAGGTGCGCGACTTCATCGCCAAGCACCGCGAACGGATCGCGGCCTGAGGTCCGGCCCCGGCCGGGCCGAAACGAATCGGGAGGCACGAAGCCTCCCGATCCTTCCCTGACTGGTTCTTTCTGGCGGATGATGGCGGCGGCGAGCGCCGATCGTTCGTCACGGACCGCTCTTCCGCCACCGATTGTACGCGGATCGACCGCGTTCGCCGGCGTGGAACCGAGTCCGGTTCCGTTTTCCCGATTGCCGCCCTCGTTGATTCGCCCGATGACCCAGCCGCCCGCCCCGGCCCGACCGCTCGCCGATCGCATCGACGCGCTGCTGCCGCAGACGCAGTGCACGAAGTGCGGATACGACGGCTGCCGCCCGTACGCAGAGGCGATCGCCGACGGCAGCGCCGACATCAATCGCTGTCCGCCGGGCGGCGCCGCCAACATCGTTCGCCTGGCGGCGCTGACCGGGCGTGCGGCGCTGCCGCTCGATCCGTCCCGGGGCACCGAAGGTCCGCGGCGGCTCGCGTGGATCGACCCGCAGCGCTGCATCGGCTGCACGCGCTGCATCCCGGCCTGCCCGGTCGACGCGATCGTCGGCGCGCCCAAGTTCCTGCACGGCGTGCTCGACGCCGCCTGCACCGGCTGCGAGCTGTGCCTGCCGCCGTGCCCGGTCGATTGCATCGTCATGCGGCCGCTCGATGCGCCCGTCCCGTGGACCGA
This sequence comes from Burkholderiaceae bacterium, assembly GCA_047605425.1. Lineage (GTDB taxonomy): Bacteria > Pseudomonadota > Gammaproteobacteria > Burkholderiales > Burkholderiaceae_E > JAKPAM01. Next base: position 18,560 of record JASGFT010000035.1, on the reverse strand, counting down.
CGCGCTCGCGCGCCAGGCCCGGCAGCGCTACGACCGGCGCCGCCGGCGGAACGGGCCCGTGCGCCGCACGGCGCCGGCGCTCGCCGCGGGCGATGACGACGATGCGAGGCGGATCGCGGCGCCAACCGCCCCGACCGCTTCGACCGCCCCGACCGCTTCGACCGCCCCGACCGCTTCGACCGCTTCGACCGCTTCGACCGCTTCGACCGCCTCGACCGCCTCGACCGCTTCGACTACCTCGACCACCTCGAACGCCCCCCCATCCCGACCGCTGCGATCCGACCGACCATCGCGGCCCCGCCGCCGGCCTCGGCCGCCGACGAGCGCAAGCGGGCGATGATCGCGGCGGCGACCGAGCGCGCGCGCCGGAACCTGTCACGGCGCGGACCGACGTGAACCCGAAGACCCGTTACGAAATGTTCGCGCGGCTGCGCGCGCTGAACCCGCAACCGACGACCGAGCTGCTGTACGACTCGCCGTTCGAGCTGCTGATCGCGGTGATGCTGTCGGCGCAGGCGACCGACCGCAGCGTGAACGCCGCCACGCGCAAGCTGTTTCCGGTCGCCAACACGCCTGCGGCGATCGCCGCGCTGGGCGTCGACGGCCTGACCCCGTACATCCGGACGATCGGCCTGTTCCGCACGAAGGCGCGCAACGTCATCGCCACCTGCCAGTTGCTGCTCAGCGAGCACGGCGGCCAGGTGCCGCGCACGCGCGAAGCGCTCGAAGCGCTGCCCGGCGTCGGCCGCAAGACCGCCAACGTCGTGCTGAACACCGCGTTCGGCGAACCGACGATGGCCGTCGACACGCACATCTTTCGCGTCGCCAACCGCACGGGCCTGGCGCCCGGCAAGACGCCGCTGGCCGTCGAGCTGAACCTGCTGAAGAAGGTCCCGGCCGAATTCCTGCGCGATGCCCACCACTGGCTGATCCTGCACGGCCGGTACCTGTGCACGGCCCGCAACCCGCAATGCTGGCGCTGTCCGATCGTCGACCTGTGCGACTATCGCGACAAGACGTCGAAGGTCTGAACGAGGCGCCGCCATGCTGTTCAATCCGTCTTCCGAGCAGGTCCGCCGCTTCTTCTGCGAGATCTGGGCCAAGCACACGGCCGGCCAGCCGCTGACGCCGATCGAGGCGATGGCGCTGGACTGGATCCTCGAGCATCCCGAATACCACGCGGACCTGGCCGCGCTCGACGAGGCGCTGCACCGCTCGTACTCGGCCGACGACGGCCGCGAGAATCCGTTCCTGCACCTGTCGATGCACCTGGCGATCGCCGAGCAGTTGTCGATCGACCAGCCGCCGGGAATCCGCGCGGCCTTCGAGCGGCTCGCGCAGCGCCTGGACTCGCTGCACGAGGCCGCGCACCAGGTCATGGAGTGCCTGGGGCGGACGCTGTGGGAGGCCCAGCGCGACCGCCGGATGCCCGACGGCGACGCGTATCTGGCCTGCATCCGGCGCCGCGCGGGCTGAGCCGCGTTCAGCCGTTGCGGCCCTTTCTGCTATTCTCGCGCCCGAACACAGGGATTTCCCTGCATGTGATCACCCTGACACAAACGCCATGTTCGGACGCGTCATGCCCCGCGAGGGCCGCTTCTTCGATCTGTTCGACCAGCACGCGGAGCAGATCGCCGCGGGCAGCCGCGAACTGGTCAACCTGGTCAGCCACTACGGCGACCCGCCGGCGCGCCAGCGCCACATCGACGCGATCGACGCGATCGAGAAGGCGGCCGACGGCTTCACGCACGAGGCGGTCGCCCTGCTGCACCGGACCTTCATCACGCCCTTCGATCGCGACCAGATCCACACGCTGATCATCCAGATGGACGACATCCTGGACCTGATCCAGGACGTCGCCGAGTCGGCGATCCTGTACGACCTGCAGCGCGTGACGCCCGAGACGCAGCAGCTCGCCGAGATCAACCAGATGTGCTGCGAGCGCGTGCAGGCCTCGGTCAACCTGCTGTCGAGCATGGAGAACGCCGCGCAGATCCTGAAGATCGGCCAAGAGATCGACCAGCTCGAATCCGACGCCGACCGCGTGATGCGCTCGGCGATGTCGAAGCTGTTCCGCGACGAGACCGACGTGCGCCAGCTCATCAAGCTCAAGGCGATCTACGAGCTGCTCGAAGCGGTCTCCGACAAGTGCAAGGATGTCGCCAACATCATCGAGGGTGTCGTTCTCGAGAACGCCTGATCCTCATGACGGCAGACACCGCATTTCTCACGCTGGTGGCGCTGGTCGCGTTGGCGTTGGCGTTCGATTTCATGAACGGCTTCCACGACGCGGCCAACTCGATCGCGACCATCGTGTCGACCGGCGTGCTCAAACCGCAGCAGGCGGTCGCCTTCGCCGCCGTGTTCAACCTGGCGGCGATCTTCATCTTCCACCTGCAGGTGGCGGCGACGGTCGGCAAGGGCATCGTCGATCCGAGCATCGTCGACAACCACCTGATTTTCGGCGCGCTGGTCGGCGCGCTGGCCTGGAACATCATCACCTGGTACTTCGGCATCCCGTCGAGCTCGTCGCACGCGCTGATCGGCGGGCTGATCGGCGCCGGCATCGCCAAGGCCGGCACGCACTCGCTGGTGCTGTCCGGCATCGGCAAGACCGCGATCTTCATCCTGGTCTCGCCGCTGCTCGGCTTCCTGTTCGGCTCGCTGATCATGCTGGCCGTCTCGTGGATGTTCTTCCGCTCGACGCCGCACCGCGTCGACAAGTGGTTCCGGCGGCTGCAGCTCTTCTCCTGTGCGATGTACAGCCTCGGCCACGGCAGCAACGACGCGCAGAAGACGATGGGCATCATCTGGCTGCTGCTGATCTCGGCCAACATCACGACGTCCGAGCACCTGCCGATTTGGGTGATCTTCTCGTGCTACATCGCGATCGCGCTGGGCACGCTGTTCGGCGGCTGGCGGATCGTCAAGACGATGGGGCAGAAGATCACCAAGCTCAAGCCGGTCGGCGGCTTCTGCGCCGAGACGGCCGGGGCGGTCAGCCTGTTCATCGCGTCGGCGTTCGGCATCCCGGTCTCGACGACGCACACGATCACCGGCGCGATCGTCGGCGTCGGCTCCTCGCACAAGTTCTCGGCCGTGCGCTGGGGCCTGGCCGGCAGCATCGTCTGGGCCTGGGTGCTGACGATTCCTGCCGCCGCGATCATGTCGGCGCTGGCCTGGTGGATCGGCATGCAGTTGTTCTGAACGCGCCCGCCGCGCCGGCGGGCCGCCAGCGGAGCTGCCGTACAATCGTCCCCTTATGATGAAGCGCGGCTCGCCGGCAGTCTGGTTCGACTGGCTCCCCCAGGTCTCGCGGACCTCGCTGCGCGCCGACCTGATGGCCGGCCTGCTCGGCGCGGTGCTGGTGCTGCCGCAGGGCGTCGCGTTCGCGACGCTGGCCGGCCTGCCGCCCGAATACGGGATCTATACCGCGGTCGTGCCCTGCGTGATCGCCGGGCTGGCCGGCTCGAGCTGGCACGTGATGTCCGGGCCGAGCAACGCCAATTCGCTGGCGATGTTCGCGATGCTCAGTCCGCTGGCGCTGCCCGGCGGGCTGCAGTACATCGAGCTGGCGCTGGCCGTCACCGTGCTCGTCGGCGTGCTGCAATTCGCGGTCGGCGTGCTGCGCCTGGGGCTGCTGACGCACTTCATCTCGTCGTCGGTGCTGCTGGGCTTCACCTGCGGGTCGGCGCTGCTGATCGGCCTGTACGCGCTGCGCGACCTGTTCGGACTGCAGCTCCGGCAGAGCGGCTCCGCGCTCGGGCTGCTCGCGCGCGTCGCCATGCATCCGACCGACATCCAGTGGCCGGCGCTCGCGGTCGGCTTGGTCACGCTCGGCGTCTCGCTGGCGGCCAAGCGGCTGTCGCCGCGGTCGCCGCACATGCTGGCCGGGCTGTTGGCCGGCTACGGGCTGGCCTGGTACCTGAACCATCAGGTGCTGGCCGAGGGCGCCCGGGTCGCGCTGGTCGGCCGCATTCCGTCGGCGCTGCCGAACTTCGATCCGCCGCCGATCCGCTGGTCGTCGCTGCCGGACTTGTTCGGCATCGCCGCCGCGCTGACGATCGTCGCGCTGTCGCAGTCGATCTCGATCGCCCAGGCCGTCGCCGCGCGTTCGGGCCAGACGATCGACGCCAATCGCGAGTTCATCGGCCAGGGACTGTCGAACATCGTCGGCGGCTTTTTCTCGTGCTACGTCTCGTGCGGCTCGATGAACCGGTCGATGCTGAACTTCGAGGCCGGCGCGCGCACGCCGCTGGCGTCGGTGTTCTCGTCGATCCTGCTGCTGGTGCTGGTGTGGATCAGCGCGCCGCTGCTCGGCCAGATCCCGCTCGCGTCGATCGCCGCGGTGCTGGTGCTGGTCGCCTGGGGACTGCTCGACCTGGCGCGCCTGCGCCGCTTGGCGAAGATCAGCCGGCTGGACTTCGGCATCGCGCTCGGCACGCTGGCGGCGACGCTGCTGCTTCGCCTGGAGATCGCGATCCTGCTCGGCACGATGGTGAGCCTGATCGTCTACCTGTACCAGACCGCGCGCCCGGCGCTGCGTCCGCTGGTGCCGGACCCGGACGACCCGATGCGCCGCTTCACGCCGCTGGACGAGTTCGACGGCCCGCGTCCCGAGTGTCCGCAATTGCAGTTGCTGCGCGTCGAGGGCGCGATCTATTTCGGCGCGGTCCACTACGTCACCGAGCAGTTGCGCCGCTACCGGACCGACAGCGAGCAGATCTATCTGCTGGCGATGACCAAGAGCATGAACTTCATCGACGTCGCCGCCGCCGAGATGTGGGAGAAGGAACTGGCGGCGCGCCGCGCGGTCGGCGGCGACATCTTCTTCCACCGCCCGCGCCGCCAGGTGCTCGAGACCTGGGACCGGACCGGATTCCGGCGCGAAAAGCTGCCGAACCATATCTTCCAGACCAAGCATCAGGCGCTGGCGACGATCGTCCCGCAACTCGATCCGGGTATCTGCGCCGGCTGCCAGGCAAGGATCTTCTCCGAATGCGCGCGGCAACCGGGCGGCGCGGCGGCCGCCGACACCGACTCTGCGCCGACCGGCTCCGTACCGACCGGCTCCGTACCGACCGGCTCCGTACCGACCGGCTCCACACCGACCGGCTCCACACCGACCGGATCGGCGTCGGCCTAAGCGACTAAGCGACGACCGACAGGATCTCGTGCAACGCCGCCGTCAGCGCGGCGTTCTGCGCATCGGTGCCGATCGTGATCCGCAGGAACCGGCTGATCCGCGGCTGCCGGAAGTGGCGCACCAGGATCCGCCGTTCGCGCAGCGCGGCCGCCAACTGCGCGGCGTCGCGCCGCGGGTGGCGGACGAAAACGAAATTGGCGGCCGACGGCAGCACGTCGAAGCCCAGCGACGCCAGCTCGCCGGCCAGCCGCTCGCGCCCGGCGATCACCGCCCGGCAGTTCGCGTCGAAGTGCTCGTGATCGCGCAGCGAGGCGGCGGCGCCCGCGGACGCGAGCCGGTCGATCGGATAGGAATTGAAGCTGTTCTTGACCCGGTTCAGGCCCTCGATCAGCGCCTCGTCGCCGACCGCGAAGCCGACCCGCAGGCCGGCCAGCGCGCTGGACTTGGACAGCGTCCGCACGACCAGCAGGTTCGGGTAGCGACCGACCAGCGCGACGGCGGACTCGGCGCCGAAGTCGACGTAGGCCTCGTCGACCAGCACCACCGATCCGGGATGCTGCCGCGCGAGCGATTCGATCGCCGGCAGCGGCAGCGCACGGCCGGTCGGCGCGTTCGGGTTGGCGATGACGATGCCGCCGTTAGGCTGGCGGTAGTCGTCGACGCGGATCTGGAACGCGTCGTCCAGCGGCACGATCGTCGTCGCGATGCCATAGAGCTGGCAGTAGACCGGATAGAAGCTGTAGCTGATGTCGGGCAGCAGCACCGGCCGCGGATGGCGCATCAGCGCCTGGAACGCGATCGCCAGCACCTCGTCCGAACCGTTGCCGACGAACACCTGCGACGGATCCCATCCCGCCCGGCCCGCCGCGCCATGGGTCAGGTGCTCGACGACCGCCTGCCGCAGCGCCGTCGAATCGGGATCCGGATACAGCCGCAGCGAATCATCGGCGGCGGCGCGGATCGCCGCCAGCGCGCGCGGCGACGGGCCGTACGGGCTCTCGTTGGTGTTCAGCTTGATCAGGCCGTCGATCCTCGGCTGCTCCCCGGGGACATAAGGGGTCAGGCGCTGGACGTCGGCGCTCCACAATGCGCTCATGTCAGGCATCCGGTATCGGAATCCGCGTCGCGCACCGCATCAGGCCGCCAGCGCGGCGAACGCGCGGCGCGCGATCGCGATCGTCTCGTCGATGTCGGCGTCGCTGTGCGCCGACGAGAAGAAGAACGCCTCGACCGGGGACGGCGGCAGGTAGACGCCGCCGTCGAGCATCAGGTGATAGAAGCGCTTGAAGCGCTCGACGTCCTGGCGCATGACCTCGGCATAGGAGGCCGGCGGCGACGCCAGCATGTACATGCCGGCCAGGCCGCCGACGTGGCGCGCGCTGAACGGCACGCCGGCCTCGGCGGCCGCCTGCTCGAGCCCGGCGATCAAGCGCCCGCAGGCGGCGCCCAGCCGATCGTGGAAGCCCGGCTCGGCGATCAGGTCCAGCGTCGCGAGCCCCGCAGCCATCGCGATCGGATTGCCCGACAGCGTGCCGGCCTGGTAGACCGGACCCAGCGGCGCCATCATGTCCATGACCGCCGCCGGCCCGGCGATCGCGCCGACCGGCATGCCGCCGCCGATGACCTTGCCGAACGCCGACAGGTCGGGGACGACGCCGCTCAGTTCCTGCGCGCCGCCGTGCGCGACGCGAAAGCCCGTCATCACCTCGTCGAAGATCAGCAGCGCCCCGTGTCGCGTGCACAGCTCGCGCAGCCCTTCGAGAAAACCGGGCGCCGGCGGGATCAGGTTCATGTTGCCGGCCATCGGCTCGACGATGACGCAGGCGATCTGCTCGCCGGCCGCATCGAAATGCGCGCGCACGCTGGCCAGGTCGTTGAACTGCGCGACCAGCGTGTGCTTGACCAGGTCGGCCGGCACGCCCGCCGAGCTCGGCGTGCCGAAGGCCAACGCGCCCGAGCCGGCCTTGACCAGCAGGCTGTCGGCGGTGCCGTGGTAGCAGCCTTCGAACTTCAGGATCCGGTCGCGCCCGGTGAAGCCGCGCGCCAGCCGCAACGCCGACATCGCCGCCTCGGTGCCCGAGCTGACGAAGCGCACGCGCTCGACCTGCGGAAACAGCGCGCACAGCCGTTCGGCCAGCTCGGTCTCCATTACGTTGGGCGCCCCGTACGACAGGCCGCGGCCGACGGCCTCGCGCACCTTGTCCAGCACGTACGGATGCGACTGGCCGACGATCATCGGCCCCCACGAACCGAGGTAGTCGATATAGCGGCGACCCTCGACGTCGTACAGGTAAGCGCCCTGGGCATTGGCGATGAAGCGCGGCGTGCCGCCGACCGCGCGGAATGCCCGCACGGCGGAGTTGACGCCGCCGACGAGGACCTTGCCCGCGCGCTCGAACTCGCGCAGGTTGGCGCCGGCCGAGCCGGTCGCGAGAGTGCTGTCAGTCATGCCGGAAGTCTAAAGGATTATGATGGCGGGACGCCGCCCTCCTGGCCGCCTCCGCCACGACGAATCCATGCGTAACGCCCCCCCTTCGCCCGCGCCGCGCGCTGCCGCGGCCGTCGAACCGAGCATCACTTTCGACGACATCGTCGCGGCCCGCCGGCGGCTGGCCGGGCAGATCGCCGACACGCCGTTCCTGCATTCGCGCACGCTCAGCGCGATCGCCGGCTGCGAGCTGTGGCTCAAGTTCGAGAACCTGCAGTACACGGCGTCGTTCAAGGAGCGCGGCGCCGGCAACCGCATCGCCGCGCTGTCGGCGAGCGAGCGCGCGGCCGGCGTCATCGCCGTCTCGGCCGGCAACCACGCGCAGGGCGTCGCCCACGCGGCCGGCAAGCTCGGCATCCGCGCGGTCATCGTGATGCCGCGCTTGACACCGGCGGTCAAGGTCGAGAACACGCGCCGGCTGGGCGCCGAGGTCGTGCTCGGCGGCGAGCGCTTCGACGAAGCGCGCGAACAGATGCAGCGGATCGCCGACGAGCAGGGCCTGACGATCATCCATCCGTACGACGATCCGCTGGTCATCGCCGGCCAGGGGACGCTGGGCCTGGAGATGCTCGAGGCGCAGCCGGACCTCGACGCGCTGGTCCTGCCGATCGGCGGCGGCGGCATGATCGCCGGCGTGACCGTCGCCGCGCGGCGGCTGGCGCCCGCGCTGGCCGTCATCGGCGTGCAGACCCGGCTCTACGATGCCGCGTGGCGACAGTTCCATCGGGCCCGGGCGGACCTGGCCGGCGACGAGGCCTCGGATTGCGCGCGCGACGACGCGCCGGGCGGCCCGACGATCGCCGAGGGCATCGCCGTCGAGTTGCCGGGCGGGCACACGATGCCGACGATCGTCGGCCAGGTCGACGACGTGCTGCGCGTCGGCGAGGCCGATATCGAGAAGGCGATCGTCGCGCTGCTCGAGATCGAGAAGACCGTCGTCGAGGGCGCCGGCGCCGCCGGCCTGGCCGCGGTGCTCGCGCATCCGCAGCGTTTCGCCGGCAAGCGGGTGGGCCTGGTGCTGTCGGGCGGCAACATCGACCCGCTGACGCTGTCCGACATCGTCCAGCGCGGCCTGGCGCGCAGCCACCGGCTGGTCCGGCTGGCGATCGGCGCGCGCGACATCCCGGGCTCGCTGGCCCGCATCGCGACGATCCTCGGCGACCACGGCGCCAACATCGAGGAGGTCACGCACCAGCGGGCGTTCGCCGACCTGCCGGTCCGCCATACGCGGGTCGAGGTCGTCGTCAGCACCCGCGGCGAATCGCACGTGCGCGAGATCACCGAGGCGCTGGCCGCCGCCGGCTTCACGAGCCGGCTGGTCGGGCCTTAGCGCGGCGCCGCGCGGTCCGCCGCCCGGGCCGCTTACTGGAAGAAATCCTTGACGCGGTCCATCCACGAGCGCGTCTGCGGGCTGTGCCGCGGATCCTTCAGCGACAGGTCCAACTCGCGCAGCAACTGCTTCTGCTTGTCGGTCAGGCGCACCGGCGTCTCGACGATCACGCGCGCGTACAGGTCGCCCGGGTACGACGCGCGCAGGCCCTTCAGTCCCTTGCCGCGCAGCCGGAACGTCTTGCCGCTCTGCGTACCCTCGGGCAGCTCGATCTCGGCGCGGCCGGACAGCGTCGGCACCTGCACCTTGCCGCCGAGCGCGGCCGTCGTCAGCGAGATCGGGATCTCGCAATGCAGGTCGTCGCCCTCGCGATCGAACACGTCGTGCTTCTTGATGTGGATCTCGACGTACAGGTCGCCCGACGGCCCGCCGTTGACGCCGGGCTCGCCGTTACCGGCCGAGCGAATCCGCATGCCATCGTCGATACCCGCCGGAATCTTGACCTCGAGCGTCTTGTTGCGCTTGACGCGCCCCAGGCCCTCGCAGTGCGTGCACGGCTCGGGGATGACCTTGCCGGTGCCGTGGCAGGTCGGGCAGGTCTGCTGGATCGAGAAGAAGCCCTGCTGGATCCGCACCGCGCCCTGGCCGTTGCAGGCGCTGCAGGTCTTGGGCTTGGTGCCCGGCTTGGCGCCGGTGCCGTGGCAGTTCTCGCACGAGGTCCAGCTCGGCACGCGGATCTCGGTCGTGTAGCCGTTGGCGGCCTGCTCGAGCGTGATCTCCATCCCGTAGCGCAGGTCGGCGCCGCGGTAGACGTTGCTGCGCCCGCCCTGCCGGCCCGCCTGCCCGCCGAAGATGTCGCCGAAGATGTCGCCGAACACGTCGGCGAAGCCGCCGCCGCCGAATCCGCCGCCACCGCCGCCACCGGCGTTCGGATCGACGCCGGCATGCCCGAAGCGATCGTACGCCTCGCGCTTGCGCGCGTCGGACAGCATCTCGTAGGCCTCCTTGGCCTCCTTGAACTTGTCCTCGGCGTCCTTGCTATCCGGATTGCGGTCCGGGTGGTACTTCATCGCAAGCTTGCGATAGGCCTTCTTTATTTCTTCTTCGGTGGCGTTCTTGGCAACCCCCAGAACGTCATAGTAATCACGCTTCGCCATCGATTGCTCCGGCATCCTAAAACCAAGATGCCGGGCGGCGGAATCGACTCGCGTCGTCCCGCCGCCCGGCCCGAGCCTCGTCCGATACGGCCGCCGCCGGCCCGGCATCGACGGGCATCGGCGTCGAACCGATGCCCGCGGCCGTCACCGCGGCGCGCCGCCCGGCTCAACCGCCGCGCTTGACTTCCTTGAAGTCGGCGTCGACCACGTCGTCATCCTTCGGCCGACGCGCCTCGCCCGCCGACGCCGCATCGGCCGCCGCCTGCGCTTCGGGCGGCACCTCGCCCTGTTCGCCCTGCATCTTGGCGTACATCATCTCGCCGAGCTTCTGCGAAGCGCTCGTCAACGCCTGCGTCTTGGCCTCGATCTGGTCCTTGTCGTCGGTCTTGAGCGCCGCCTCGGCCTCCTGCAGCGCCGCTTCGATCTTCGACTTCTCTTCGGCCTCGAGCTTCTCGCCGTATTCGGTCATCGACTTGCGCACCGAATGGACCATCGCCTCGCCCTGGTTGCGGGCGTTGGCCAGCTCGACCCGCGCCTTGTCCTCGGCGGCGTTGGCCTCGGCGTCCTTGATCATCTGCTGGATCTCGGACTCGGACAATCCCGAGCTGGCCTTGATCGTGATCTTGTTCTCCTTGCCGGTCGCCTTGTCCTTGGCCGACACGTGCAGGATGCCGTTGGCGTCGATGTCGAACGTGACCTCGATCTGCGGCGTGCCGCGCGCGGCCGGCGGGATGCCTTCGAGGTTGAACTCGCCGAGCGCCTTGTTGCCGACCGCCACTTCGCGCTCGCCCTGGAACACCTTGATCGTCACCGCCGGCTGGTTGTCCTCGGCCGTCGAGAACACCTGCGAGTACTTGGTCGGGATCGTCGTGTTGCGCTTGATCATCGGCGTCATCACCCCGCCGAGCGTCTCGATGCCCAGCGTCAGCGGCGTCACGTCGAGCAGCAGCACGTCCTTGCGGTCACCGGCCAGCACCGCCGCCTGCACGGCCGCGCCGACGGCGACGGCTTCGTCCGGGTTGACGTCCTTGCGCGGCTCGCGGCCGAAGAACTCCTTGACGACCTCCTGCACCTTCGGCATGCGCGTCATGCCGCCGACCAGGATCACGTCCTCGATGTCCGACGCCTTCAGGCCCGCATCCTTGAGCGCGAGACGGCAGGGCTCGATCGTGCGCTCGACCAGCTCCTCGACCAACGCTTCGAGCTTGGCCCGCGTGAACTTCAGGTTCAGGTGCTTCGGTCCCGACGCGTCGGCCGTGATGTACGGCAGGTTGATGTCGGTCGCGGCGCTCGACGACAGCTCGATCTTGGCCTTCTCGGCCGCTTCCTTCAGGCGCTGCAGCGCGAGCACGTCCTTCGACAGGTCGACGCCCTGTTCCTTCTTGAACTCGCCGATGATGTAGTCGATCACGCGCTGGTCGAAGTCCTCGCCGCCCAGGAAGGTGTCGCCGTTGGTGGACAGCACCTCGAACTGCTTCTCGCCGTCGACGTCGGCGATCTCGATGATCGAGATGTCGAACGTGCCGCCGCCCAGGTCGTAGACGGCGATCTTGCGATCCTTGCCGGCGGCCTTGTCCAGGCCGAACGCCAGCGCGGCCGCGGTCGGCTCGTTGATGATCCGCTTGACGTCGAGGCCGGCGATCTTGCCGGCGTCCTTGGTCGCCTGGCGCTGGCTGTCGTTGAAGTACGCCGGCACCGTGATGACGGCCTCGGTCACTTCCTCGCCCAGGTAGTCCTCGGCGGTCTTCTTCATCTTGCGCAGCACTTCGGCCGACACCTGCGGCGGCGCGGTGTCCTTGTCGCGCGCCTTGACCCAGGCGTCGCCGTTCGGCGCCTTGACGATCTGGTAGGGCATCAGGTCGATGTCCTTCTGCACCTCCTTCTCGGCGAACTTGCGGCCGATCAGGCGCTTGACCGCGTACAGCGTGTTGCGCGGATTGGTGACGGCCTGGCGCTTGGCCGACGCGCCGACCAGGATCTCGTCATCGTTCGTGTAGGCGACGATCGACGGCGTGGTGCGCGCGCCCTCGGAGTTCTCGATGACCTTCGGCTGCCCGCCCTCGATGATCGCCACGCAGGAATTCGTGGTGCCCAGGTCGATGCCAATGATTTTGCCCATGTTCGTTTCCTTGAAGACTTTGGATGCTGAAGAATTCGGTTGATCGGTATCTGGTGCTGCGCGAAACGGAATTCAAGACTGGGCGACGGTCACCAGCGCGGGGCGCAGGATGCGGTCGTTGATCAGGTATCCCTTCTGCAGCACGGAGACGACGTGGTTCGGCTCGACGGGAGGATTGACGGAGCTTCCGGGCACCATCGAGATCGCCTGGTGCAGGTTCGGATCGAACTTCTGGCCGGCCGGGTCGATGACCAACAGCTTGTTGCGCTCGAACACCGCGGCGAGCTGCTTGAGCGTGACCTGGACGCCTTCGAGCAGGGCCTGCGCCGACACGTTATCGGTCTTGAGCGCCATCTCCAGGCTGTCGCGCACCGGCAGCAGCGATTCGGCGAACGATTCGATCGAGAACTTGTGGGCCTTGGCCACGTCGTCCTGCGCGCGGCGGCGCACGTTCTCCATCTCGGCGTGGGCGCGAACGTACGCGTCATAGTGCTCGCTGGCCTTGGCCTGGGCCGCGGCCAGCTCCTGCCTGAGCGCCTCGAGCTGCGGATCGACGACCGGCGCCGCGCCGACGGCCGGATCGCCCGCCGGCGCCGCCTGCTGCGCGCCGGCCGCCGAGCCGGCGGGGGTCTCCGGTACGCCCCCCGGACCTTCGCCCATGGGTTTCAACGGTTCATCGGCTTGCGGATTCGACATTGATTTCCTCTATAGAATCAATAGCTTGACAAATAGCAACAAAGACTCTGTCGGGGGATATGGGGACGCGCGTCGCCATTTCAACCATCCGACACATGCCCAATGGGGTGACCTGGCGCCACCCGCCGGGTAAGATCGGCCGGCCGTCGCTCGACGGACGCCCCGGCCAGCCCGCGAGGACTGCGCCGTTTTTCCACCAACGAAACGAACGGAGTTCTCCATGGGGTTGCTGTCATTCATCAAGGAAGCCGGTGAGAAGCTGTTCGGGGGCAACGCGCATGCCGCCACCAACGACGCCGCGAAAGTCTCCGAAGCCAACGCCGCCGCATCCAAGGCGATCGTCGACTACATCCATGCGATGAAGCTCGACGCGCAGGATCTGGCCGTCCAGTTCGACGCGGCCAGCGGCGAGGTCACCGTATCGGGCCAGGCGGCCGACCAGGCGACGCGCGAGAAGATCGTGCTGTGCTGCGGCAACGTCAGCGGCGTCTCGACGGTCACCGACCAGATGACGGTCGCGGCGCCGACCGGCGAGAGCCAGTACTACACGGTCGTCAAGGGCGACACGCTGTCGAAGATCGCCAAGGACTTCTACGGCAACGCCAACGCGTACAACGCGATCTTCGAGGCCAACCGGCCGATGCTCAGCCACCCGGACAAGATCTATCCGGGCCAGACGCTGCGCATCCCGCCCAAGCCCTGATCCGGCGAGCGCGATCGCGCCGCGTCGACGCCGGCGCGATCGCCGCCGCGGCGGCACGGGCACTGGCGGGGGCGCGCCGCGGCGCGGAGACCAGACCGCGCCGGCCGGTCAGGACGGCCAGCCCTGCAGGTGCCGGTCGCACAGCACCCGCAGCGCGTCGATCGCGGCCGGATCGTCGTTCAGGCACGACTGGTAGCGAAACCGGCCGCCACCCGCGCGCTCGAAGGTCTCGCGTCCTTCGATCGCGATTTCCTCGAGCGTCTCGATGCAGTCGGCGACGAAACCCGGGCACGCGACGTCGACCAGGCCGACCCGCCGCCGCCCCAGCGCATCGAGCGTGCGATCGGTATACGGCGTCAGCCACTTCGCCTTGCCGAAACGCGACTGGAACGTGACGTGGACCGCGTCGTCGCGCAGGCCCAGCGCGGCGACCAGCAGCTCGGCCGTCCGGCGGCACTGCGCCTGGTACGGATCGCCCAGGTCGACCGATCGCTGCGGCAGCCCATGAAAGCTCAGCACGAGTTGTTCCGGCTGGCCGTCGCTCTGCCAGGCCCGCTGCAGCCTCGCGGCCAGCGCGGCGATCCACGCGGGGTCGTCGTGGAACTGCCGGACCGTCCGCATCTCGGGCTGCACGCGCCACGAACGCAACTCGCGCCAGACCGCGTCGAACACGCTGGCGGCCGTCGACGCGCTGTATTGCGGATACATCGGCAGCACCAGCAGCCGCTGCATGCCGTCGTCGCGCAGCCGGCGCAGCACGCGGCCCAGGTCCGGTTCACCGTAGCGCATCGCCAGCGCGACCCGCACGCGGCGCCCGGCCGCCGCCATCGCCTGCTGCAGCGCCGCCGCCTGCCGCTGGCTGTTGATCAGCAGCGGCGAGCCCTCGGGCGTCCAGATCGACCGGTACTTGTCGGCCGACGCGCGCGGCCGCCGGGTCAGCACGATTCCATACAGGATCGGCAGCCAGACCACGCGCGGAATCTCGACGACGCGCGGATCGGACAGGAACTGCCTCAGGTAGCGGCGCACGGCGCCCGGCTCGGGCGCATCGGGCGTGCCGAGCTGCACGAGCAGCACGCAGGTCTCGCGCGCCCCGTCCGAAGGATCCGCCGCGCCCGCGGCCGGTGACGACATGCTGGCCGGCGCCCGCCGCCGAAGCTCGGAACCGGTGGGCTCGTTCACGGTTCTCGGGTTCTCAAGTCTGGCTCAGCGAGCTGGACACCAGCTTGGCCGTGATGTCGACGATCGGGATCACGCGTTCATAAGCCATCCGCGTCGGTCCGACGACGCCCAGCGTGCCGACGACCTGGCCGTTGACCTCGTACGGCGCGACGACGACGCTGAGCTGGTCCATCGGCACCAGCTCGGATTCGCCGCCGATGAAGATCTGCACGCCCGCCGCCTTGACCGACGCGTCGAGAAGCTGCGTCAACGAGGTCTTCTGCTGGAACAGGTCGAACAGCTTGCGCAGCCGGTCCATGTTGTCGGCCAGGTCGCTGGTCAGCAGGTTGCGCTCACCGGACAGCACGACCGGATGGCTATGCTCGGAGATCGCCTGCTCGCTGGCCCGCACCGCGCGCTGCATCAACTGGTTGATGTCCTCGCGCAGCGTCATCAGCTCGTCGCGCAGGCGGCGCTGGATCTGGTCGAAGGCCAGACCCGCATAGTGCTGGTTGATGTAGTTGGCGGCCTCGACGAGCTGCGACGGCGAATAGTCCTGCTCGGTCTGCAGGATGCGGTTCTGCACGTCGCCTTCCTTCGTCACGATGATCAGCAGCAGCCGCCGCGCCGACAGCCGCAGGAACTCGATCTGCCGGAACATCGACGAGCGCCGCGGCGTCAGCACGACGCCGGCGAAGCTGGACAGGTTCGACAACAGGTCCGCCGCGACCGACAGCACGCGCTGCGGCTCGTCCGGATGCAGCGAATCCTTGATGCGCTCGGCCTCGCCGATCTGCAGCGGCTGCACGGTCAGCAGCGAATCGACGAACATCCGGTAACCGCGCGGGGTCGGGATCCGGCCCGCCGACGTATGCGGGCTGGCGATCAGGCCGAGTTCCTCGAGGTCGGCCATCACGTTGCGGATCGTCGCCGGCGACAGATCCAGCCCCGACGAACGGGCCAGCGTGCGCGACCCGACCGGTTGTCCGTCGGCGACGTAACGCTCGATCAGCGCCTTCAGTAAGGTTTGGGCTCGTCTGTCCATGGCGAGCACTATTGTATGGTGTAATCCCCGCATGCACGCGAAGCCCGAGTCACCGTTCAAGACTGCCGCGCTGATCGGTCGATACGAGACGGCCGGCGTCGCGGCGAACCTGCTGGCGATCGCCGAATACCTGGTCCAGCGCGGATTGAGCGTGATCCTCGAGGCCGAAACCGCCGAGGCGATCGGCCGCACCGACCTGGCCACCGCCGATCTCGACGAGATCGGCCGCACCGCCGACCTGGCGATCTCGCTGGGCGGCGACGGCACGATGCTCGGCATCGCCCGCCAGCTCGCCCCTTATGACGTGCCGGTGCTCGGGATCAACCACGGCCGGATGGGTTTCATCACCGACATTCCGCTCGAACGATGCGTCGAGGCGCTCGGTGCCGTGCTCAGCGGCGCCTACACGGTCGAGCGGCGCACGCTGCTGACCTCGCGCGTCGTGCGCGACGACGAGGTGATCTGGGAAGAGCTGGCGCTGAACGACGTCGTCGTCAGCCGCTCGTCGCGAGCCGGCATGATCGAGCTGCAGGTCGAGGTCGACGGCCGGTACATGTACAACCAGCGAGCCGACGGCCTGATCGTCGCGACGCCGACCGGCTCGACCGCCTATGCGCTGTCGGCCAACGGGCCGATCCTGCATCCGGCCGTCGGCGGCTTCGTGCTGGTGCCGGTCGCTCCGCAGGCGCTGTCGAACCGTCCGATCGTGCTGCCCGACGACGTCAGCATCTCGATCCGCGTCGTCGAGGGCCGCGAGCCGCGGGTCGCCAGCGACATGCAGGTGTTCAGCGAGTTGCTGACCGGCGACGACATCGTCATCCAGCGCTCGCCGTTCGCCTCGCATTTCCTGCATCCGGCCGGCTACAGCTACTACCAGACGCTGCGGACCAAGCTGAACTGGCACGAGCTGCCGATCCTGCGCGCCCCCGACTCCTGATCCCCCTGCCGCCATGCTGCAACGCCTGCGTCTTCGAGAGTTCGTGATCGTCGACGAGGCCGAGATCGTCTTCGGTCCCGGCTTCAGCGTCCTGACCGGCGAGACCGGCGCCGGCAAGTCGATCCTGCTCGACGCCCTCGCGCTGCTGATGGGCGCCCGCGCCGACGCCGGCGTCGTCCGCGAAGGCGCGGCGCGCGCGGACCTGAGCGCCGAGTTCGCGATCGGCGAGGAGATCGGGCACTGGCTCGCCGAGCGCGAGCTGGCCGGCGATCCGGGCCAGTTGCTGTTGCGCCGCGTCATCGACGCCGACGGCCGTTCGCGCGCGTTGATCAACGGCCACCCGGGCACGGCGACGCAGCTTCGCGAGCTCGGCGACCGGCTGATCGACATCCACGGCCAGCACGCCGCGCAGTCGATGCTGCGCGCCGACGGGCAACGCGAGCTGATCGATGCGTTCGGCGGCCTGTCGGCGACGCTGCGCGAGGTCGGCGACGCCTACCAGCGCTGGCGCGAGCTGAAGACCGCGCTCGAACGCGCCGAGTCGGACGATCGCGAGCTGGCGCTCGAGCGCGAGCGCGTCGAATGGCGGCTCGGCGAGTTGGCGCCGCTCAAGCCCGTCGACGGCGAATGGGACGAGCTGAACGCCGAGCAGAAGCGCCTGTCGCACGCGGCCGCGCTGATCGAGGGCACGGCCGGCGCCGCCGCCGCGCTGAACGACGACGAGGCCTCGCTGGCGTCCCGCCTGTACGCGCTGATCCAGAAGCTGCAGTCGCTGGTCAACGTCGACGCCTCGCTGCAGGGCCCGGTCGATCTGCTGCAGGGCGCGCAGATCCAGATCGAGGAAGCGGCGTCGACGCTGGCCGGCTACGCGCGGCACGTCGACCTGGATCCGTCGCGGCTGGCCGCGCTCGACGAGCGGATCGGCGCGCTGTTCTCGGCCGCGCGCAAGCTGCGCGTGACGCCGGACGCGCTGCCGGCCGAATGCCAGGCCTTGCAGGCGCAGCTCGCGCGGCTGAACGAAGCGGCCGATCTCGAGCGGCTGCGCAAGCGCGTCGACGCCGCCCGCCACGCGTACGACGACGCCGCGAAACGGCTGTCGGCCGGACGACGCGAGGTCGCGGTCCGGCTCGCCGACGGCGTCAGCCACAACATCCAGCAGCTCGGCATGCGCGGCGGCCGCCTGGACGTCGCGTTCGACGACGCGCCGCCGTCGGCCAACGGCATCGACCGGATCGAGTTCCGCGTCGCCGGCCACGCCGGCGCGACGCCGCGGGCGCTGGCCAAGGTGGCCTCGGGCGGCGAGCTGTCGCGGATCGGCCTGGCGATCTCGGTGCTGGCCGCGCAGGACACGCCGGTGCCGACGCTGATCTTCGACGAGGCCGACGCCGGCGTCGGCGGCGGCGTCGCCGAGGTCATCGGCGCGCTGATGCGCCGGCTCGGGCAGACGCGCCAGGTGCTGTGCGTGACCCACCTGCCGCAGGTGGCGGCGCAGGCGCACCAGCAGTTCGCGGTCAGCAAGGCTCAGCGCGCCGACACGACGGTCAGCGAGGTCCGGCCGCTGGATCGCGCCGAGCGGGTCGAGGAGATCGCCCGGATGCTGGGCGGGATGGCGATCACCGACACCACGCGCCGCCATGCGCGCGAAATGCTGGCCGGCGCGTCGACGACCGACACGACCGACACGACCGACACGACCGTTGCGGCGGACGCGGCGGCAACGGCGAAGCCAGCGGCGGCACCGGCCGTGGCACCGGCCGCCGGCG
The DNA here is from genome assembly GCA_047605425.1 of Burkholderiaceae bacterium. Lineage (GTDB taxonomy): Bacteria > Pseudomonadota > Gammaproteobacteria > Burkholderiales > Burkholderiaceae_E > JAKPAM01. The sequence continues at coordinate 15 of JASGFT010000035.1, read as the reverse complement.
GTTCCCCGCGGCCCG
>JASGFT010000034.1:0-32966 GCA_047605425.1 Burkholderiaceae bacterium | reverse complement strand
CTTGTTCTCCGCGGGCGAACTGCTGCGCATGAATCAGCTAGCGCCGGATCGCACGCTCATAGATCGGCAAAGCGCAGCGCCGGCTGACCTGTTCGGAGAAGTGGGTTCATGATCTCCATTGCATCGATCGTCGAGGGGGATGGAGAAGTCTCGGCCTTGCCGATCCTGCTGAGAAGATTGTCCGCGGAATGGAGCCCTGGGACCTTGGTCAACCCGTTGCAGCCGATCAGGGTCAGGCGCGACAGATTCTTGAACAAGGAAGACGAGTTTCGCCGGCAGCTTCTTCTCGCCGCGGCCAAGAGTGGTGATCAAGGCTGGGTTCTGATCGTGCTCGATGCGGACGATGACTGTCCGGCCACTCGTGGGCGGGACATCTATGATCGCGCACGACGATGCATTCCTCATCGGAAATTGTCGGTCGTGTTGGCGAACCGGGAATTCGAGGCATGGTTCATCGCTGCCGCGCGCTCCCTCCAAGGCGTTCGAGGATTCTCTCTGATGCCCGATGAGAAGTTCCAGGCGGAAGTTCCGCGCAATGCCAAGGGGTGGATCAGGGAGCGGATGCAAAGCGGTACGTATAGCGAGATTCGGGATCAACCGGCTTTTGCAGCGAAGATCGATCTACGGCAGGCATTCGACAACAGTCGCTCGTTTCGCAAGTTGTGCAAGGAGTGGTCTGTCCACGTTTCCGGATCGGACGCCGAGGCGTGACAGCATCCATGTGGCAAGGTCGGCTGGCGAGTTGGCGTGATCCGGCGTTTCGTTCGAGCAGGAAGCCGGCCGCCTCGAGCCGGGCGTAGAACTCCTTGTCGCGTTCGGCGATCGCCTTGAACAACGGGATGCCGAAGCGCGGCGCGACCCGGTGCGGCATCGATGCCTGGATCAGGTCGGCGCTCGCGGTGTCGATGCCGGCGTCGACGGCCTTCTCCGAATACAGCAGGCCGAACACCATGTCCATCAAGGTATCCGAGCGGGCCACCAGCGTCGACGAGCGCTGGATCATCGTCACGTCGGCGCCGTGCTCCCACAGGTCCGCGCAGATATCGTGTGCCGAGTTGTTCGATCCCAGCACGACGACGCGCTTATCCCGATAAGCCTCGCTGCCCTGGTGGGCGCTCGAGTGATGCTGGTCGCCCTCGAAGCCGTCGGCGCCGGCGATGGCCGGCACCACCGGATAGCCGGAGACGCCCAGCGCGAACACCAGTTGCTTCGGGCGCAGCACGACGGGCCTGCCGTCGTGCTCGAGCTCGACTTCCCAGGTTTCGTTCGCCTCGTCGTAGCGCGCCTTCCGGCAGGTCGTCGCGCCCCAGTAGTTCAGCTCCATGATCCGCACATAGGCTTCGAGCCAGTCGGCCAGCTTGTCCTTGGGCATGAACACCGGCCAGTCGTCCGGAAACGGCAGGTAAGGCAGATGGTCGTACCAGACCGGGTCGTGCAGGCACAGCGACTTGTAGCGCCGCCGCCAGGTGTCGCCGGGGCGCGGATGCCTGTCGGCGATCAGCGTCGGCACGCCGAGCCTGCGCAGCCGCGCGCCGAGCGCGATGCCGCCTTGCCCGCCGCCGACCACCAGGCAATAAGGCTGCTCGGTCACGCCGATCGCCGCCTGCTCGCGTTCGCGCCGTTCGAGCCAGGTCAGCCGGTCGGGATTGACGCCGTGCTCGGCGCCCAGGACGCGGCGGTGGCGCGACTTCTCCTCGTGCCCCTTCAGCTCGGACAGCACGGTCAACAGCGTCCAGCAGCGCCCGCCGCGCAGCCGCACGACACCTTCGCCGCGCCCGACGGCGGTTTCGAAGCGCAGGAACGCGCCGATCGTGCCGTGACGCGTATCGAAGACCCGATCGAGCCGCCAGTCCGACGGGCGCGTGCGGGCCAGCGTCGCGGCCAGCATCGCGCGGATGTCGTCGCGTCCTTCGCTGGTGCGGATGTTCCACGTGAACGCCGCCAGATCGCGCCAGAAGCATTCGTCGGCGTCGAACAGCGCGCAGGCCGCGTCCAGGTCCTGTCGGCGCAGCGCGTCGTCGAGGCGCGCGAGCCAGTCGGCGACCTCGCGCGCGGCCGCGTCCTGCGGGGGAGTGTCGGTCATCGGAATGGATCCTTATCGGTTCAGTGAATCGGGAGGCGCCGTCGATTCGGCGATGCCTTGGGCGCCAGGACGGGATTGCCTCGCTCGACCTCGCCCCGAAGGACGAGGTTCGGGCTTCGGCCTGTCGTCAATGCGGCTCCAGGCGCACGTGCCGTTCGGCCTCGGCGGCGATCGTGTCCCAGCGATAGCGCATCGGCACGGTCTCGCCCCGGCACCAAAGCGCGCTCTGGTCGTCGTAGTGCGGATCGCGCGGATCGCCGGCCGCGCCGTGGAACACGACCCAGCGGCAGGCGTCCCAGTCGCCGACGTCGAACACGTAGCGGGCCAGCGACGCGTAGGTCGGATGCGTGCCGAGCTGCGGGACGTAGCCGGTCGTCCACACGGTGTCGTTGTCGCCGCCGACCGGGCCCTGGTCGCGGATGGCGAACACCGGGTCGTCGGCAAACACCGCGGCCAGCGGATGGCGCAGCCGCAGCCGGTGGACGTCGCCCCAGCGGGCCGAGCCGGTGTCGGTGTCGCTCCGGATCTCGGCATTCGCGTCCGAACTCGTGTCCACGCTCGTGGCCGCGCTTGTGGTCGCGCTTGTGCCCGCGTGCGGGCGCGAGGTCGTATCCGCGCTTGCGCTCGGTGTCGCGGCCCTAAGCGAGGCCGCCACGGTGCTCAGCGCCGCGCCCAGCACCTCGTCCCAGTCGGCGCCGCCGAGCAGCGTGCGATCGTCGGCGCGCAGCAGATGCGGCACGCACCAGCCGATCTGGTAATCGATGCCGAGTCCGGGCGCGACGGTTCGCTGCCGGCGGACGTCGATCCGGCCCAGGCCGCTGCGGCGCACGACCTCGCGAGCGAGCGCCGCCCGGACCGCCGCGTACTGCGTGGCCTCGATCGAGTCGGCGCTCATCCGGCCGTCCCACGCGAGCAGGCGATCGCGCAGCGCGGCCGCCGGGCCGGCTTCGAGCGTCAATCCGCGCAGGCGTCGCTGGACGATGCCCGCGGGCAGGCTCAGCATGTCGCGATGCACGGCCTGCATGTCGGCCACCGTCGCGCCGCGCAGATCCTTCAGGCGATCCCAGATCCGTTGCGCGCGATGAGGCGGATGGCAATCGGTGCACAGGTATTCGCCGTGCGGTGCGCGCACGCGATTGTTGGCGGTGACGATCAGTCCGCCGGGCGGATCGACCTGGCGCGGCATGTCCGCCGGCGCGATCCAGCCCTGCCACGCATGGCGCGCCAGCCAGCCCGGCACCGGCAGCCAGCCGTTGACGGCGGGCCGTCGCGGCACGCGCGCCCGCACCAGGTGGCCGATGTGTCCCGCGGTGTCGGCGGCGACCAGGTTGTGGTCGACGAGCCCGAACGACGCGCAGGCGTCGAACAGCTCGTCGACGCCGGTCGCGCGCAGCATCGGCCGCAGGCAGTCGAACGATCGGTCGACCTCGACGTCCGGCGCATGGCGCAGCGCCAGCGCGCTGCCGCTGGCCGGATCGCCGGCCACGACCGGACCGCGCGCGGTGACGAACACGTCGCAGGCGACCGGCTCCGACCGGCCGCGCACGCCGATATGCTCGACGCGGTGCGCGGTGTCGGCCCATTCGGCGTGACGATCGTCGTCGTCGGCGCTCAGCAGGTAGCGCCGTCCCTCGTTCTCGAAGCGTTCGAGATAGACGTCGGCGGTGTCGACGAACGCGACCGTCACGCCCCAGGCCACGTGGGCGTTGTGCGCGAAGTGCGGAAACCCCGGCACGCCCGGCGAGGTCAGGCCGACGACGTCGAACTCGTCGCAGGCGACGTGGCACTGCAGGTACATGTTCGGCATGTCGAGCAGCCGGTGCGGGTCGCCGGCCAGCAGCGGCCGCCCCGAGACCGTGCGGCTGCCGTGCAGCGTCCAGTTGTTGCTGCCGCCGCCGGCCGAATCCGTCGCGCCGTCGCGCATCAGCGCCGCGATCGCCGGCGCGAGCGCGTCCAGCTCGGGCAGCAGGCGCCCGGTCAGCGATCCCGGCGGCTGGCACACGAGCCCCTGCTCGCCGTCGTCCATCCGCAGCCGCGCGATGCCTTCGGCGCCGACCACCGGCAATGCGATCGCGCGCCAGATCTTCGGGTAGACCGAGTTCAGCAGCAGGCTCGTGTGGCGCAGCACGGCGACGCAGTGCCAGTCCTCCCAGGGCTCGGGCGTCTCGCCGAGCCGCGCGTATTCGACGGGCAGCGGCTCGGTCGCGATCGCCGCGTTGACGCCGGCCGTGTAGGCGGCCAGCATCGCCCGCGCCTCGGGCGCGGCGGCCGCGGCATCGCGCCGGCTGCACGCGGCCAGGTCCATGCGCCGCACCAGCGTATCCATCGGCAGCGCCGGCGCGCCGACCCATTCGGCATAGCGGCCGGTGCTGCGCCGGCGCAGCGCGTCCATCTGCCACAGGCGGTCGCTCGCGTGCACGTAGCCCATCGCGAAGAACGCATCGTCGGCGCCTCGGGCGCGCAGATGCGGGATCCCCCAGGCGTCGCGCCACAGATCGACCGGGCCTTGCAGGCCGGGCAGCTTGCGGGAAGTCATGCTCATTCGCGGGTAAGCGGTTCGATCATGGGAGCGAGCTGCGGAACCGGGCCCAGCGTGCCGCGCACGCGCCGCACGGTCTCGAACGCGCGATCGGCCGCCTGCAGCGCCTGGGCGATGTCCTGCGGACCGTGCGCGGCCGACAGGAACATGTTGTGGTAGGGATGAAAGAACGCGCCGTGCTTCAGGCATTCGGCGGCCCACGCGTAGCCGACGCGGAAATCCGGATCGTCCTCGAACAGGATCTGCGGCATCTGCGCCGGCCCGGTCTGGCGCAGCGCGAAGCCGTGCGCGGCGGCACGTGCCGCGAGGCCCTCGCGCAGCGACCGGCCGGCCGCCTGCAACCGCTCCAGGTAGTCGGTCTGCGCGATCTGGCGCAGCGTCTCGACGCCGGCGGCCATCGGCACCGCCGAGAACCAGAACGAGCCGGTCACGAAGATCCTGCGCGCGGCCTCGCGCAGGAACTCGCTGCCGAGCACCGCCGAGATCGGCTGGCCGTTGGCGAAGCACTTGCCCCAGCAGCTCAGGTCCGGCGCGATGCCCAGCAGCGACCAGCTACAGTCGCGCGCCAGCCGGAATCCGGCGCGGATGTCGTCGACGACCAGCACCGCGCCGGCCTCGTCGCACAGGCGTCGCGCCGCGTGCGCGTAGTCGGGATTCAACGCCTGCTGGTCGCGAAAGACGTCGTGGCGATAAGGCGTCGCGAACACCGCGGCCACGTCGCCCGCGTGCCGGCGCATCAGCTCCTCGAGGTTCTGCGGATCGTTGTACGCGTAGTAGACGACGTGGGCGCGATCCTCGGGTAAGGTGCCCGCGCTGCGGCTCGGCGGCACGCACCACGGATCGGCGCCGTGATAAGCGTCGTGGGCGGCCAGGATCACGCGCCGCCCGGTGTGCGCGCGGGCGATCACCATCGCCATCGTGGTCGCGTCGGTGCCGTTCTTGCAGAACATCGCCCACTGCGCGTGCGAGACCAGCGCGACGAAGCGCTCGGCCAGCTCGACCATCACCTCGGACGGTCCGTTCAGCGTATCGCCGAGCGCCTGCTGCGCCGCGACCGCCGCCTGCACGGCCGGATCCTGGTAGCCGAGCAGGTTCGGCCCGAACGCGCAGACGAAGTCGACGTATTCGTTGTCGTCGGCGTCCCAGATCCGGCAGCCCTGGCCGCGATGGAAGAACTGCGGGTAGTCGGCCGGCAATCGCGCCGTCGACATGTGGCCGTACATGCCGCCGGGGATCACCTGCAGGGCCCGCTCTCGCAGGGCTTCGTCGCGGACGTGGGTCCAGGCCATCGGGGGGGCTCCTGTCATCATGAATCATGAGGGCGGATCGTCGAGGACCGCCTCGCGCTTCGTCCCTCGATGCCGGGCAGGTGCGGCACCCGGGTCAAGGCGTTTTCCCGCCAACCGGAACGAGGCCTAGTGGGCTGCGAAGGCCCTTCGCTATACTCTGAACCTCTGAACCAACCGGGTGACGTCGATACCCGGCATGATCGAGCAGGAGACCCATGCCCGTCCAGATCATCGGCATGATCGGGGTTACGCCGCCCGAAGGCGCCACCGTGCACGTCATCAAGGGCGCGAGCGACCGCGAGCCGGTTCCGTACATCAAGGCCGGCGCCGCGCGCATCGACGCGCAGCGGGAGGGGGGATCGGCATGAACGAGCAGGTCGCCGATTTCCGGGCCGAGGCCGACGAACTCGCGGGCCTGCTCGTCACGCTGAGCGACGACGATTGGCGAATGCCGACGCAGTTCAAGGACTGGACGATCAACGACGTCGTGCTGCATCTGCATACCAGCGACCTGATGGCCATCGCGTCGACCGACGGCGACCAGGCCTTCCAGGCGCTGCTCGGCGAGATCCGGGCGCGGCGCCGCCAGGGCGCGTCGCTGATCGAGGAGGCCCGCGAACGGCTTCCCGGCGTGACCGGGGCCGCGATGCTCGAGCGGTGGCGGCAGGGCGTCGACACCTTGTGCGAGCGGCTGGACCGGCTCGATCCCGATACGCGGCTGCCCTGGGTGGCGATGCCGATGGGCCTGCGGATGTTCACGACCGCGCGGCAGATGGAGACCTGGGCGCACGGTCTGTCGATCTACGACGTGCTGGGACTCGAGCGCGTCGACACCGACCGGATCAAGAGCATCGCGGTCATCGGCGTCAGGACCTTCGGCTTCACGTTCGCCAACCGCAAGCTGCCGGTGCCGGCCGACGTGCCGTACGTGCGCTTGACGGCGCCGTCGGGCGCGATCTGGGAGTGGAACGCGCCGAACCCGGACGCCGACGGCAAGGATCGGCCGCCCGCGTCGTCGGTCATCGGCAGCGCGGTCGACTTCTGCCACGTGGTCACGCAGGTGCGCCACCATGCCGATACCGGGCTGCGCATCGAGGGCGACACGGCCCGGCAATGGATGTCGATGGCGCAGTGCTTCGCCGGGCCGCCGCAGGATCCGCCGGCGGGCAGCCGCTATCGGGTGGTGAAGACCTGACCCGCTAACCCCGCGGGCGATCGTTCAGCCGATCCACCGCGCGAACCAGCCCAGCGGGTGGTGCGCGCGAGCGATGCTGTAGCTCGCCGGCACGCGAGTCGGTGGGATCGCGCGATCCCGCTTATCGCCTATTGTCGCCTCGACGCGAAATGACGGTAGATCATCGTCGCGCTGCCGATCATCAGCTCGATCAGATCATCGCGCTGCTCGCGCGTGATCGCCGGTGACCGGCGCGCCGGATCCGGGTCGTTCTCGTGAATGATCCACGTGACCGGAAACAGCAGACCCTCGGTATCGCTTCCCGGCTCCATCGCCAGCAGTTCCCGCCACGAGTCCGGCCGCATGGTGATGCCGCGCATGAAGCCGAACGCCCAGTCGTTGCCGAGCACCCGGCCCTGCTCGTCCTCGTAGAGGAAGGCACCGTAGGCCTCGTCGTGCTCGAGCGTGCGCAGCAATGCCGCCGCGATCGTGTTCCAGTGGCGCATCAGCAGGCCGAAGATCGCGTTCGCCTGGTCCAGATCGTCGAAGCTCGATTTGCCGAGAATCTCCGGCAGGTACTCGTTGGGCGGCACCAGGTCAGGGCCGCAGATCAGCGCGGTGAAGAAGCCGTCGAGCATCTCGAGGTTCATCGTCGTCGAGTCGTGGGACGCGAGGAAGGCTTCGAGCTGGTCGAACTCGGCGTCGCTGAGGGGGGTGTTCAGGGCGTTCATTGTCGAACTATATCGGCGGGAAGGGGGGCGGGCCCGGATGTGCTTCGATCGCGGGCATGTCCGCGCAGCCCGACCCCCATCACCATCCCGCCGATATCTGCGCGGCATCGATCACCGGATCGACCCGGTGCTGCAGTCTCTCGAGCGCACCGGCGCCCTTCTCCGGTGCCGGGAGCCCATGCGCCCGTCAACAAGAGTTCCGCACTCGAAACGCGATGCGTCGGTGGCGCTGCATGCCTGGCTCGACGCGTTGCTGTACGGCTTTTCCACGCATGCCGTGCCGGTCGTCCTGGCCATCGTGTCGGTCATCGCCCTGGTGTCCTGGGACGATCACTATGCTGCCCCGAACGCGAGCGAGCTGAGCTTTCGCGCGCTGCCCGTCACGGCGCAGGAAACCCTGTCCCCCCGGCAGGCGGCCGAGCGATTGCGCGATGTGACGCCCGTCCGCCACCTGGACAGCCGGATGGTGACCACGCCGTTCTGGGTCGCGGTGCCGATCGGTCATCCCGAGCCGGCCCCGCGGGCGCCGGGCCATCCGGCTCTGGTGGACTTTCCGTCACGCCACACCACGGAGCTGATCTGCTGGAACGGCGCGAGCTTCGAGTGGCTGGGCCGGGCCACGCGCGACGCCGCGGCCGGTGCGCTGCGCCGCGGCAAGGCCGGCTTCGTCATCGACCTGGCGGACATCGGGCCGGGCAGTCGGATCTGGTGGTTCGAGGGGTAGGCGGCTCACGGCCCCGCTTGCGCCGATCCACGAATTTGGCAAAGAAGTTGCCGCACAGCCCACTAGCTTCGGGCGGATCTGCCCGAAAGCGCCTTCGCGATATCGCCCAACGTATCGGCAAGCCGCTGAACGGTCTCGGCTGGCGGCACGGGAATGACCAGGCGCCGGGCGCCGGTGGCCGGATCGCGCTCGATCCAGTCGTGGGCGGGTGCCGCGCCCTGATCGTCCTCGCGCAGCGCCGTCGCCAGTGACAGGCCGGCCTGCAGCAGCGCATCCCATGGCGATGGCCGCGCGTGGCGGCCGTCGATCGCGCCGTCATCGTCCGAGGCCGGATCGTGTGCAGCCGGGTGGTTTGTAGCCTCGGTCCGCGGCTCGTCTTCGTGCGCCCTGTCTTTCGGCATGGGTTCGCCCATCGATGTTCGAGCGCTCGCTTTCCCGACCGGAACGTCGCTGACCGCGTTCTCCTCCTGCGCCGCATCGTCCCGCGTCGCCATCGCGTCCGCGTCGCGACTGCCCGCGGTCACTCTTTCCACGTCCTTCATGAAGCGGTTGAGCCGCGAACCGCCCAGCGAGATTTCACTGGCGCCCGCATCGAGAATCCCGCCGGCGAGCGAGCGCTTGAAGGCCAGCGTGCTCAGCATCTCTTCCTCGATCGTGCCCTTGGCGATCAGGTTGACGATGCGCACGGGCCGGCGCTGGCCCATCCGGTGGATGCGGCCGATCCGCTGCTCGAGGATGGCCGGATTCCACGGCTGATCCATGTTGACCAGCAGCGAGGCGACCTGCAGGTTCAGGCCGGCGGCGCCGGCGTCGGTGGACAGGAAGAGCCGGCAGTCGGGATCGCCGTGGAAACGCTCGATCAGTGCCGGCCGGTCCTCGGACCGGACGCCGCCGTGGAAGCGGACGTGACCGATGCCGCGGGCTTCGAGCCGGCGCACGATGATGTCGTGGGTGCCATTCCACTGGCTGAAGACGACGGCCTTGGCCGACGGATCGTCGAGCATGCCGTCGATCAGGGCGATCAGTTCATCGGCCTTCACGCCATGGTCGGTCTCGTGATCGAGCAGCCAAGTGCTGTTGCACGACATCCGCATGTTCTGCAGCGCACAGGTCAGCAGTCGTTGGTCGCGTTCGGACAGGAACTTCGTCTGCAGCCAGCGCTTCACGATCCGGCCGACGATCTCGGCGTTCTCGTCGTGATGCCGCCATTGCGCCGCGGTCATCGGCACCAGCAGGTTCTGGTCGGTGCGGCTCGGCAACTGCAGCGCGACCTCGGCCTTGCGCCGGCGAATCATGACCGGCGCCAGCGTCTGGCCGATGCGATCGAGGTCGCGATAGCCGGTGACCCGGCCGGTCTCGTTGCGAACCTGGTGCTCGTGCAGCAGCTTCCAGGTCGGCCCGAGCCGATGCTGGTCGACGAACTGAACGATGGCGATCAACTCCTCGAGCCGGTTCTCCAGCGGCGTACCGGTCAGCACGATGGCGTAAGGGCTGTCGATCCGCCGCAGCGCGCGGGCGGCGATGGTGTTCCAGTTCTTCACGCGCTGCGCCTCGTCGACGATGACGAGCTCGGGGGCCCAGTCGGCGATCAGGTCGAGGTCGGGCTGCAGCTTTTCGTAGTTGGTGATCTTGCAGCCATCGCTTTCGGCGAAGGCCGCCTGCCGTGCCGCCCGGCCGCCGCCGATCACGCGCGCCGAGCCGCCGCTGAAGCGGGCGATCTCGCTTTGCCATTGGTACTTCAGCGAGGCCGGGCAGACGATCAGCACCCGGCTCACGCCGAAGTGGCGGGCGAACAACTCCATCGCGGCAATCGCCTGAATGGTCTTGCCCAGCCCCATCTCGTCACCGATGAGCGCCCGGCCGGCGCGCACCGCGAACAACGCGCCCTCGGCCTGGTAGCGATAGAGCGGCACCTTCAGCAGCCTGGCCAGGCGCGGATCCTCGGCTCCCTTGCGGTAGGTCTCGTCCAGGACCCGGGCGCGGTGGACCGCATCACGGTGGCTGGCGATAAAGGCCAGCGCGTCGTCATAAGCGCGCAGCTCATGGCCGGCGTCGGCGGCCGCGGCGAGCAGCGTCTCGATCTCGTCGAAATGCTCGGCCGGCAGCTCGCCGTCGACGAGCAGCCGCTCGGCCAGGCGCGATAGCGCGGATGGGCAATCGTGGCCGGGACGAAAGCACACGGATCTTTGGGCTCCGTAGCGCAGCCAGATCTCCGAGAACGGCGCCTGCCAGCCGCGGGCGAAGGCCTGCTTCGCGCCGCGCTTCTTGCGCAGTTTCGCGAGCACGAACTCGATGTGCTTGCAGGTGCCCAGGTCGTTGGTCGCGAAGTCCGGGCACGCGCAGAAGTTGTCGCCGGGGGACAGGCCGCGGATCGCGACCCGGTAGCTGGACTTCGACGCCGGGTTGTCGACGCGGAAATCGGACAGGAAGGGCTCGTCGCCGAGGTTCGTCAGCCCGAAGGCCTGCTCGCGCCCGAACTGCCTGCGCAGACCGCGCTGCCATTGGTCGGCGGGCAACTCCGACGGCGCGTGCAGGCGCGACAGCTTCGGCTCGGCGGACTTGGATGAGCGGGAGGACGAACGAGGGGGCCGACGGGCCGATGAGCGGGGCTTGCCGGCAGAGGCGGCACGCTTGCCGGGCTTTCCTGGAGTGGGCATCGTGATGGTGTCCGGACGATGTGGGGATGGGAAAAGGCCGGGGGCACAGGCCGCGCGAAAGGGCCTCAGGATAAACTGTTCGCTTCGACGCTTGCGTCGAAAGCCCGGAAGGCCTTCAATCGCTGGACCAGGCGGCTGCGCCTGTTCGACGACGCCCATGACGATCGTGCGCTCGACAAGCGCGAACGTACCCGCCTCGCCCAGGTCATTCTCGACGAGGTGCAGGAAATGCTCGTCGACGAGCGCCAGATGCTGACGGATGCCGACCGCCCGGCGCTCATCGCCCTGCATGACAAGTACGGCGAAGCAAGCTACGACGAGTTGCGCAGCGAGGACAAGTGCGTCAAGTATTGCTGGCCATCCAGAAATTGCAGGACATCCGCCATGAGCCCTGATCGCTACACTTACCGGGTAACCTGGTCGATTGAAGACGACGAGCATGTCGGGCTGTGCGCTGAATGGCTGCGCACTGATCGTCGCAACTCGAGACCCGGCTGGAATGGGTCATCGACAAGTTGCGATGTCGGCGCGAACCCGCCTTCATTCACCGTAGCGTGTCGAGCCACGCCAGTTCCTGCGCCGACGACCGACGCGCCGCCGCATCCTGATCGAAAACCTCGCGGGTCTTCTCCAGCACCAGCGTGAAGGGTCGCCCCTGGCGACGCGTCACATGCCGCACAGGCAAGCGATACGAGTCGATGGTGTCATGGACATGCCGGCGACGCTGTTCGGCCAGCGGCCATTCGAGGCGCTTGTCGCGCGGCGAGCGCAGGAAATCCGTCAGCGTCATGCACAACTCGCAGGTGCAGCGGATCCGCGTGTCGATCGACCAGTCGTCATCGGTCCTTGCGGGGCGCGCCAATCGGGCGGCCAGCGTCCGCGCCAGGTGTTGGCGCAGCGGCTCCAGCCCGAGGTTGCGCCGGGTATCGCCCGAGGTCGGATCGGCGGCTCGGCCACGGGCTGCGGCCCGAAACAGAGCGAGCGGCAGCTGCAGCGGAACCGCATCCGCTCGATCGGTGTCCAGGCCCTTGCCCAGGAAGCCGATGAGGGCGTCGCGCAGCGCCGGCTGATCCGCGATGCCGCAGCTTTCGATCATCGCCAGCAGCGGCTCGCCGAAGCCCGAAAGCCGCTTCGTGGCGAGCGTGGCATCGGCGAGCTGCCATATCGTTTCTATCTGCCGCTGCAGCGACGCCCATCGGTTGGCCAGCAGCTCGCCGGCCAATACCCGGCCCGCGGCCGCGACTTCGCCGCCGGTTTCCGCGCACAGCGCGTGGCACAGCGCCGGCAGCGTGCTGGACAGCCACGCGCGCATTGCGCCGTCGGCGTTGTCGTATCTCGGCTCCGCCATCCATGGGGTCAGTACCGCGCGGCAGCCGCTGATGCCGCGCGCTTGGAGCAGTTCGGCAACGCGCGGCGCGGCGTCCGGCGATAGATCGACGAGACGAAACGGCGCCAGCAGGGCGGCGCTGATGTCGGACAGCGCCGCCTCGTCGAGGCCGATGACGAGCCGCAGCGTGGCGGCGAGCAGAGCCGATCGTTCCTTCTGCCGCGCATCGAGGTCGCCTGCCGCGCCGGTGTCGATTTCGGCACCTGCTCCTGCTTCCGTCCCTGTTTCCGGCCCCGCTCGTGGGCCGGTCCGTGCCACGGCGTCCGGCCAGAACGGCAGAATTCGGCGCGCCTGCTCCCGGGCCTTGCCGCGACCGTCGCCGGCCAGGATCCGCGTGATCTCGTCGATCGCCCAGCGGGTCGAGGCCTTGGCCTGGATCACGAACTCGTGCGCGCGCGGCCACATCACGATGGCGGCGCGGTGATACCAGTGATCGACCGTGTTGCCCGCGTTGCCGGTAAAGCCTTCGTGCTCGGACTCGAACGGCTCGCAGTCGATCGATGGCTTCGTGTAGCAGACTTCGTGATCGTCGACGTCGACGGAAACGCGCGTCACCTTGCGGCCGCCGGGGGCGACCCAGTAGCGCAGTTCGATCTCGCTTTCGATGAGATCGAGCAGTTCGTAGTCGGCGCCGTCGCTGTCGTCGTCGGCATCGTCTTCATCATCGTCATCGAGGTCGTCGTCGAAATCACGGTAATGGCCGCGTCCGCGATAGCCGTAGTCCGAGTAGTCGTCCTCGCAACTCCAGGTCTCGTGCACGTCCGCGAGCGCGAGGTAGATCCGGCAGTCCAAGCGCTCGGCCACTTCGCGCAGGGTGGCGGCTCGCAGCGCATCGGTGTTCTTGAGTCGATCCCAGTCGAGTCCATGCTGCGTGTACTCGTGGTCCAGCAGATAGACGAAGCGATCGGGCGGCAACGCGCGTCGATCACCGTCCCAGCGCGGTGGCCTCGGCGTTTCGAACCAGGACCGGATCCGCCGGGTCAGTACGTCGACGGGCACGGTGGGCGGCGCGTCCACCGTCGCCGGGTTCCGGACGATCAGGTTCCAGGTCAACACGACGCGATGACCGCTGGTGATCGGGCGGATCTCGTGGCGGCAATCGGCGTAGAACGCGATGATGCTCAATTCCGTCGCGGAGCCGGTCGACACCAGCGACTCGTCATGGTGGCGAATCACGAACTCGCCGCCGCTGAACCGCGACGGCAGGCCGACGACCAGGGTGCCGATCATGCCATCGTCCTTCTCGGAGTCCTGGTGCGTCGCGAAGAACTGCACGCGCGAGTAGATCAGCAGGTTGTGCAGCCGCGCTTCGAGATCGCATGCCAGGGGCAGGCCGAGATCGCGGCGAACGCGCGCGAGGACCTTGTCCAGGACCGGTTGCCAACGTTGCTGGATCGTGACCCGGTCGCCCGGGATCTCCCAGGTGTCGCGAACGGCCGGGTCGAGCAGCGTCTGGTCCTTCAGGCCGTAGCGGGCGGGTTGGGCGACCTTGCGCAGCTTCTGCGACGTGGCAGCCAGAACCGGCAAGGGGATGCGGCCGGCGCCCTCGACGCGGACGTCGAGATCGGTGGCGGGCAGCGTGAAACTCGTTGCGAACGAGCCCTTCGACTCGACGCCGGCGAGCAGCCGGGTGATCTCGTAGAGCTCGGCGGGGAGGGAGGCGACGGGGTCGGTGCTGGGCATGGAGGGGCGGGTGAGGCTAGGGCGGCAGGATTATCAACCGGTCGATTTATGCCGTTCAAGCAAAGGATTGCAATCATGTCGACTGGAAATGGATGTTCCGACGGCGGAGCCGGTCAGCTATCACATTTGAATTCGGCGGAAAGAAAGAACCCATGGTTTATCAATAGGTTGCAATCACATGACAACGCGCGCAACGGTCATCGCCCGACCACTCGGAGCATGTAGGGACTTGGGTAGCGGCAACAAGTTCGCCGAATACTTTCCTTAGTGAGCTTGACGAGCGGTTCCGTCCGGTGCATCCGACTTCGACGGCTATGATCATGCTTCCCCGGCAGGCCCCTGATCGAGGATCCCGTGACCGGGTTGACTCGTGACCACTTCCCCTCCAGAAGCCGGGCGCAGTACCGACGCCGTTCCCGGATCCGCACCCAGTCCGCGAAGCGAAGCGCTCGCGGCGCTGCAACTGTGGCAGACCTTCGAATACCTCAGCCCGCAGAACCCGCCCGATCCCAAGGTCGAGAAGGACACCTGCGTCTGGGCGCCGGATCCGCATGCGCAGGGAGACCGGGCCATGCCCTGGGCGGCCCCGGACAACTGGAAGACGCCCGGGATCGCCTGGCCGTGGTTCTTCAGCGTCGACCGTCGAGCTCCGCCGATGCGTTGGCGGACCGCGTCAAGCGAATCGATCTGGCACGCCGCCGGGTCCAGGACGACCTGAAGGCCCACGAGCTGACGAAACCCGGTGTGCTCTCCGTTTCGAGAGCGCTGCGGAGCGGCCGTGCGCAATATGCCGCCGGCGGCTTCGGCGCAGACGCTGGCGCGATCTGGGGGGGCGTCTACGGGTATTTCGGAGAGATGGCGCGGGCCCTGGATGCGCACCTCGATTCGATGAGGGCGAAGGGGGGCACCGACACTGGGCAGTCGACGTCGTCTGCTGAGCCGTGATGATCGAGTGGTGCCGGGCCGGCGAAGAATCGCTTCGCGGTCGACGCCTCGGCGGCAGGCCGGGCCGAGTGCTCGATCACCGGGCCGGGGAATCCGCCAGCGGCCATGAGGCGAGGCGTTCATGACGCGACTGGCCGGCGTGGCTGCGCATCAGATGAAAGGCGCGGCCGGGAAAAGCGATTGGCGTGATCGCATGCTCGGCGACGTGAGGCCTGCGGCTGTAGCTGAGCGTCATGTGCGGTCGGTAGGCCGCTTTCAACCGAATCCCCTGGTCGGCGAGTGCATGGATCAACGCCGTGCGCAGGCCGTACACCGGTGCCAGATCGTCATCGTCGATCCGGCCGGTGAGCACGAAGGGTCCGTTCGATCGGCCGAAGCTCATCGCCCGGTCGAACCGTACGTCGAAGGCCGGTAGATGTACCTGGTCGGCCGCCCAGCATGCCGCGGACAGCTTCCGGTTGTCGAGCCCGGTACCGAGGAACGCCAGCGTCACGTGCAGTCGTGTTACGTCGGTCCGCCGGACGGTCAGGCCGGCCGAGAGCATGCACTGGGTCGCTTCGCTGGTCAGCCGTTGGATCTCGGTGTCGTCGGGCAGTAGCGCGAAGAAGATGTTTTCGTTTGGTGCGCGCTGGCCGGCGGGCATCGCTGCTTCCCATCGATCACCTGAGGCGGGAGGGCCGCCGAATAGCGGTAGTTGGATATGCATGGATTGCGGCGGTGGAGAGGCGTGTGTCAGGTAGGCTACAGCTTAAAGCACTGTTTTCAATGACAGTATTTTGGAGCAATAGCGCTTCCCAATTCACCAAGCAGGGCGCGGCCTGGGATGTTCAGTACGGCCTATCAATGTCCCTTTTCGAGTAGCTCGAGTACTCGATCTTTTAATCGAATCGGATTAGACTAGACTTGGTCTTTTTTTTAAAATACCTTCGAATCACCATGACCGCGATCAACATCTACGAAGCCAAGACCCGGCTGTCTCAGCTAGTCGATCGAGCCATTGCCGGCGAGGACATCATTGTCAGTCGGCATGGCAAGCCCGTGGCGCGAATCACGCGCTTGGAATCGGAAGAGCGAAAGGTACGATTCGGTGTGCTCGAGGGCAGGATCCGGATTGCGGACGACTTCGATGCTCCGCTGCCTGATGAGGTGCTGGCTGCCTTCGAGGGACGCTGATGAGGATTCTGCTGGACACGCATGTGTTCCTCTGGGCTGTCGCGTCTGACAGGAGGCTTGGCGCGTCGGCCAGAGAGAAAATTGCCCAGGCCGACGCAGTCTTCGTTTCTGCCGCATCGCTGTGGGAGATCGCCATCAAGTCTCGGCTTGGAAAGATTGACGGCGACCTGGGTGAATTGCTGGCTGCCGTGGGAGCCAGTGGATTTCAGGAACTTCCCGTTCGCGGCTCCCATGCGGCAGTGGTCGCCACCTTACCCATGATCCACGGCGACCCTTTTGACCGATTGCTCGTGGCCCAAGCGATGACCGAGCCTTTGCGGCTGCTGACGGCCGATGTTCTGCTGACGGGCTATACCGATCTGGTCATGCTGGTGACGTAAAGGCACGCAGCATACGGTGTTACCCGCACTGATCCGCGAAGACCCTTTTTATACGATCAATAGGTGCTCTCGCGCCCTGATCCTCACTCCACCGTCACCGACTTAGCCAAATTCCGCGGCTTATCCACATCCGTCCCCCGCGCCAACGCCGCGTGATAAGCCAGCAACTGCAGCGGCACCACATGCAGGATCGGCGACAGCAAGCCCGCATGATCCCCCAGGTTGATGACGTTGACCCCATCACTAGGCTCGATCAGCGTTTCCTGATCCGCGAACACGAAGAGCTCACCCCCTCGCGCCCGGACCTCCTGCAAGTTCGACTTCAGCTTCTCGATCAACACGTCGTTCGGCGCGACCACGACCACCGGCATCCGCGAGTCGACCAGCGCCAGCGGCCCGTGCTTCAACTCCCCAGCCGCATAAGCCTCGGCGTGGATGTACGTGATCTCCTTGAGCTTCAGCGCCCCTTCCATCGCGATCGGGAAGTGCACGCCGCGGCCCAGGAACAGCGCGTTCTCGCGTGGCGCGAAGCGTCCGGCCCAGTGCTTGACGGCCTTCTCGCACTCCAGCACGTGGTTCATCGCCGCCGGCAAGTGCCGCAACTGCTTGATCAGTTCCGCTTCGCGCTCGGCGCTCAACTGATCCCGCAGCTTGGCCATGACCAGGGTAAGGATGAACAGCGCGGCCAACTGGGTGGTGAACGCCTTGGTCGACGCGACGCCGATCTCGGGGCCGGCGCGAGTGAGGAACCTCAGCTTGGACTGTCGGATCAGCGCCGACTCGGGCACGTTGCAGATCGACAGCGTGTCGGTCATGCCCAGCGACTTGGCGTGCTGCAGCGCGGCCAGCGTGTCGGCGGTCTCGCCCGATTGCGAGATCGTGATGACGAGGGTGTCGTCCAGCGGCACCGAGTCGCGGTAGCGGTACTCGCTGGCGATCTCGACGCTGGTCGGGATCCGGGCCACCGACTCCAGCCAGTACTTGGCGACGACGCCGGAGTGGTAGCTGGTGCCGCAGGCGAGGATAAGTATTTGCCTCGTGCGGCGGAAGATCGCTTCGGCGTCGGCGCCGAACAGGCCGGGCGAGACCGAGCTGGCGTTGGTGACCATTTCGAGCGTGTTGGCGATGGCGCCGGGCTGCTCGAAGATCTCCTTCTGCATGTAGTGGTCGTACTTGCCCAGCTCGATCGCGTCGGCCGACAACTGGCTTTCGGTGATCGCTCGTTCGACAGGCTCGCCGTTGTCGTCGACGATGCGGTAGCCGTCGGCCGTGATCTCGACGACGTCGCCTTCTTCGAGGTAAGCGACGGAGCGCGTGACCTGCAGCAGCGCGGAGGTATCGGACGCGAGGAAGTTCTCGCCCTTGCCGCTGCCGCCGTTGCCGACGCCCAGCAGCAGCGGCGAGCCCTTGCGCGAGCCGACGACGACGCCGGGTTGGGCGGTGTTGATCGCGGCGATCGCGTAGGCGCCGTGCAATTCCTTGACGGCTTTGCGGACGGCGTCGAACAGCTCGAGGCCGGTGCGCAGGTAGCGGTGCAGCAGATGGGCGATGACTTCGGTGTCGGTCTCGGACGTGAAGTTGAAGCCGTCGGCCTTCAGCGATCTGCGCAGCGCGTCGTGGTTTTCGATGATGCCGTTGTGCACGACGCAAACCGAGAAGTCCTTGCCCAGCGAGGCGTGCGGGTGGGCGTTGCTCTCGGTGACGCCGCCGTGCGTGGCCCAGCGGGTGTGGGCGATGCCGGTGGGGGCGTCGGCATGGCATTCGTCGGTGCGGGCCTGCAGGTCGGCGACGCGGCCGACGGCGCGGACGCGGTCCATCCGGCCGTCATCGAGGATCGCGATGCCGGCGGAGTCGTAGCCGCGGTATTCGAGCTTGCGCAATCCTTCGATCAGGATGGGTACGACGTTGCGTTGGGCGACGGCGCCGACGATGCCACACATGTTGAATGCTCCGAATCGGATCGAGGAATCAGGATTGTCTTTTCTTGACCGGCCGCTGGTAGTCGCCGCGCTCGGCCTGCTGCCGCGGGTTCAGCACCAGCGTGCCGGGCGTGACGTCCTTCCACACGGTGGTGCCGGCGGCGATCGAGACGCCGTTGCCGACGGTGACCGGCGCGACGAACTGGGTGTCCGATCCGACGAACACGTCGTCGCCGATCGTCGTGTGGTGCTTGTTGGCGCCGTCGTAGTTGCAGGTGATCGTGCCGGCGCCGATGTTGACGTTGCGGCCGACGGTGGCGTCGCCGACATAACTGAGGTGGCCGGCCTTGCTGCCGTCGCCGACCTTGGCGGCCTTCATCTCGACGAAGTTGCCGACGTGGACGTCATTACCCAGTTCGGTGCCCGGGCGCAGCCGCGAGAACGGGCCCAGCGTGCCCATCCGGCCGACGCGAGCGCCCTGTACGTGCGTGAACGGCATCAGCACGGTGCCGTCGCCGAGCGTCGCGTCGACCAGCACGCAGTTGGCGCCGATCCGGACGTCGTCGCCGAGCACGACCCGGCCTTCGAACACGCAGTTGACGTCGATGCTGACGTCGGTGCCGCAGCTCAAGGATCCGCGGATGTCGATGCGCGACGGGTCGGCGAGCATGACGCCGTCGGTCATCAGGCGGTCGGCCAGTTCGCGTTGGTACACGCGTTCGAGCTCGGCCAACTGCTGCTTGCTGTTGACGCCCTGCGTTTCCCAGATCGCGTCGGGCTGCGCGCTGACTACCGGGACGCCGTCGGCGACGGCCATCGCGACGATGTCGGTCAGGTAGTACTCGCCCTGGGCGTTGTCGTTCTTCAGCGCGGCGAGCCAGCGCTTGAGCGGGACGGTCGGTACGACGAGGATGCCGGTGTTGATCTCGCGGATTTGGCGCGTGGCTTCGTCGGCGTCCTTGTGCTCGACGATGGCGATGATGCGCTCGCCCTGGCGGACGATGCGGCCGTAGCCGCTCGGGTCGGGCATGTCGACGGTCAGGATGCCGAGCTTGTCGCTGCCGGCGGCGGCCAGCAGCCGGCGCAGCGTGGCGGTCTGGATCAGCGGGACGTCGCCGGACAGGATCAATGTCGGTGCGTCGTCGTCGAGCAGCGGCAGCGCCTGGGCGACGGCGTGGCCGGTGCCGAGCTGCGGCGATTGCAGCGCCCAGTGCAGGTCGGGAGCGCCGAGCGCCCGCTGGACGGCCTCGCCGCCATGCCCGTGGATGATGACCAGCTTGCCGGGCGTCAGCTCGCGCGAGCGATCGAGCACGTGCGCGAGCAGCGCCTTGCCGGCCAGCGGATGCAATACCTTGGGCAGCGCCGATTTCATCCGCTTGCCCATGCCTGCGGCCATCACGACGACATTCATCAAAAAAACCTTTTGGATCAATTGGTTGTAGCTATTTTTCGAGCTAAATCCAAAAATGTTAGCACGGCGAACCTGGTGTAAATGTTGCCGATTCCAAACCGGTTGCAGTATGCGGCGGGCGACGCGACGCGTGGTGCGTAATTCCGCGACAGGGGGAGATTCGGTCGGATGAGCCGACGAAACCGACGGACGGTCGGGTCGGGCGAGCCGGCTTCGTTTCGCTGATGCCTCGATTTGTAACCAAAGCCCGCGGACCGCGCGGATCTGGTTTCCGGCAGCAACAACGGCAATGCGAGTGGGAAACGTTCCGGCCCGAGCCTGCATCGGCGACCCCGATCGAGGAGGTCGCGCACGCGGTGGCCTAGCGCCAGCCTCCACTCTCGCAAGGAAAGACTGTCATGACCCATACGCTGCCGACCACACCCGTCACTGATCGCGATCGCTTGTTCACTCCAACGACTTCACCCTCCGTCCGCGTCCGGCGCGTCAACGCCGGCCGGTTTTCCGAGACGCGCCGGGCGCCCGGGACCTGCGGCGAGCTGCTGCAGGGCGCGATCGACGGCCGGGATTTCATGATCAACTGTCCGATCGATCGCTACGCGACGGCGGTCGCGCAACCGATCGCTTCGGATGCGGTCGAGCTCGATGGTCGGCGCCAGTACGAGAAGGTGGCCGAGACCATCGGGCTGCTGGCGCGGCGCGTCGGCGGGCTGTCGGGCATTCGTGTGGCCATCGACGGCGACATCCCGCGCGGCAAGGGGATGGCGTCGAGCACCGCCGACGTGGCCGCCGGCGTGGCGGCCACGCTCGCCTGCGCGGGGCTGTACCGGACCGAGCAGGAGCTGGCGCGGCTGATCACGTCGATCGAGCCGTCGGACTGCACGCACTATCGCGGCGTGGCCGACCTGAACTTCCTGACCGGCGAGCTGAACGAGCGGCTGCCGGCGCCGCGCGACCTGCGCGTGCTGGTCGTCGACTGCGGCGGCGCGGTCGAGACGGTGGCCTTCGAGCGCGAGCGGGCGCGCTCGGTCTATCGTCGTCACGCGAACCTCGTTCGCGATGCGCGCGCGGCGCTGCGGCGCGGCCTGCGCGGCGGTTGCAACCGGCTGGTGGCCGCGGCCGCGACGGCCAGCGCCGAGCTGAGCCAGTCGATCCTGCCCAAGTGGGCGTTCGAGCGGTTGCGGGCCTTGTCCCACTTGGGCGCGCTAGGCATCAATTGCGCGCACAGCGGCACGGTGCTGGGCCTGCTGTACGAGCCGTCTCGCATCTGCGGCGAGCGGTTGCGAGACCGGCTGCTGCGGACCTTCGGCGACGACCTGCCGGTCGTCGGCGACCACCTGATCATCGCCGGAGGCATCGATGTCGTCTGAGGACACGCTGCATCGGCTGCTGGCGGTCGCCAGCCACAATCCGTCGATGGCGGCGGTGCGCGAAGCGGCTCCCCACGACGGCGAGATCGTCGATTTCTGCGTGCCGGTCAACCGGCACTTTCCGCCGGCGTCGCTGCTCGAGCAGTTGCGGGCGTCGCTGCCGGACCTGCTGCGCCACTACCCGGACGACGCCGCGGCGCTCGAGCCGCATCTGGCCGAGCTGATCGGGCTGCCGGCGCGCCACGTGGTGCTGGCCAACGGTTCGACCGAGGTGATCACCGCGCTGTGCCGGATGGCGCGCGGGCCGATCGTGACGACGGTGCCGACCTTCGGGCGCTGGACCGACCTGCCGGCCGAGTGGGGCGTGCCGGCCCACTACGTGCACCATCGCCGATCGCGGTCGTGGCGCGTGGACGTCGACGAGCTGATCGATTCGGTCAGGCGGCACGGCGCCGATACGCTGGTGCTGTGCAACCCGAACAACCCGACCGGCGCGTGGTTCACCAGCGACGAGATCGGTCGCATCGTGACGACGCTGTCCGACCTGGCGACGATCGTCATCGACGAGTCGTTCATCGATTTCTCGTCGCTGACGAGCGCGAGCGAGCTCGCGCTGGGTGATGACGGCAACCTGGTCATCGTCAAGAGCCTGGGCAAGTCGCTCGGCTGGCACGGCATCCGGCTCGGCTACGCGGTGGCCGGCGAGCGGCGCGCGGCCGCGCTGCGCCGGCAGTTGCCGCGCTGGAACGTCAACGGCCTGGCCGCGCAGGTGCTGAAGGAACTGGCGCCGCTCGGCGATGCGCTGCGCGCCAGCTTCGGCCAGGTGATCCGCGATCGCGAATACCTGCTCGAGCGGCTCGCCGAGGTCGACGGGCTGACGGTGTTTCCGTCCGAGGCCAACTTCGTCTACGCGGAGCTGGCGCCGGGCCTGTGCGGCCGCGCGCTGCGGCGCCGGCTGCTCGAACGCGACGGGCTGTACCTGCGCGAATGCAGCAACAAGGTCGGCGACGACGAGTGCCATCTGCGCATCGCGGTGCTGCCGCGCGCGGAGTCGGACCGGCTGGCTCAGGCGCTGCGCGGGCATCTGACGGCGATGATGGGCGTATCGTCGCCGGCCGCGGCCGCCTGACGCCCCGACGGTCGCGGCTGGCCGTCACCGATTTCGCCGGCCTCGCGGGTTCCGCTGGTTTCGGGGCCGGGCCGGCCTCGATCGATCGCGCCGGCCGTCGCATGGTCCGGAATCATCGAGATTTTCGTTGCGCGAAAGCCTAGCGCATCGAAAGTCGATTGAAAGGCGCGGGGTTTCTTGTCAGCATCGGGCCGTTATTGGCAACGCGGCGGGCAAAGCATTCGCCGCTTCGATCGTTCGACGATCCCCGGAGGAGACCGATGTCGAAAACCAAGTGTGCGGCCGCGCTGCTGGCGGGCCTGCTGTCGCCGTGGGCCATGGCCGAGCCCAACGTTACGCTGTTCGGCATCGCCGATGCCGGCATCGGCATCATCGACGTCGGAGGCTCGGGCAACTCGACCGCGTTGCGCGTCGACTCGGGCTACCAGAGCACCGGCCGCTGGGGCATCCGCGGCAGCGAGGACCTGGGCGGTGGGTACAAGGCGTTCTTCAAGGCCGAGGGCGAGGTCGGCTGGGACACCGGCGGCGGCGATGGCGGCGGCGGCAATGCGCTGAACTTCGCGCGCGGCAGCTATGTCGGCGTCGAGGGCCGGTTCGGCCAGGTCTGGCTCGGCCGCGACTACGTGTCCGGCTACCCGGCGATGCAGGAGGTCGACATCCTGCGGTACGGGCTGTTCGGCAACCTGTTGACGTTCCTGAGCGGCTACCAGGGCGCGACCGTCAACGGCGTCACCTACGGCGCGGTATCCGGCATGCAGACCCGCACCAGCAACGGCATCTTCTACAAGACGCCGAACTTCGGCGGCCACGTGATCCAGGCGCACTTCGGCGTCGGCGAGCGCTACGCGGCGCCGAAGTCCGGCGGCAACCATACCGGCGTGTCGTGGATCTTCGCGTCGGGCCCGTGGTCGGCCAGCGCCTGGTTCCATCAGCGCCGTACGGTGGTCGCGCCGGATGACAGCCTGCTCAAGACCAAGGAGTACGGCGGTGGGGGCGGCTACAAGTTCGGGCCCGCCAAGGTCGTGCTGGGCGCCGGCGTGGCCGACCCGGATGGCCCGCGCAAGCTGACGTTCTACAACGTCGGCGGATCTCTGCGCGCCGGGGCGGGCACCGTGTACCTGCAGTTCACACGGATGAAGGAGGACGCCAGCAACGCGCGCGGCAACAGCGTGTCGCTGTCGTACACGTACCCGTTGTCGAAGCGCACCAACCTGTACGCGACGGCCGGCACGACCCGCAACAACACCACCGGCGCGTACGTGCTGCGCGGAGCGGGGGTAGCGTACGCGGCCGGCGAGCCCGGCGCCGACCAGAAGGGCCTCGCGTTCGGCGTGCGCCATTTCTTCTGATCGATGGGGAGGGGCGGACGGGTCGAAGCGATTGAACGAGTTCGCGACGGACTTCGAGCGGCGAGCCGGGAAGGCCGGCTGACGCCGGACTCAAGAACGAGGACGACATCCGGATGGGCGCGACCGGCGGGAACGCCCGGCGGTCATCGCTGGCCGCGGATGTCGTCGAACCAGGCTGCGTCGACGTCGATCGCCTGCCGGACCCGGGCGGATTCGGCGTCGTCCAGGAAGCTCGTCGAAGCCAGCCGCGCCCGTACTCTGGGCAATGAGACATGGCCGGATCGGAGGCCGGCGCGAATCCAGCGAAGGTCGTTCGGATCGCCGCGGGCGTATTTCGATATCGCGGCGTCGTCCGGGTCGATGAACCAGAGGGTGAGTCCTTGCCGGGCGATCGGCGTCATCCGGTCGCGCCAGCCGTCGGGCAAGGTCGGCAGCCCGGGCGAGACGGGATCGAGGTGGTAGCCGTTGGCATGATGAAACGGGGAGTCCTCGCCCAGGTCCTGGTTCAGATCGAAGATCCGGATCGGATCGTTCCTGCTGAAGCTGTCGACGTCGATCGACATCGTCATGTCGGCGGGCAGGTCGGGCTCATCGTCCGTGCCGAGGATCGACAGGCTGCCGATGATCACGTATTCGACGTGGCCCGTGATTCGCCGGGCCTCCTCGAACAATTTGAACAGACGATCGCGATTCACGTTCGCGCGACGTGCCAGGGGCTGTTCTGACGCAGCGCGCGGCCCCAATCGAGCGATTCGTCGCTCATCGCTCGCGCCAACTCGGTAGCGGGCAGATCGAGCAGCGCCTGCCAGCGATCGGCGTAGTCGGGGCTGCACAGCCGTTCGCGACGCCACTTGTCGACCTCGGCGCGAGCCTTGGCGATGGCCGCGCGTCGTTGGGCGGCCGGCATCAGCAGCAATTCGATGGCGATCTTCTGATGCTTGATCAGCCGGTCCTTGTCGATCGACTGCTGGGCCGCGCGAGCGGCGCGGCGCTCCGCCAGGCCATCCATCCGGGCCGCCTGCCGATCGAAGGCATCCGGCGCGCAGACGATCGCGCGAACCTTGCCGTGACGTTCGATCACGATCGGCCCCTGCGCCAACGCGTCCATCAGCTCGCCGAAGTTCTGCTTGGCCTGGGTGGCGGTCATCCGTTGCATCGGACAAGTATAGATATTTTGTCTATTTTGTGCGATGTATCAGTACCGGGCTTCGCTGCGCAGCGCGTCGATGATGGAGTCACTGACGGGAAGCGATCGCCGGGCGCTCGCCAGTTCGGCGGCGAACGCTCGTCGATCCCACCGCGTGGGGCGGATCGTCAACGATCCGTCGGCGGCGAGGCGTGGTCTCGATGTCGTGGTTCAGGAGTTCGGGCAGGTTCTAGCGAATACGTTCGATCAATCCGGCGACGGTGATCGGCGTTCGATCCTCCCAAGCCGGGCCGATGATCTGTAGACCTGTCGGCATTCCATCCGATGCCGGTCGCCACGGCACCACGGTCGCCGGCAGGCTCGCCAGCGTTGCCAGGCCCGGCCAGACGATTTGTGCCACGTAGGGTGTTGCCTCGCCGTCGATCGGCAGCGTGCGCCGCAGGAGATCGGGCTCTACTTGATGCTCGAACGCAGGCGTACCGAATGGTGGAGTGATGACGACATCAACGTCTCGGAACAGCGTTTCCCATTGCGCTTGGATGGTCGCTTTCTGATCGAGTAGACCGAACCATTGCGTGACGGGAATCGGCGGTGGGCTGCCGGGTAGCGATAGTCGACTCAACAATGCACGGTGCAAGGCTGTGTGTAATTCGGCTCCGGCCGTCAGGCTGGGCAACGCCGGGTGTCGATCGATGACCTGCGCCCCCGCGTCGGCCAACGCGTCCGCCGCATCTCGCACTGCCGTCCGGACAGCCGCGTCGGTGGAGGTGGCTGGATGCCGGTCCAGTACGAGCACGCGGCAGTCCTTCAGGGTGACGCACCGACTAGGCGGTACACGAACTCGCCATGCTGCGGCTCGGGTGCCGGCTGGCCCAGCCAGCAATTCCAGCGCGAGCATCAGGTCATCGGCCGAGCGGGCCATCGGGCCGACCACCGTGAACGGATCCGGTTCGTTGATGGCCTGGGTGGGAAACGCATGACCATCGAGCGGCACCAAGCCGTGCGTGGGCTTATGGGCCAGCACGCCGCAGAAATGCGCGGGCACGCGCAGCGAGCCCGCGAAATCCGATCCCAGCGCGAGCGGCACGTAGCCGGCGGCCAGTGCAACGGCCGAGCCACCCGAAGAGCCGCCCGGGGTGTGCCGGCTCGACATCGGATGAACCGTTCTTCCGTACACCGGATTGTCGCACTGCCAGTCGGCGAGCGCGGTGGGTACGTTCGTCTTGCCGAGCAGTACGGCACCGGCTCGCTTGAGGCGCTCGACCGCGACGGCATCCGCGTTGGCGCGGCGATCGCGAGCAAAGGGCAGGCCCCAGCAGGTCGGCAATCCTGCGACGTCGAAGGACTCCTTGACGAGGATGGGCACGCCAAGCAGCGGCCGCTTGTCGCCCTTTGCCATGGCGGCATCGGCGTTGCGTGCCTGCTGACGGGCGCGGTCGAAGTCTCGTAGCGTCGTCGGGACGGCGTTCAATGCCGAATCGAGCCGGTTGATCCGCTCGATCGCCTGTTCGCAGGCGTCGAGAGCGCTGAGTTCGTGGCGCTGCAACGCGCCTGCGAGGTCGGTGATGGAACCGATGTCCGTTGAGCAGGAAGAACGAGATGCGGCAGTCATGAGTGTCGTCAGAGGCGATCAGGCGAGGGGTAAATACAGGTCGGTCCGGCACGAAGCCGGCGCGGTACCGGGCGGACGAGTAACGTAGTGTTCGAACGGCAGCGTGGTCCCCAGCGCATAGCCGGTCGCTGCCAGCCAGTCACGGTAGATCGCGTTCCATAGTTCGTGGAGTCGATCGTGCGGTCCGATGTGCGTGAACACAGCGTGCATGCCGGCCGGCAGGTCGAGCCAGGCAAGCCTTGCATCGAGCGGTATGTCGACTCGTATCGGTCGTCCGGAGCGTCGCGCGAGATCGAACCCGAATAGCGCTCCGGCATGAAACCGGATCTCGGAGTCAGGGACGGGATCGGGCCAGTCGAGCGGGAGATCGGACCATTCCGCCGGTACATCGGGAAAGATTCCGATGAACGCATCGACGCGATCGCGGTGACTGTGCTGATCCAACCGGGGCAGCAACGCGGCGAAGGCTCGCTCGGCCACATCGCTCATGTCACGCGAAGTCCGCCCCGATTCGGTCGCGCACAGGATGGGCAAGGCGGGTAAGTAGACCAGCGTCGGCCGTAGGGCGAGGGGCGTCGCAGTCAGAACATTGGGCCGATCGAGTAGAGATCGCCATGCGTCGTCAGGTGGTAACTCGCCTGCGCGCACCGCAGTGGGCGTCATGCCAAGTTCACGTCGCATTGCCTTGGCCAGCGCTTGAGCGCTTTCGTATCCGCAGGCCAGCGCGACGTCGAGCACTCGTGCGTCGGCCCGATTCAACAGCTCACAAGCCTTCTGCAGGCGACGCCAGGTGATGTAACGGCCGATCGTGATCCCGAAGTACGCACGGAAGATCCGATGGAAGTGGTAGCGGGACATTCCGACGCGATCGGCCACCAGGTTGCCGTCGAGCGGATCGTCCATGCCATCTTCGGCGGCGAGCCACTCGCCGATCATTTCGACGGCTCGCGTCAGTGTTTCGAGGTACCGCACCGCTCTTGGCGCCGGATGCATCGAATCAGCAGGCATGGACGCACCGGTACGGGGAAGTCATGCCTTCATTCTGAAGACGGTCGAGGTGTCGTGCGTGTCCGGGATTGCCTCAGGGTCGGGTCGATCGGTCGATGTAGTCGAGCGTGTTGCCGGGCGCCCGCGTCACGCGCTCGTCGGTCAGTCGGTAGAGGTTCGCAGTCGAACGATCGATAACCCCACGAGGCTCGCTGCGCGCGCCATGACGGCGTCGAGTGTCAGCAGTGATTCGGCACGTACGCGCTGCGCGCAGGCTAGATGCAAGGCATCGCCCGCGCGTACGCCCGTCGAGGAATCACGGCTCAGCAATGCGGCGCGATGGAAGTCGCTGGTCTCCAGCACGATGATATCCAGGTCATTGGCCACCAGCCGTTCGAAGCGCTTCCATGCTTCGTCGGCGTTGCTGGCGGTCAACTGGCCGGTTCGCTGCTTCAGGCCGAGTGCGCTGCCAAACTCCGTGATGGCCCAGGTCGCGCAGACCAACTCGCCCTGTGCCTGCGCATACCATGCTGCGACTTCGTCGCTGCGAGTTTCGTTGACGAGCAGCGCGACCAGGGCGCTGGTATCCACGTAGGTCATCAGTACCGGGCTTCGTTCCGCAAGGTATCGATGACGGAGTCACTGACGGGAAGCGATCGCCGAGCGCTCGCCAGTTCGGCGGCAAATGCTTGTCGATCCCACTGCGCGGGCCGGATCGTCAATGATCCGTCGGCGGCGAGACGGGCGTCGATGCGATCCCCGGCTTTCAATCGAAGGCGCTGCACGAGTTCCGCCGGCAGCCGCATGGCGAGCGAATTGCCCCATTTGGCGATCTGTAGCTGCATGATGCGAGAAGTATCTACATATTGGTAGATACAATGTAGCCGTGCACGAGAACGCGGTCAACCACCATTCGTTCTTGCTCAAGCCACGCGCTCGTCCATCAACCGCTGCGTCGCCGCCCACGCCTCGCCGTACTCGCTCTCGATCCGGGCGACGAGCTCGGTCGTCGACAGCACCGATTCGACGGCCGAGACCGTGTGGCCGGCGCTCCACAGGTCGACCCAGCGCTTGGGGCCGCGCATCTGGCCGGCATAAGCGCTGAACAGCTCGCGCGATTTCTCCTTCGAGACCGGCTGCGAGACGATCTCGGGATCGAGACCGCAGGCGACGATCGACGGGCGCAGGAAGTTGGCGTCGATGCCGCTGATGCCGCGCGTGAGCTGGATGTCGTCGATGCCGCTGTCGATCAGCATCTGCTTGTAGCGTTCGTCGGCGACGGCTTCGCGCGTGGCGATGAAGCGGGTGCCCATCAGGCCGAGCTCGCAGCCGAGCGCGCGGGCGGCCCACAACGCGTGGCCGTCGGAGATGCCGCCGGCCAGCACCAGGGGGCCGTCGTACAGCTTGCGCACCGCGCGCACGAACGACAGGCCGTTGGCCCAGCCGGTCTGGCCGCCGGCGCCGGCGCTCAGCAGCACGAGACCGTCGACGCCCGTGGCCAGCGCTTTCTCGGCGTGGCGCATCGAGCCGACGTCGGCCAGCACGAAGCAGCCGACGTCGTGCAGCTTCTTCACGTACTTCTCGGGCGAGCCGACGCTGGCCAGCACCATCGGGACCTTGTGCTTGACCAGCACGTCGACGTCGGCGTCGAGCTTGGCCGGGTCGGTGCGCATCAGCACGTTCGGGCAGACCGGCGCGGTCGGGCGCTCGGCGCGCGCGCAGCGCTCGGCGATCTCGGTCAACCAGGCGTCGAGTTGCTCGGGCTCGCGGGCGTTGACGGTCGGAAAGGAGCCGATGATGCCTTCGATGCAGGCGGCGGCGGTCAGCTCGACGCCCGAGATGCGCAGCATCGGCGCGGCGATCAGCGGCAGGCGAAGACGTGAGGCGATGGACACGGGCAAGGTCACTGCGGGTGCTCCGGGTAAGGCTCGGATTCGATAAGGACGGAAACGGGAACCGATCAGGCGGCGTCGGCCACGGCGGGCAGGCCGTCCAGCGCCCTGGCGAGCGCCTGCTCGTCATAGTGCTGGTCGGTGAGCTTGCCGGCCGCGTAGTCGGTGTACGCCTGCATGTCGAAGTGGCCGTGGCCCGACAGCAGGAACACGATCGTCTCGGCCTTGCCTTCGCGCTTGCAGCGCAGCGCTTCGTCGATCGCGGCCTTGACGGCGTGGTTGGCCTCGGGCGCGGGCACGATGCCCTCGGTCTTGGCGAACAGCACGCCGGCGGCGAAGCATTCGGTCTGCTGGAACGCGACGGCGTCGATCAGGCCGAGCTCCTTGACGTGCGAGACCAGCGGCGCCATGCCGTGGTAGCGCAGGCCGCCGGCATGGAAGCCGGGCGGCGTGAACGTCGAGCCCAGCGTGTGCATCTTGGCCAGCGGCGTCATGTGGCCGGTGTCGCCGAAGTCATAAGCGTAGCGGCCGCGGGTCAGCGTCGGGCAGGCGGCCGGCTCGGCGGCGATGATGCGCGGCTTGGGGGCCTCGCCGCGCAGCGCCTGGCCGATGAACGGGAAGGCGATGCCGGCGAAGTTCGAGCCGCCGCCGGCGCAGCCGATGAGGACGTCGGGCCAGGTGTCGGCCATCCGGATCTGCTCGATCGTCTCCAGGCCGATCACCGACTGGTGCAGCAGCACGTGGTTGAGCACCGAGCCCAGCGCGTACTTGGTGTCGTCGTTCTGCGCGGCGATCTCGACGGCTTCGGAGATCGCGATGCCCAGGCTGCCCGGGTGGTCGGGGCGTTCGGCGAGCACCGAGCGGCCGAAAACGGTTTCAGCGGACGGCGACGCGACGCAGCGCGCGCCGTAAGTCTCCATGACCGCGCGCCGGTAGGGCTTCTGGTCGAACGAGACGCGTACCTGGAACACCTTGACCTCGAGGCCGTACAGTGCGCCGGCGAACGCCAGCGAGGTGCCCCATTGGCCGGCGCCGGTCTCGGTGGTCAGCCGCTTGATGCCGGCCTGCTGGTTGAAGAAGGCCTGGGCGACCGCGGTGTTCGGCTTGTGGCTGCCGGCCGGGCTCACGCCCTCGTACTTGTAGAAGATCCGGGCCGGCGTGCCCAGCGCCTTTTCCAGGTTGCGCGCGCGGATCAGCGGGGCCGGGCGCCATAGCTTGTAGACGTCGCGCACCGGTTCGGGGATCTCGATCTCGCGTTCGGTGCTGACCTCCTGCTGGATCAGCGACATCGGGAACAGCGGCGCGAGGTCGTCCGGGCCGACCGGTTGCAGGGTGCCCGGATGCAGGACCGGCGGCAGCGCCTGCGGCAGGTCGGCCTGCAGGTTGTACCAGGCCTTGGGCAGGCGGTCTTCGGGCAGCAGGTATTTGGTCGGCTCGGACATAAGGGAGTCTCCTGTCGGGTCGGATTCGTGCCGGCAAGATGATGCCAGACGCCGAGGTCCGGGGATCCCCCCGCGCCGTCAGCCGATCGCCATCAGGCTGGCGTTGCCGCCGGCCGCGGCCGTGTTGATCGAGGTCGAGACTTCCTCGACCAGCCAGTTCAGGCAGTAGGCGTCGGCTTCGCCGGCGATCTCGTCGGGCGTCGCCGATTGCACGAGGACCAGCGGACCGGGCAGCGCGGCGATCCGGCTGTTGATCGAGCGAACGCGCGCCGCGTCGCCTTCGATCAGCGCGGCGGCGAACGGGCCGTCGGCCTGCCAGTCGGTGCTCCAACGCACGCGCGCGGCGACCGCCGGCGGCAGCTCCCGGAGCGCGTCCTGCCACCGGCCGGTCGCGTCGATGACGAGCCGGTTGCCGGTGGCCAGCGCCGCCGCCATCTGGCGATGCAGGCCGGTCAGTGTCATGGGGACCAGCAGCACGTGTCCGCGCGGATGCAGCGCGTAGAGGTTGCGCTCGCCGACCGGGCCCGCCAGCTCGGCCTGCAGGCCCAGCGCCGAACGGTCGGCGAGGTCGCGCGCGGCCTGCGCGTCGGCGGCCAGGCCGTTGCCGGCCAGCCAGGTGATGAACGCGCGCAGCGCCGGGTCGGTGTGCGTCGAGCCGTACTGCGGCGGGATCGGCGCCTTGCGCACCAGGCGACCGATGTACAGCGGTCCGCCGGCCTTCGGGCCGGTGCCCGACAGGCCACGGCCGCCGAACGGCTGCACGCCGACCACGGCGCCGATGACGTTGCGGTTGACGTACAGGTTGCCGGCCCGGATCCGGCCGGTGACGTGCGCGATCGTCTCGTCGAGCCGGGTGTGCAGGCCGAAGGTCAGGCCGTAGCCCGATGCGTTGATGTCGTCGATCAGCTTGTCCAGGTCGTTGCGGCGGAAGCGGATCACGTGCAGCACCGGTCCGAAGACCTCGCGCTGCAGGTCGGACAGCGACCGGATCTCGATGATCGTCGGCGCGACGAAGGTGCCGTGCCGGGCCGCCGCCGGCAGCGGCAGTCGCCAGACCCGGCAGCCGCGGCCGCGCAGGCGGTCGACGTGGCGCTCGATGCCGTCGCGGGCCTCGGCCGTGATGACCGGGCCGATGTCGACGTCGAGCCGGTCGGTGCGGCCCAGCGTCAGCTCGTGCAGCGCGCCGCTCAGCATCGCCAGCGTGCGGTCGGCGACGTCCTGCTGCAGGCACAGCACGCGCAGCGCCGAGCAGCGCTGGCCGGCGCTGTCGAAGGCCGAGGCGATGACGTCGCCGACGACCTGTTCGGCGAGCGCCGACGAGTCGACGATCATCGCGTTCTGGCCGCCGGTCTCGGCGATCAGCGGGATCGGCCTGCCGTCGTCGGACAGCCGCGCGGCGAGTTGCGCCTGGATCAGGCGCGCGACCTCGGTCGAGCCGGTGAACAGGACGCCGGCCGTGCGCGGCGCGCCGACCAGCGCCGCGCCCAGGCTGCCGTCGCCGGGCGCGTATTGCAGCGCGCCGACGGGCACGCCGGCCTCGTGCAGGATGCGGACGCTCTCGCGGGCGATCAGCGGGGTTTCCTCGGCGGGCTTGGCGATGACGGCGTTGCCGGCGACCAGCGACGCGGCGACCTGGCCGGTGAAGATCGCCAGCGGGAAGTTCCACGGGCTGATGCAGACGACGGCGCCGAGCGGCCGGTGCGAGGGCCCCAATGTGCGGCGCGCCTGGTCGGCGTAGTAGCGCAGGAAGTCGATCGCCTCGCGGACCTCGCCGATCGCGTTGGCGGCGGTCTTGCCGGCCTCGCGCATGACGAGGCCCATCAGCGTCTCGATGCCCGCCTGCATCGCGTCCGCGGCGCGCTCGAGGCAGGCGGCGCGTTCGGCCGGCGCCAGCGCCGCCCACGCGTCGACGTGCGCGGCGGCCGCGGCGACGATGCGCTCGG
>JASGFT010000033.1:0-33422 GCA_047605425.1 Burkholderiaceae bacterium | reverse complement strand
GGGACCTACGGATTAACAGTCCGGCGCTCTACCGACTGAGCTATCGGGGAATCGAGCCAAAGATCATAGCGTACTTTTCGAGTTCTGCAAAACCGGTATCGACGAGCACGCAACGCCCCCGGATCGCGAACCTCGAGCCTGCGGCAGCGAGGCGTCGTCTAGGAACGGATAGTCGGCATAGCCGACGGCGTCGGGGCCGTAGAACGTCCGCGTGTTCGGCGGGGTCAACGGTGTGTTCAGGCGGAAACGGCGCGCCAAGTCGGGATTGGCGATATACGGCACGCCGAACGCGACGGCGTCGACCCGGCCCGCGCCGACGGCCTCGATCGCCATCTCGCGCGAGTAGCGGTTGTTGGCGATGTGGGCGCCCGAGAAGCGCCGGCGCGCCTGCTCGAAGTCGAAGCCCGCCAGCGTGCGCTCGCCGCCGGTATGCCCTTCGACGAAGTGCAGGAAGGCGATGCCGCGCGCGTTCAGCGCATCGACGAGGGCGCCGTAGGTCTGCTCTGCGGATTCGAATCCTGCCGGCAGTTATTGGCGTCGCTGACCGGCGACAGGCGGATCCCGACGCGGCCCTTGCCCCAGATCTCGACGACCGCGTCGATGATCTGGAGGACGAAGCGGAGCCGGTTTTGCACCGGAGCCGGTTTTGCACCGAGCCGCCGTACTGGTCTGCGTCGCCTCGCTGATGATCAGCCCTGCGCCCGACCGTTGCCGGTAGTACATCGCGTTCAGCGGGTGCGGCGCGTTGGTGCCGGCCTGCGCGCGGCAACGGGTCAACGGCGCCATGAAGACGCGGTTCGCGCATTCGATCGCGCCGACCTGGAGGGGAGAGAAAAGCGTAGCGCTCATGCTGACGGGTGCCGGATCGGCATCGAACCGGATCTTGCTGCAAGGCTATCAGCATCACCCTCCGGATGCAGTGCGCGTCGGTCCGACAGATCGATCGAGCGGCTGCTCGGCATCAGGTCGAAAGACAAGGTCCTGGAAATCCCGCGAGTCGCCATACGGCGCTCGAGTGATCGGATGTCCGATCCGGCGGGTCCGAACCCGTAGGCCGGCCCCCCGCGGGCCGCCGTTTCGTCGTCGTCGGCTGCAACTGGCGCCACGGCACGGCCGCTTCGTCGCAGAGCGCTGCTCGTCGCCGTCGGTCCGCATCACAGTAGGGCCATCAAACATCGACCCCACGAGGAGGCTGTGATGCTTTCGAATTCCACCGAACCGACCCGCAACGACGATCCGGCCGTTCGCGCCAGGCTGCGCGTCGCACGCCGGCGGGCCGGCGCCCGCATGGGTTTCCTGATCCATCTGGGCGTCTATCTGGCGGTCAACCTGGTGCTGGTCAGCATCGACCTGATGAGCGCGTCGCCGGTGCGCTGGGCGCACTACCCGCTGATGGGCTGGGGCCTCGGCCTGGCTATCCACGGCCTGGCGGTCCATCTGCTGCCGCAGGGGCAGGCGCTGCACCGGCGACTGGTCGCCCGTGAATTGCAAAGGCTTCAGACCCCGGCGCGCTGAGCCGCCAGCATCGGGAGACGGCGATGATCGATGATGCGCTGCTGTCGATGCTCCACTGGTGGGCCGTGTTGGGTCTGTTCGCCGCGTTGATGGCGCGAGGCATCGGCGCGGGCCGAGACTAACCGAGGGCTAATCCGCGGCAGGCGAATCTGGCCTTATCTCACCCGCCTTGTCAGCTGGGAACGATAAACAGCGTGGTGGCGATGTTCATGAGGAAATCCTTCGCGGCGGGCCTGCTGGCCTGGCTTTTTTCCGGCTCCGCTTTTGCCGGCTTGATCGGAACGACGTTCGACGTCGCGTACTACCATCCGGATCTCGGCACGATCTACGGGGATGCCAGCTTCTCTCCGCCGACGTTCACGGTCGGGGACGGCGTCGGAACCGTCGGCAACGTGGAGGGAGTGACCTTCCTGCACCTGGGTCTGACGGATACCGGGATCGATCTGCGGTTCGAGTCCGTACTTGCGAGCTCGACCCGGGCCAACTCGGCGTTCAATGGAATCGTCCTGACCGCGGCGGCCGCGTGGAGCAGACGGGCGCGCGGCTGAATCTCGCCGACTCGCGGCGGACGCGCGGACTCGCCAGGTAGCCAGCGCCGTCGCCGGGCCCGCCGCGGCCCGCGCCACGGGTGCCGTCGGCGGGCGCTTGGCTGACCGTTGCGGGGATTTCCTGCGAAGCTTCCCTAGCTCGACTCGTCAGCCCGTACCGACGGACAGGCACCGGGATCGAACTGCGCGAGAAGAAGCTCCTCCAGTGTGCGGGCGATCGGCGGCACGTAGGCGTCTGCTCGCCGGATCACGCCGATGTCGCGGTCGAGCGGAAGGTCAGGGACGGATATCGGCGTCAGATGGAATCCGGGCAGCGTATCCAGCGACCGGTCGCTGCAGACGCAGAGCATCCGCGTCCCGGTCAGCATGCTCGATTGGCTCGAGTTGCCCGAATGGGTTTCCACCCGCACGTTCAACGGCGCGAGTCCGGCTTGCGCGACGCTGGCGCTGTAGCCGACCCGGATCAGGCCCAGTTGCCCGGTCTTGATCTGCTGCAATTTCCGCGCGGTATCCTCGTGTTCGAGCAGGATGCGCCGGGCCCGTCGCACCAGCGTCTCGCCGGCCTCGGTGGGCATCACGCCCTTCGGATGACGGGTGAGCAACCGCCGGCCTGTGAAGGCTTTCAGCCGCGCCACCGCGCGAGTCAGCGCCGGCCGCGAAATCCCCGGCGCCTCGGCCGCGCGTCCGATATGCCGGTGTTCGTGCACGGCGAGCAGGTATTCGATGTCCGCGATGTCGATGCGCGTTGGTTACGGAAAATTTCGATCGACAGCATGGCGCACGCGGATGAAAACCTCCAAACTCGCTGCCATCGAGATGGCGACGATAGGCATGGACGGCGCCGGGCGCGCCCGGCGCCGAACGCCGTGCCGGCGAATCCCTTGGCCTCTCGACAACCCTATCAGGAGATCGAACGATGAGCGCATCGAAACTGGACATCCCCAGCCTCAAGGACAAGGTCAGCCCCGAGGAATGGCAGACCCGCGTGGACCTGGCCGCCGCCTATCGCCTGGTGGCGCTGTTCGGCTGGGACGACATGGTTTACACGCACATCACCGCCAAGGTGCCGGGGCCGGATCATCATTTCCTGATCAACCCGTACGGCATGATGTTCGACGAGATCACCGCGTCGTCGCTGGTCAAGCTGGACCTGGACGGCAAGGTGGTGATGGACACGTCTTTCCCGGTCAATCCGGCGGGCTTCACGATCCACAGCGCGATCCATGCCGCGCGCGAGGACGCCAAGTGCGTACTGCATACCCACAGCGTCAATGGCGTCGCCGTGTCGGCGCAGAAGGGCGGGGTGCTGCCGATCTCGCAGCAGTCGATCTTCGTGCTGTCCTCGCTCGCCTACCACGACTACGAGGGCGTCGCGTTGCGCGACGACGAGAAGCCGCGCCTGGTGCGCGACATCGGCAACAACATGTTCTTCATGCTGCGCAATCACGGCCTGCTGACGGTGGGCCAGAGCGTCGCCGACGCGTTCATGGCCATGTACACGTTCGAGTCGGTCTGCATGATCCAGGTGCGCGCGCAGGCCGGCGGCGGCGAACTGATTCCGATCGATCCGGCCATCATCGCCGGCGCGATGAGCCAGGCGCAGGACGTCACCAAGGGCATGGGGACTGGCGCGCTGAACTGGCCGGGCTTGATGCGCAGGCTCGATCGCCGGAATCCGGGCTTCGACGAGTGAGGTTCGGCCGGTGAAGGCTCCGCGGGGCCCGGCTGCCGGCCATCCGCTCGCGCGCTCGCGTTCCGGTGTTCAGTCTCGGTTCGTCAGCGCGTCGCACAGTACCGCTCTCGTTGCGATGCTCCTGTTTGGTCGTGGCAGAAATCAGGTGGTGCGAGGGGGAGGCATTCGTCTCGCGTGGACGGAGGCCGTCGACAGGACGCCCTAAGCGAAGACCGGCGCCGCGCCGGAAAAAAGCAGCATCACGAGGATGATTTTCCGGAAAGCCTGCTCGTCGACGTGACGGAACGCCAGCAGTCCCAGCCCCACTCCGGCGAGCATCGCCGGAACGCTGACGGCCAGATCGACGGCGATCTTGCGAGAGAAGCTGTGCTGCCCGAGCAGCAGCGCGACCGCGAAGATCTGCGTCGTCGCGATGAAGGGCTGCACGAGCCCTCGCTGTCCCCCGTTGGACAGGCCGCGCAGATCGCACCAGATCGTCGGCAGGGCTCCCGGCATCGCCGTCAGGCCGCCGACCAGTCCGCCGCTGAAGCCGATCAAGGCGGTCGTATATTTGCCGGCGGCATGCTCGCCGAGCTTCGCGAGACCCGGGCGAAACAGCATGTAGCCGGCATACAGCGTGACGATGAGTCCGAAGCCCAGCCGCAGAAAGTGGGTATCGACGGTTCGAAGAAGATGGATCGCGATCGGCAAGCCGAGAAGCCCGCCCGCGATCAACGGAATGCTGCCGACCCAACGGATGTTCTTCCTGAGGCCCCACAGATTGATCATCTGGATGACGACGCTGCAAACCATCATCAGCGGGACGGCCTCCTGCGCGGGGAAGACGTGCAGCAAGACGGCGCCGGCCACCGCCGAGAAGGCGAAGCCCGCCAGCCCCGACACGAAGGCACCCGCGAATACGGCAAGGCCGACGACGAGCCCGGTGGACATGTCGAGCATGCTTGGTCCTCGTATTTCAATGGAAAGGCGGATAGGGGTCGGGACGGATCGATCGCGCTGTGAAAGCTGGACCGATCGATAACGAATCGGCTTGTCCGGAAGTGTTCGCGACGGCCGTCCTTTGAGCGTCCCTGGGCGCGCGGGTAGGCAGGGGGGAACGTATATGTCCCTCTGAGCGGCCGACCGCCTCCTGCCGGCGCGCGCTCGCGCCCCGGCGCCCCTGACGGCTTGACGGGCATTTTTCGGATGAGAGTGATTCTCATAAAATGGCGGAGCCATGATGCTTTCCGCATCGCCAGTCCCCGGGGCCCCGAGCCGATGACGATCCACGACGACCAGGAACTCTTGTTGCGCGAGCATCGCGCGCTGCTGCGCGCGCACGGTCGCGCGCAGGCCGGCTGCAGCGATTTGCTGATGGCCCAGGCCTGCGAGATCGAGCGGCTGCAAGCGCAGGCGATGCGTCTGCGCGCCGCCGTCATCGCTCGCGAGACCGCGCTGGCCTGGGCCCGCGAGGATCGCGCCGAACTGGAGCGCTCGATTCCCGGCCTGCCGCGCCGCACGGCGCTGTCCCGGCAGGTCAGCGCCCTGCTGGCGCGTCTGCAGGACCTGATGCGCGAGCGCCTGCAGCCGGATCGGCCGGCCGAACGAACCGAGGCCATGGCCTTGACTACGGCGACCGCGGCCGACCGCCCGGCCGGCGAGATCGATACGGAACCGGACTCCGTCGACGAGCTGGAGGCGAGCCTGCGCGCCGCCGATCTGGTGATCTGCCAGACCGGCTGCCTGAGTCACGGCGCCTATTGGCGCGTCCAGGATCACTGCCGTCGCACCGGCAAGACCTGCGTGCTCATCGATCGGCCCGATGACGCGTTGCGCATCGTGCGCATCCACGCGGCGCGCGACGAAAGCGAAGGCGAGCCCGCGCGCGCCGATGCCGGGACCACGCAGGATCCCGCCTGAGCCGGGGCGTCGAGGCTCCGCGGATCGGCGGCGACCGGATCCCGGCTGGTCCATCCGGCCTATAATGCCCGGGCGGGCGCGCGCCTTCCCGCGGCAGCGGTCGGCGCGCCCGTCCGGGCGCCCGCCATCTACGAGACACGACCATGTTCGAGCACATCGCGCCGTTCGCCGGCGATCCGATCCTTTCCCTGAACGAAGACTTCCAGCGCGATCCGCGGCCCGGCAAGGTCAACCTGTCGATCGGCATCTACTTCGACGACCAGGGGCGGATCCCGGTGCTCGACAGCGTGCGCGAGGCCGAGCGGCGGATCCAGGCCGCCGGCGGCGCCAAGCCCTACCTGCCGATGGAAGGGCTGGCGGCGATGCGCGAGGGCGTGCAGAAGCTGCTGTTCGGCGAGGATCACGGCGCCGTGACCGGCGGCCGGATCGCGACGATCCAGACGGTCGGATCGAGCAGCGGATTGAGGGTCGGCGCCGATTTCATCAAGGCGAGCTTTCCGCAGAGCCAGGTGTGGATCAGCGATCCGACCTGGGACAACCATCGCTCGATCCTCGAAGGCGCCGGACTGACGGTCCACACCTATCCGTACTACGACCCGGCTACCGGCGGCGTGCGCTTCGATGCGCTGTGCGAAGCCCTCGATGCGCTACCGCCGCGCAGCGTCGTGCTGATGCACGCCTGCTGCCACAACCCGACCGGCGTCGATCTGTCGCCCGAGCAGTGGGACGCGCTGATGCCGATCTTCCAGCGGCGTGAGCTGCTGCCGTTCCTCGACCTCGCTTACCAGGGATTCGGCGACGGCATCGCCGAGGACGCGGCGCCGCTGCGCAAGCTGGCGTCGGCGGGGCTGAGCTTCTTCGTCGCCAACTCGTTCTCCAAGAGCATGAGCGTCTACGGCGAGCGCTGCGGCGCGCTGAGCGCGGTCTGCGCGACGCCGGCCGAGGCCGCCAACGTGCTGGGCCAGTTGAAGTTCACCGTCCGGCGCAACTACTCCAGTCCGGCTCAGCACGCCGGCGAGCTCGTCGCCTGGGTGTTGAACGATCCGTCGCTGCGCGCGTGGTGGGAGCGCGATGTCGACGCGATGCGCGCGCGGATCAGGACGATGCGCCAGGCGCTGCACGACGTGCTGAGCCGCGCGCTGCCGGGACGGGATTTCGGCTATCTGCTGACCCAGCGCGGCATGTTCAGCTATACGGGGCTGACGCCCGAGCAGGTCGAACGGCTGCGCGAGCAGCATGGCGTCTACCTGATCCGCTCGGGACGCATGTGCGTGGCCGGCCTGAACCGTCACAACGTCGAGACCGCCGCGCACGCGATGGCGGCGGTGCTGTCGCTGGGGTAATGCCGGAGTGACCTCGGGTGCGGCCGGCACCGGCGCGCCCGCCTGTCGCGCGCGCTCCCGGCCGGATCACGGCGGCGGCGACTTTCGGCCTCACATCGGCCGGAACCGATGCTGGTACAGGCGGCTGACCGGCAACTGCGCGGACCGCGAACGCAGCTTCAGCAGCGTGCGGCCACGCTCGTCGCGTACCGCGGCGGCGACCTCGTCGAGGTTGACCACGGTGCCGCGGTGCACCTGCGCGAAGCGCGCCGGGTCGAGGCGGGGCAGCAGGTCTTTCAGCGGCTCGCGGATCAGGAACTCGGCGTCGGCGGTCACGACGTTGACGTACTTGTCGCTGGCCTGCAGATAGACGACCGTATCGATCGGAAGCATGTGCACGGTGTCGCCGACGCTGGCCATGATCGTTCGCAGGTGCCCGCTCCGCGCGTCGGGCGCGGCGGCCCCGCCGGGCGCGGATCCGCCGCCATGGGCCAGCGCTTCGATCGCCGGATGGCCGAGTACCTGCTGCAGTTGCGCGACCAGCGTGTCCAGCGGCGCTTCGCCGGGCGCTCGCGCGTCGAGCCGGCGCGCGGCGAGCCGGTCGCGCACGCGCTGCAGGCAGCGGGCGAGCCGCGGCGGATGGACGGGCTTGAGCAGGTAGTCGACCGCGGACTGCTCGAACGCCCGCACCGCGAATTCGTCATAAGCGGTGACGAACACCAGCAGCGGCGGCGCCTGGTCTTCGTCCCAGTCTTCGGCGATCGACTGCGCGACGTCCAGGCCGCTGGCGCCGGGCATGCGGATATCGAGGAACGCGACGTCGGGTCGCAGGCGCACGGCCAGGTCCGCCGCCTCCAGGCCGTTGCGCGCGATCGCGACGATCCGCAGCGACGGCCATTGCCGCTGCAGTTCGGCGCGCAGCGCGTCGGCCAGCAGCGGTTCGTCCTCGGCGATCAGCGCGGTGGCATCCATGGTCGTATCCATCATCGGTTCTCCCCGTTGTCAGGCCAATCGACGGGCAGGGTGATCGTTACGCGCGTGCCTTCCGGAACGGTCTCGCCGGCGCCGGCCTCGCTCCCGGCATCCCGATCGGGAGCGATCGGCCGATCGAGCGGACCGATCCGCAGCGACGCCTCGGGCCCGTACGCGGTCGCCAGCCGTTCGCGGATCTGCGACAGGCCGAAGCCGCCGCCACGCGCCGTCGAGGCGCCGCCGCATGCTGCCGAGGCGCTGCTGTTGGCTGCGTCACGGGGATCGGCGGCGACACCGGTGCCGCCGCCCGCACCGGCGCCCGCACCGGTGTCCGGCGGGCCGCGCCAGGCGACGCCGGTGTTGCGCACGTCGATCACCAGTCGCCCGTCCGCGTGTCGCGCGTCGACGGTGATCCAGCCGCCATCGATCGACGGCTCGACGCCGTGGCGCACCGCGTTCTCGACGATCGGCTGCAGCAGCAGCGGCAGCACCGACAGCTCGCGCAGCGCGTCGGGAAGCTGGAGCGTGAACCGCAGCCGATCGCCCATCCGGACCCGGATCAACTGCAGGTAGTCGTCGAGCAGCGCGAACTCGGCGGCCAGCGGCACGCGGCGCTGGCGCGTCGCCGTCAGGGTCGCGCGCATGAAGCCGATCAGCCGGTCGAGCATCCGCTGGGCGGCCTGCGGATCGATGCCGATCAGCGCGCGCAGGTTGGCCAGCGTGTTGAACAGCATGTGCGGTTCGATCTGCGCGCGCAGCATGCCCAACTGCGCTTCGCTCGCCTGCCGCTGCGCGGCTTCGGCGCGGGTCTTCTCGGTCTCGGCCGCCAGCCGCAACTCGGCCAGCCGGCGCCGGTGCGTGAAGCCGATGTGATAAGCGAGCGAGCCGAGCAGACTGACGAACACGATCAGGCCGAGTTGATCCCGCGCGATCCAGCGTTCGAGAAAGAAGCGCTCGTGACCGAGCAGGCGGCCGGCGACGTAGCCGCCGCCCATCAGGCCGCCGATCGTGGCCGCCAGCGAGACCAGCGCCTCGGCCCAGCGCGACGGCTCGCGATGCCGCCACCACAGTCGTCCGGGGCCGTCGGTCAGCACGCAGATCGACAGGCCGATGCACTGCGAGTAGACGAAGTTCTCCCAGAACGTGCCGATCCGGGGCAACGCGACGGTCAGCGCGATCGCGATGACGGTGCTGCCGAGGACGACGGCCCCGTAAACCACATGGGCCGGCGTCCTGGAACGCGTGATGGGATTGGCGGGCATCGGTGCGAATGGAAGGCGAAGGTCGAAACTCAGGCCGGCACGAACGCGCCATGCAGCCCCAGCGGCAGCCCATAGGGTAGCGCAGCGCGGCACAGCGGCCCGGCGTCGACCGCCTGCGCGTCGAACACATGCAGCGTGGTCCGCTCGGCGGCGAAATCATAAGCGGTGGCCAGCACCCAGCCGACGCCTTCGGTGCCGCCCGGCCGGGGCACGTACAGCGGTTCCTCGGCCAGAATCGAGGCGCCGAAGACGTAGCGCTCGCGCGTGCCGCGCCGCGTATCCAGCCGCGCGATCGCGTCGAAGCCGAACACCGCGTCGGGCATGCCTTCGCTGCGGGTGGCCGCGAACACGTGGCGGTGCGCCACGCCCACGCGACGCGGATCGATCGACGGAAACTCGGCGGCCATCGGGTGCAGCGTCGCGCTCGTGGCCCGCCCGCCGCGCGGCTCGACGCGCAGCTCGACCGCGCGGGTATGCGTCGGCCGCGCGATCGGTTCGCCGCGCATCGCCGACATGATCGCGTCGTTGGCGGCGCCGAAGTCGTCGAGCTGCATCAACTGCACGCGCACCTGCGCGCCGTCGTCCCAGGCGTTGGCGAAATGGAAGACCGCGAGACCCGGCAGCTCGATCCGGTGCGCGAGCGTCAGCGTGGACTTGTCGACTAGCAGCACCTGCGACGCGCGCTCGCGGTTCCAGCGAAAGCGCTGGTAGAACGCCTGGTCGTTGCGCTCGCGCTGGTAGTCGAACGGCATCGTCACGAACACCAGGTAGCGTCGGGTGATCGCGAAATCGTGCACCATGTCGACGTCGCGCGCCTCGATCACGGCGGCCCGCGTCAGCCGGTTGTGGCGATCCAGCCGGTATAGCGCGAGCTTACCGCTGCCCGCCATGTAGCCGAAGCTCCAGACCGTGCCGTCGAGCTCGCGTTTCGGGTGCGCGCTGAACGGCATGCCATCGGTCTCCTCGGACCAGGTCTGGCGTCCGAGCGTGGCCAGCGATGCCGGATCGATCCGGTACGGCGAACCGCCTTCCCATAGCGCGAGCAGGCCGCCGTCGATCGGCAGCACCGAGATGTTGGCCGAGTTCAGGTCGTCGGGCGCGTCGATGCGCGCCGGCGACGGCACCGAGGTCGCGAACCCCGGATACAGGAAGCGCCCGGCCCGCTCTTCGCGTTCGAACTTGGCCGTGCGGACCATCCGTCCCTGGTGGACCAGATCGCGTCCGGCGAGCGAGAACGACTGGATCATCCCGTCGCCGTCGAACCAATGGCCGTAGTGGGTCGGTCCGCGGTGGAAGCGCGCCGGCCCATTGCGGTACAACACGCCGGCCAGCCCGTCGGGCAGCGGTTTGTCGAACGCGACGCGGGTCGGGCCATAAGCGTCGGGCACGGCGGCGAAATTGCGCTGCCAGGCGGTCGACGCGAGCCGGTCGGCGCGATCGGCGCATTGCCCGGCAACGGCGCCGGCGGGCGTGGCGTCCGTCCCGGCGCAGGCCGGCGACGCGGCGCCGGCGAGGCGGGGCAGCAGGGCGTCGGCCCAGGGCATCGTCGCCAGGCCGGCGATCGACATCAGGTATCGGCGGCGGTCCATGATCAGCGCTCCAGGCGAATGTCGATCGTCGCGCCGTCGGGCGGCAGCGCGAACTTGACCTGGTCCCAGTTCGGCGGGCCCATCAGTCCCTTGGGCTCCCGCGAGAAGCCGAACGGCTCGCGCGGCATGCCGACCATGTTCGTATCTAGCTTGCCGTTGCTGTTGACGTCCTGGTAGACGGCGATCGCGTAGTCGCCCGGCGGCAACTGCTCGAAGCGGAAGCGGGCGGGGGCCGTGGTCGCGGCCTGGCTCTGCTGGACGACCGCGCGCTGGCGGAAATCGGCGGCCGAGCCGTAGACCGCCAGCATCAGGTTGCCCTGGCTGCCGGCCGGTACGACCTCGACGATCAGGTCGGCGGCATGGGCCGGGCCGGCGCCGGCGGCCAGCGGCACGACGGCCAGCGGGGCGGCGATCAGCGCCAGCGCCGCGCGCGGCGTGGCCGGCCGGGTCCGCGCGACGGAGCCGGCAGCGGTCCGCACGCGAGCGCAGGAGTGGGACGAAACGGAGT
The DNA here is from genome assembly GCA_047605425.1 of Burkholderiaceae bacterium. Lineage (GTDB taxonomy): Bacteria > Pseudomonadota > Gammaproteobacteria > Burkholderiales > Burkholderiaceae_E > JAKPAM01. The sequence goes on along the minus strand of JASGFT010000033.1, from coordinate 22,114 downwards.
GGGGCGGGGGGCGGAACATGAACGTCTCCTGACGGGAGGGCCCGGATACGGGCCCGGTCAGCGAGAGGTTCCTGCTCGTCGCGCTTCATCGCGTCGGCGATGCGACGAAACGAAGCGCGGAAGGCGCGGGTCGCGCCAGCGCCGGATGAACGGCGCGTCGCCGGATCGGTGATCCGGCGTTCCGGCCTTCAGGTTCTCGGCCGTCCGGTTTTCAGATGACGGCGGCGATCGACTTGGCGACGTAGTCGATGTTGCGCGAGTTCAGCGCCGCCAGGCAGATGCGGCCGGTGCCGACCGCATAGATGCCGAACTCCTCGCGCAGGCGGTCGACCTGCTTGGCGGTCAGGCCCGAGTACGAGAACATGCCGCGCTGCGACTTGACGAAGCCGAAGTCTTGCTCGACGCCGAGCGCCGCCAGCTTGTCGACGAGCTGCTCGCGCATCGCGCGGATGCGGTCGCGCATCTGGCCCAGTTCTTCTTCCCACAGCGCGCGCAGCGCCGGCGTCGACAGCACCGACGCGACGATCGCCGCGCCGTGCGTCGGCGGGTTCGAGTAGTTGGTGCGTATCACGCGCTTGACCTGGCTGATCACGCGCTGCGCCTCGTCCTTGTCGGCGGCGACGATCGACAGCGCGCCGACGCGCTCGCCGTACAGCGAGAACGACTTCGAGAACGAGCTGGCGACGAAGAAGTCGAGCCCGGCGTCGACGAACAGGCGCAGCGCCGTGGCGTCGGCCTCGATGCCGTCGCCGAAGCCCTGGTACGCCATGTCGAGGAACGCGACCAGGTCGTGCCGGCCGACGACGTCGACGACCCGACGCCATTGCTCGGCGCTCAGGTCCACGCCGGTCGGATTGTGGCAGCACGCGTGCAGCACGACGATCGAGCCGGCCGGCAGGCTAGACAGCGTCTCGATCATCGCGTCGAAGCGCACGCCCTGCGTCGACGCGTCGTAGTACGGATAGGCGCTGACGGCGAAACCCGCCGCCTCGAACAGCGCGCGGTGGTTCTCCCAGCTCGGGTCGCTGATCCATACGCCGGCGTCGGGCTCGAGCCGCTTGAGGAAGTCGGCGCCGATCTTCAGGCCGCCGGTCCCGCCGATGGCCTCGAACGTGCCGACGCGGCCGGCCGCCAGCACCGCCGAGCCTTCGCCGAACAGTAGGTTCTGCACGGCCTTGTTGTACGCGGCGAAGCCTTCGATCGGCAGGTAGCCGCGCGCCGGCGCCTGCTCGACGCGGGCCTTCTCGGCCTCGCGTACCGCGCGCAGCAACGGGATCCTGCCGTCGTCGTCGCTGTAGACGCCGACCCCGAGATTGACCTTCGTCGGGCGCGTATCGGCATTGAAGGCTTCAGTCAAGCCCAGAATCGGGTCGCGCGGAGCCAATTCCACGGTGGAGAACATTGAAGAACTCATGGTGGCGTCTAAGTCGTTGAAAAGAAAGGGATGAACAAATAATGCGACAGCGAGTGTGCACAAATAATAGGCACAACACTAGCTTTTTCGCTGGCGTCGGAAGATAATGACGGACGTTCGCGGCGCATGTCGCAAATGCCCGACAGGCCGATGAGGCGATGCGGACGAGAGATTCAGGCCTTCACGCCGGTGACCGTTCGCGTCGCCGTGGTGCGGCCGAAGGGCGCGTCATCGCTCATGCTGAGGCGGTGCGTTGCGTCACCCATTCGTTTCTTTCAAGTCTAGCACGGCAGGAGCGCCCCAACTGAGCATCTCCATGGCAGAACCCGCGCTCGCATCCCCCCGGTTCGAAACCTTCCCGGGCAGTCCGTTCCAGCTTCACCAGCTCTATCCGCCGTCGGGCGACCAGCCCGCGGCGATCGATTCGCTCGTGCAAGGCATCCAGGACGGCCTGAGCTTCCAGACGCTGCTCGGCGTCACGGGCTCGGGCAAGACGTACACGATGGCCAACGTCATCGCCCGCTTGGGGCGGCCGGCGCTCGTGCTCGCGCCGAACAAGACGCTGGCCGCGCAGTTGTACGCGGAGATGCGCGAGTTCTTCCCGCGCAACGCGGTCGAGTACTTCGTCTCGTATTACGACTACTACCAGCCCGAGGCCTACGTCCCGCAGCGCGACCTGTTCATCGAGAAGGACTCGTCGATCAACGAGCACATCGAGCAGATGCGGCTGTCGGCGACCAAGTCGCTGCTCGAGCGTCGCGACGTCGTCATCGTCGGCACCGTGTCGTGCATCTACGGCATCGGCAATCCGCACGATTACCACGCGATGATCCTGACGCTGCGCGTCAACGATCGCCTGTCGCAGCGCGAGGTCCTGCAACGCCTGGTCGCGATGCAGTACCAACGCAACGAAACCGAATTCACGCGCGGCACGTTCCGCGTGCGCGGCGACACGATCGACGTGTTCCCGGCCGAGCACGCGGAGCTGGCGGTGCGCATCGAGCTGTTCGACGACGAGATCGAGAGCCTGCAGTTGTTCGATCCGCTGACCGGCAAGGTGCGCCAGAAGATCCCGCGCTTCACCGTCTACCCGTCGTCGCACTACGTGACGCCGAGGGCGACCGTCATGCGCGCGCTGGAGACGATCCGCGAGGAGCTGGCCGAGCGCCTTCAGTTCCTGTACTCGCAGAACAAGCTGGTCGAGGCGCAGCGGCTCGAGCAGCGCACGCGCTTCGACATGGAGATGCTGCAGGAGCTCGGGTTCTGCAAGGGCATCGAGAACTACACGCGGCACCTGTCGGGCGCGCGCCCCGGCGATCCGCCGCCGACGCTGGTCGACTACCTGCCCGATGACGCGCTGATGATCATCGACGAGAGTCACGTGACGATCGGCCAGCTCGGCGCGATGTACAAGGGCGACCGCTCGCGCAAGGAGACGCTGGTCGAGTACGGCTTCCGGCTGCCGTCGGCGCTGGACAACCGGCCGCTGAAGTTCGCCGAGTTCGAGCGCAAGGTCCGTCAATGCGTGTTCGTGTCGGCGACGCCGGCCGAGTACGAGCGCACGCACGCGGGCCAGGTCGTCGAGCAGGTCGTGCGGCCGACGGGTCTCGTCGATCCGGTCGTCGAGGTGCGGCTGGCCAGTACCCAGGTCGATGACGTATTGTCCGAGATCCACCTGCGCGTGCAGCGTCAGGAGCGGGTATTGGTCACGACGCTGACCAAGCGCATGGCCGAGGACCTGACCGAATTCCTGGCCGAGCACGGCGTCAAGGTCCGCTACCTGCATTCGGACATCGACACGGTCGAGCGCGTCGAGATCATTCGCGACCTGCGCCTGGGCGAGTTCGACGTGCTGGTCGGCATCAACCTGCTGCGCGAGGGGCTCGACCTGCCCGAGGTGTCGCTGGTCGCGATCCTCGATGCGGACAAGGAAGGCTTCCTGCGCTCCGAGCGCAGCCTGATCCAGACGATCGGCCGCGCCGCGCGCAACCTGCACGGGATGGCGATCCTCTACGCCGACCAGGTCACCGATTCGATGCGGCGCGCGCTCGACGAGACCGAGCGGCGCCGGGTCAAGCAGATCGGGCACAACGAGACGCACGGCATCGTGCCTCGGGGCGTCGTCAAGCAGGTCAAGGAGCTGATCGACGGGGTCTACGACCCGCAGCAGGCCCGCCAGGAACTGAAGGCCGCCGAGGCGCAGGCCCGATACGAGACGATGAGCGAGAAGAACGTCGCGCGCGAGATCAAGCGGCTCGAACGCCTGATGCTCGAGCACGCGAAGAATCTCGAGTTCGAGAAGGCGGCGCGGGTTCGCGACCAGCTCGGCGCGTTGCGCGCGCAGGTGTTCGGCGCCGACGGCGGAACGGTGACCGCGGCATCGGGCAAGGCGGCCTAGCTCCCGACACTAGCGACAGGACCGGAGAAAGCGCGGATCGATGCCGGCCGACATCGCGGGATCCGGCGATCGACGGACAGACCAACTTTTGTTTTGCATGCGGATACATAGAAAAATGGCAAAGAAAGACCCCATCTCGCTGGCTATGACTACCAAGGTGCTCTTCGTGTGCATGGGCAACATCTGTCGCTCGGCGATGGCCGAGGGGGTGTTCCGCCACATGGTCAAGCAGGCCGGGCTCGGCGACGTGGTGACCGTCCGATCGGCGGGCACGCATGCATTCCATGTCGGCGAGGCGCCCGACAAGCGCGCGATCGCCTGCGCCGCCAAGCGCGGTTATGACATCAGCGAGCAGCGCGGCAAGAACGTGTCGGTCGCCGATTTCGACGAGTACGACATGGTGCTGGCGATGGACTGGGACAACCTGTCCGCGCTGCAGCAGCGCGCCCCCAAGCGCACGCACCACAAGATCCAGTTGCTGATGCGCTTCGCGACCGAGCACGAGACGGCGACGATCCCCGATCCGTACTACGGCACCGCGCAGAGCTTCGAGCAGGTGCTCGACTGCATCGAGGACGCCTGCAACGGGCTGATCGAGGTCGCCAAGCGTCGCGCGACGCAGGTGGCCGCCGCCTGATCGGCGCTCGAGCGACGGCTGGCCGGGCGCAGCGGCTCGCCGCCGCCTGGTCCCGAACCGCGCGGCGCCGTCGACGGATCCGGCTTTGGCCGTTCGCCTTTCGTCGGCCGATCTCGACCTTCGGTCCGCCGGCTCTCGCGCCGGCGTCGCGTTCGTGCGCGGCGCGCCACGGCGTCCGTGCCGCTCGCCGCTGAAGCGGGCTCTCCAGCGGGTGTTGCACTGCGCAAGACCCCGGCGACCTCCCGGATACTCGACTAAATCACTCAAGCTTTGCTATACTTGACCCTGTTAGTCGGGATTGCGAGCCGGTAAAGTGTTGGCGTGTCGCCACAAGGCTCGCGGGCCGCGACGCAGGTGCGGCAGTCGCCGCGATGGAGCGAAGTGCACATGAGATTGACGACCAAAGGACGGTTCGCCGTCACCGCGATGATCGATCTGGCGATGCGCCAGCACCATGGACCGGTGACGCTGGCCGGCATCAGCCAGCGCCAGAAGATCTCGCTGTCCTATCTCGAACAGCTTTTCGGCAAGTTGCGCCGCCACGAGCTGGTCGAGAGCACGCGGGGACCGGGCGGCGGGTATTCGCTGGCGCGACCGATGAAGGACGTGTCGGTGGCCGACATCATCTTCGCGGTCGACGAGCCGCTGGACGCGACGCAGTGCGCGGGCAAGGCCAATTGCCGCGACGACGGCACGCAGTGCATGACGCACGAGCTGTGGACGAACCTGACGCGCAAGATGGTCGAGTACCTGGATTCGGTCAGCCTGGCCGACCTCGTCGACGGCCAGCGCGCGAAGGATCAGGACGCGCCGTCGCGCAAGGTGTCGGTGCTGCGCGAGCACCGGGCCGCGCTCGAGTTTCCGACCTCGACGCTGCAGCCGATCCATATGGACGGTACGCGGCGCAATACGGTCGTCAATCAATAACTTCCATCATAAGAACGAGCTTGGCAGGGATTCTCAACATGCAATTGCCGATCTACCTGGATTACTCGGCGACGACTCCGGTCGACCCGCGGGTCGTCGACAAGATGCTGCCGTATCTGCGGCAGGACTTCGGCAATCCGGCTTCGCGCAGCCACGCGTTCGGCTGGACGGCCGAGAAGGCGGTCGAAGAGGCGCGCGCGCAGGTCGCCGCGCTGGTCAACTGCGATCCGAAGGAGCTGGTCTGGACCTCGGGCGCGACCGAGTCGATCAACCTCGCGCTCAAGGGCGCCGCGCATTTCTACAAGGAGCGCGGCAAGCACCTGATCACGCTGCGCACCGAGCACAAGGCCACGCTGGACACGATGCGCGAGCTCGAGCGCGAGGGCTACGAGGTCACGTACCTGGACGTCAAGGAAAACGGCCTGCTGGACCTGGACGTGTTCAAGGCCGCGCTCCGGCCGGACACGATCGTCGTGTCGGTGCTGCTGGTCAACAACGAGATCGGCGTGATCCAGGACGTCGAGACGATCGGCGAGATCACGCGCGAGCGCGGGATCATCTTCCACGTCGACGCGGCGCAGGCGACCGGCAAGGTCGGCATCGACCTGCAACGGCTCAAGGCCGACCTGATGTCGTTCTCGGCGCACAAGACCTATGGGCCGAAGGGCGTCGGCGCGCTGTTCGTGCGCCGCAAGCCGCGCGTGCGGATCGAGGCGCAGATCCATGGCGGCGGGCACGAGCGGGGTTTCCGCTCTGGCACGCTGCCCACGCACCAGATCGTCGGCATGGGCGAGGCGTTCCGGCTGGCCCGCGAGGAGATGGCCGTCGAGAACGAGCGCATCCGCATGCTGCGCGATCGCCTGTGGCGTGGCCTGTCGCAGATCGAAGAGGTCTACGCCAACGGCGACATGGAGCAGCGGGTGCCGCACAATTTGAACGTCAGCTTCAACTTCGTCGAAGGCGAGTCGCTGATCATGGCGGTCAAGGACATCGCGGTGTCCAGCGGCTCGGCCTGCACGTCGGCCAGCCTCGAACCGTCGTACGTGCTGCGGGCATTGGGCCGCAGCGACGAGCTGGCGCACAGCTCGATCCGTTTCACCGTGGGGCGCTTCACGACCGAGGAAGAGATCGATTTCGCCGTCCACCTGCTGCAGACCAAGGTCGGCAAGCTGCGCGAGATGTCGCCGCTGTGGGACATGTTCAAGGATGGGATCGATCTGGATACCGTGCAGTGGGCCGCTCACTGAGGCATTAGGAGTCTGTCATGGCATATAGCGAAAAAGTACTCGATCACTACGAGAATCCGCGCAACGTGGGTTCGCTGGACAAGACCGATCCGTCGGTCGGCACCGGAATGGTCGGCGCGCCGGCCTGCGGCGACGTGATGAAGCTGCAGATCCGCGTCGGCGAATCGGGCGTCATCGAGGACGCCAAGTTCAAGACCTATGGCTGCGGCTCGGCGATCGCCTCGTCGTCGCTGGTGACCGAATGGGTCAAGGGCAAGACGCTGGCCGAGGCGATGGCGATCCGCAACACGCAGATCGCCGAGGAGCTGGCGCTGCCGCCGGTCAAGATCCATTGCTCGATCCTGGCCGAGGACGCGATCAAGGCGGCGGTCGACGACTACCGCCAGAAGCACGGCCTCGAGCAGCCGCAGGCGCGGCAGAAAGCGGCCTGAGCGGGCGCGCGAGCAGGAGGATCGAATGGGTGTTTCATTGACCGAGCGTGCGGCCGAGCACGTATCGCGGTATCTGCAAAAGCGCGGCAAGGGCGTCGGCCTGCGTGTGGGCGTCAAGACGACCGGCTGTTCCGGCCTGGCCTACAAGCTCGAGTACGCGGACGCCGTCAATCCCGAGGACATGCAGTTCGAGAGCCACGGGATCAAGGTGCTCGTCGATCCGAAGAGCCTGCCGTACATCGAGGGCACCGAGCTCGATTTCGCCCGCGAAGGCTTGAACGAGGGATTCCGGTTCAACAATCCCAACGTCAAGAGCGAGTGCGGTTGCGGAGAGTCGTTCCAGGTCTGAGAGGCTGAGCGCCGGTTGGCGTCACGGCGGGCGGCGGACATCCACGGGGAGGCGCGGCGCTTCCCCGCGGAGCGTTCGCCGCGATGCGGGCGGCCGGTCGGCCGCCCTTTTCATTGCGGGGATCGATGGATCGACTGAAGCAGAGTTTTTTCGAGTGGTTCGACCTGCCGGAGCGGTTCGCGATCGACGAGGCGACACTGGACGCGGCCTACCGGCGCGTGCAGATGGCCGTCCATCCGGACCGTTTCGCGCAGGCGCCCGAGCACGAACGTCGGCTGGCGATGCAGTGGGCGACGCAGGCCAACGAGGCGTACCGGACGCTGCGCGATCCGACTCGCCGGGCGCGCTACCTGTGCGAGCGGCAAGGCGTCGACCTGGGCATCGAGACCAATACGGCGATGGCGCCGGCGTTCCTGATGCGGCAGATGGAATGGCGCGAGCAGCTCGACGACGCGCGCGCGGCGGCCGATCCGGCGGCGATCGACGCGTTGGCCGACGAGCTCGAGGCGGCGCGGCGGCAGATGCTGGACCGGATCACGGCGACGCTCGACGAGCAGCGCGATTTTCCGGCGGCCGGCGCGCAGGTGCGCGAACTGATGTTCATCGATCGTTTCGCGCAGGACGTGCGCGATGCGATCGAGCGGCTCGATCGCTGACGATCACGACGAGCGCTTAGCGGCGGGCCGACCACAACGATAACGAACATGGCTCTATTGCAGATTTCCGAACCGGGGATGTCCCCGGATCCGCACCAGCACAAGCGGGCGGTCGGCATCGACCTGGGCACCACGCATTCGCTGGTCGCGACCGTGCGCAACGGCGTCGCCGAGGTCATCGAGGACGGGCGCGGCCACGCGCTGCTGCCGTCGATCGTCCACTACGGCGCCGACGGCAAGGTCGAGGTCGGGCAGGGCGCCGCGCGGCACGCGGCGTCGGACCCGGGCAACACGATCATCTCGGTCAAGCGCCTGATGGGGCGCGGCTACGCAGAAGCGACGGGCCTGGTCGGCTCGACGTACGCGCTGATCGACGCGCCCGGCATGGTCCGGCTCGACACGCGCGCCGGCGCGCGCAGCCCGGTCGAGGTGTCGGCCGAGATCCTGAAGACGCTGCGCGAGCGCGCGGAGCTGGCGCTGGGCGGCGATCTGGTCGGCGCCGTCATCACGGTGCCCGCGTACTTCGACGACGCGCAGCGCCAGGCGACCAAGGACGCCGCGCAGCTCGCCGGCATCGAGGTGCTGCGGCTGCTGAACGAGCCGACGGCCGCCGCGATCGCCTACGGCCTGGACGAGGGCGCCGAGGGCCTGTACGCGATCTACGACCTGGGCGGCGGCACGTTCGACATCTAGGTGCTGCGGCTGGCCAAGGGCGTGTTCGAGGTCATCGCGACCGGCGGCGACTCGGCGCTGGGCGGCGACGATTTCGACCGGCGCATCGTCGAATGGGCGGTGCACGAGGCCGGCATCGACGGCGGCATGGCGTCGCTGTCGGCCAACGACCGGCGGCAACTGCAACTGGAAGCGCGCCGGGCCAAGGAGGCGTTGAGCACGCAGCCGCTGGTGACGCTGCACGTCAAGCTGTCCGAGGCCAGCACCGTCAAGCTCGCGCTGAGCCGCGAGCGCTTCGAGAGCCTGGGCGCCGATCTGCTCGAACGCACGCTGGCGAGCACGCGCCGCGCGCTGCGCGATGCCCGGCTCAAGGTCGACGAGGTGCAGGGCGTCGTGCTCGTCGGCGGATCGACGCGGATGCCGCAGGTGCGCGCGGCGCTCGAAGCGATGTTCGGCCACGCGCCTCATGACGGGCTCGATCCGGACAAGGTCGTCGCGCTCGGCGCGGCCCGCCAGGCCAACCAGTTGGCCGGCAACGCGGCCAGCGGCGACGAATGGCTGCTGCTCGACGTCATTCCGCTGTCGCTCGGGCTCGAGACGATGGGCGGGCTCGTCGAGCGCGTGATTCCGCGCAACTCGACGATCCCGGTCGCGCGTTCGCAGGAGTTCACGACCTTCAAGGACGGCCAGACCGCGATGGCGCTGCACGTCGTGCAGGGCGAGCGCGAGCTGGTCGGCGATTGCCGTTCGCTCGCGCGCTTCGAGCTGCGCGGCATCCCGCCGATGAGCGCCGGGGCGGCGCGGATCAGCGTGACGTTCCAGGTCGACGCCGACGGGCTGCTGTCGGTCTCGGCGTGCGAGCAGACCTCGGGCGCGCGCGCGTCGATCTCGGTCAAGCCGTCCTACGGGCTCAGCGACGAGGAGATCACGCGGATGCTGCAGGACTCGTTCGGCGCCGCGCAGCAGGACATGCAGCTTCGCGCGCTGCGCGAGCAGCAGGTCGAAGCCGACCGGATGGTGCTGGCCGTCGGCAGTGCGCTGGCGAGCGACGGCGACCTGCTGTCGGCCAGCGAGCGCGACGAGCTCGACCGGCTGACGCAGCGCCTGGCGCAGGCGCGCCAGGGCGACGACCACCTGGCGATCCGCGGCGCGATCGAGGCGCTGGCGGCCGGCACCGAGGCTTTCGCCGGCAGGCGGATGAACCGATCGATCGCGCGCGCGCTGACGGGCCGGCGGATCGACGAACTGGAGCAGTGAGGAAGCACGATGCCGACCATCACGGTCATGCCGCACGACACCCTGTGTCCGAAGGGGGCGCAGTTCGAGGTGCCGGCCGGCGCCAACGTCTGCGAGAGCCTGCTGGCGCACGCGATCGCGATCGAGCACGCCTGCGAATTGTCGTGCGCGTGCACGACCTGCCACGTGATCGTCCGCCAGGGTTTCGGTTCGCTCGAGCCGTCCGAGGAGAACGAGGACGACATGCTGGACAAGGCCTGGGGCCTGACGCCGCAGTCGCGGCTGTCGTGCCAGGTCACGGTGGCCGACCAGGACCTGACGATCGAGATCCCGAAGTACACGATCAATCACGCGCGCGAGTGACGCGATGCGCGCCCGCCAACGGCCGGCCGGCGGCGTCGGCCGGGCGATGCACGAAAGACGAGAGGAAAGACCGATGAAGTGGACCGATATTCAGGACATAGCCATCGAGCTGGCGCGGGCGCATCCGGACGTCGATCCGCGCACGATCCGGTTCACCGACCTGCACCGCTGGGTGATGGAGCTGCCGGGCTTCGACGACGATCCGAAGCGGGCCGGCGAGAAGGTGCTCGAGGCCTTGCAGCAGGCGTGGATCGACGAGATGGACTAAGGGCCGCAGCCGTCGCTAAGCGGCCGGCGCGTCCAGCCGCTTGAGCGCCGGGAACAGGATCACGTCGCGGATGCTCGGGCTGTCGGTCAGCAGCATCATCAGCCGGTCGATGCCGATGCCGCAGCCGCCGGTCGGCGGCATCCCGTACTCGAGCGCGGTGATGAAGTCCGCGTCGTAGTACATCGCTTCCTCGTCGCCGGCTTCCTTGGCCTTGACCTGCTCCAGGAAACGCCGCGCCTGATCCTCGGGATCGTTGAGCTCCGAGAAGCCGTTCGCGTATTCGCGGCCGGTGATGAACAGCTCGAAGCGCTCGGTGATCGACGGGTCGGCGTCGGACGCGCGGGCCAGCGGGCTGACCTCGACCGGGTAGTCGACGATGAAGGTCGGCTGCCACAGTTCCTTCTCGGCCACTTCCTCGAACAGCGCGAGCTGCAGCGCGCCCAGGCCGGCCTTGGCCAGCAGGCCGTGCTCGACGTCGACGCCGCGCGCCTTCAGCGCCGAGCGCACGACCTCGCGGTCGTCCAGGTCCAGCGTGCGGACCGATTCGGGCACGCCGTGCCGGCGGATCGCCTCGACCATCGTCAGCCGCGCGAACGGCGGGCCGAGGTCGACCTCGCGGCCCTGGTAGGCGACGACGGTGCCGCCGGTGGCCGCGATCGCCGCGTCGCGGATCACCTGCTCGGTGAAGTCCATCAGCCAGCGGTAGTCCTTGTACGCGGCATAGAACTCCATCATCGTGAACTCGGGATTGTGCCGCGTGCTGATGCCTTCGTTGCGAAAGCTGCGGTTGATCTCGAACACGCGTTCGAAGCCGCCGACGATGAGCCGCTTCAGGTACAGCTCGGGCGCGATCCGCAGGAACATCTGCTGGTCGAGCGCGTTGTGGTGCGTGACGAAGGGCTTGGCCGCCGCGCCGCCGGGGATCGGATGCAGCATCGGCGTCTCGACCTCGATGAAGCCGTTGCCGGTCATGAACGCGCGGATGCCGGCCAGCGCCTTGCTACGCGCCTCGAAGCGGCGGCGCGCCGACTCGTCGACGATCAGGTCGACGTAGCGCTGGCGGTACTTGACCTCCTGGTCGCTCAGGCCGTGGAACTTGTCGGGCAGCGGCCGCAGCGCCTTGGCGAGCAGGCGCACGCGCGAGCAGCGCAGCGACAGCTCGCCGGTCTTGGTCTTGAACATCCGGCCCTCGGCCGCGACGATGTCGCCCAGGTCCCAGTGCTTGAACGCCTCGTGCGCGTCGGCGCCGACGCTGTCGTCGTTCATGAACAACTGCAGGCGGCCGCTGCTGTCCTGCAGCGTCGCGAACGTCGACTTGCCCATCACGCGCTTGAGCATCAGCCGGCCCGCCAGCGAGGTCCGGACCGGTTCGGCCTCGAGCGCCTCGCGCGAGGTCTCGCCGTAGCGTTCGATCAGCTCGGCCGCGTGGGCGGCCGGCTCGAAGTCGTTCGGGTAGGCGACGCCGGCCTCGCGCAGCGCGTCGAGTTTGGCGCGCCGCTCGGCGATGATCGGGCTGTCGTCGGGCGCCGGCGAAGGAGAGGTCGTTTCGGTCATGCGTCAGACGCCTTGTTTGAGGCTGGCGAAGATGAAGTCGTCCAGATCGCCGTCGAGGACGGCGCGCGTGTTGCTGGTCTCGACGTTGGTGCGCAGGTCCTTGATCCGCGACTGGTCGAGCACGTACGAGCGGATCTGGTGGCCCCAGCCGATGTCGGTCTTGGCCGCCTCGACCTTGTCCTGCTCGGCGCGGCGCTTGCGCAGCTCCCACTCGTACAGTCGCGCGCGCAGCATGCTCATCGCCTCGTCGCGGTTGCGATGCTGCGAGCGGTCGTTCTGGCACTGGACGACGATGTTGGTCGGCAGGTGGGTGATCCGGACCGCCGACTCGGTCTTGTTCACGTGCTGGCCGCCGGCGCCCGAGGCGCGGTAGACGTCGATCCGCAGGTCGGCCGGGTTGATCTCGATCTCGATCGAGTCGTCGATCTCCGGATACACGTAGACCGACGCGAACGACGTATGGCGTCCGCCGCTCGAATCGAACGGCGACTTGCGAACGAGCCGGTGCACGCCGGTCTCGGTGCGCAGCGTGCCGTACGCGTAGTCGCCGCTGACCTTGACCGCCGCGCCCTTGATGCCGGCGATCTCGCCCTCGGACTCGTCGAGCAGCTCGGTCTTGAATCCGCGCCGCTCGCAGTAGCGCAGGTACTGGCGAAGCAGCATCGCGGCCCAGTCCTGGGCCTCGGTGCCGCCGGCGCCGGCCTGGATCTCGATGAAGCAGTTGTTGACGTCGGCCTCGTTGCTGAACATCCGCCGGAACTCGAGCTCGGCGACCTCGCGTTCGAGCTCGTGGGTGTCGGCTTCGACCGCGTGCAGCGTGTCGTCGTCGTCCTCGGCCCGCGCCATCTCGAGCAGGTCGGCGCTGTCGTTCAGGCCGGCGTCGATGCGGGTGACGCGTTCGACGATGTCCTCGAGCGATTTGCGCTCACGGCCGAGCGCCTGGGCGCGGGCCGGGTCGTTCCAGACGTCGGGCGCTTCGAGCAGGCCCGAGACTTCGGTCAGCCGGGCAGCCTTGTTGTCGAAGTCAAAGATACCCCCGAAGTTCGTCGAGCCGCTTGCGCAGGTCGTCGATGAGGTTCGTCAGTTGGTTCAGGCGTTCAGCTTCCATGATGGTCGACCGGCAGGCGTTGGGAAAACCCTCGATTATAAGGACTCGGGGGCGACGCCGACGATCATCAGTTGCACGGCGTCGAAGCCGCGGTAGTCGTCGCGGACCAGCCGGTAGAACAGCCGCGCGCTGCGGCCCAGCGGCGCGACGTGGTCGAAGAAGATCGCATTGAGCCGCCGGCCCGCCAGGCGCAGCGTCAAGCGCGAATGCCGTTCCTTCAGCAGCCGCTGCTCGATCACGTCGAACTCGTTGCAGAACAGCGGCTCCGGAAAGCCCTGGCCCCAGACGCAGGCGTCGATCGCGCTGACCAGCGCGGCGTCGATGTGCTCGCTGTCGAGCGGCCCGTCGGTCACCGTTTCGCGCTCGAACGCGGTCGGGTCGGCCAGTTCGCGGACCACCGCGTCGAAGGCCGCGCGGAACGTGTCGATGCCGTCGACATGCAGCGACAGGCCGGCGGCCATCGCGTGGCCGCCGAAGCGGGTCAGCAGGTCCGGATGGCGCTTGCTGACCAGATCGAGCGCGTCGCGCAGGTGCAGGCCGGCGATCGAGCGCCCCGAGCCGCGCCAGAAGCCCGGCTCGCCGGCCGCCGGCGCCAGCGCGAACACCGGCCGGTGCAGACGGTCCTTGAGCCGGGATGCGACCAGGCCGATGATCCCCTCGTGCCAGTCGTCGCGGCGCACGACGACGCCGGCGGCCTCCGGGCCGATCTGCTGCGTGTCGAGCAGCGCCTGCTCGCGCATCTGCAGCTCGCGCTGGCGGCGTTCGCGGTTGATCGCGTCGAGCCGGGCGGCCAGCGCCATCGCGAGGTCCGGATCGTCGGCCAGCAGGCATTCGATGCCTACCGTGATGTCCTGCAGGCGCCCGGCCGCGTTGATCCGCGGGCCGACCGCGAAACCGAGGTCGGCGGTGACGCAGCGCCGCGCCTCGCGGCCGGCGACCTGCAGCAGCGCCAGCAGGCCCGGCACCGCGCGCGCGGCGCGGATCCGGCGCATGCCGGCGTGCACGAGGATTCGGTTGTTGCGGTCCAGCCGCACCAGGTCGGCGACGGTCCCGAGCGCGACCAGGTCCAGCAGCTCCTGCAGCGCCGGCTCGGGCCGTGCCGAGAAGCGGCCTCGCGCGCGCAGCTCGGCGCGCAGCGCCAGCAGCACGTAGAAGGCCACGCCGACGCCGGCCAGGTGCTTGCTGGCGAAGCCGCAGCCGGGCTGGTTCGGGTTGACGATCGCCGCGGCCGACGGCAGGCGTTCGCCGGGCAGGTGATGGTCGGTGACGAGCACGGCGATGCCCAGCGCGGCCGCGCGCTCGACGCCGGCGAGGCTGGCGATGCCGTTATCGACGGTCACGATCAGCGCCGGCGGCCGGTCCAGCCGCGGATGACGGGCGGCCAGCTCGACGATCTCGGGGCTCAGCCCGTAGCCGTGCTCGAAGCGGTTGGGCACGATGTAGTCGACGACGGCGCCCATCGCGCGCAGGCCGCGGACCATCGCCGCGCAGGCGGTCGCGCCGTCGCAGTCGTAGTCGGCGACGACGACGATCGCTTCGCCGCGGTCGATCGTGTCGGCCAGCAGGCGGGCCGCGCCGTCGATGCCCGCGAGGCCTTCGGGAGGCAGCAGCGCGGCCGGCTGCAGCGCCAGCTCGTCGGGACGGGCGACGCCGCGGGCGACGAACAGCCGCGCGACGACCGGATGCAGGCCGGTCGCGGCGAGCTGCCGGACGGCATCGGCCGGCGCGGCGCGCGCGGTCACGCGAAGCGGTGTTTCAGGCATCGCCGGGCTCGGGGACAGGGAGCGGCGGCGCGCGCTCGAGCCAGTCGTCCGGGCGCAGGGTCCGCCAGAACTTCCAGCGCTGGCGCCTGCCGATCCGCAGCGTGACCTGGCGGCGGTCGCCGAACAGCACGACGTCCAGGCTGTCGAGGCCGTCCGGCGGGCCGTCGGCGCAGCCCAGCTCGCGCAGCCACGGCGCCAGGCCCCGCCAGCCGGCGTCGAAGCGCGCCGGATCGGCCAGCGGGTCGACGTCGGGCCACAGGTCGGCGACGAGCACGGCGCGCGCGGGCACGCCGCCGGCGCCGCCATCGGACGTCCCGCGGCCCGGATCGCGGCCTGGATCAGGGTCCGGGTCGCGACCTGGGTCATGGCGCATGGCGAGGCCCGGGCCGGCGTCGCGCCGCCGGGCCAGCCAGCGAACGATGCCGGCCGGGCCCGGCTCGTCGGCGGCGACAGCGCACAGCCGGGCCAGCCCACGGATCGCCGGGACGTCGCCGGCCAGCAGCAGGTCGTGCCGGCGCGCCGGCGTCGCGGTCAGGCGGCCCTCGACCCAGACGCTGTTGACCGCGGGCAGGCCTCGCTGCGCGCGCGCCTCGTTGAGCGGATGCTCGAACCAGGTCATCTGGATCTCGTTGAGCAGCCTGCGCCACGGACGGGTCGCGGCATCGCGCGACAGGTAGGCGTCGACGCTGCGGCCGATCGCCTGGCGCGAGCCGGCGTCCCGCGTGCGCGGCAGCCGCTCGGCGGGACCGCCCAGGTACCAGCGCAGCGGCGTGGCGACAGTCAGCGTCAGCCCTTGCTCGTCGAGCAGCGGGCGCACCGCGTCCGCCAACGCCCGCGCGTCGTCGATCGACAGCGAAAGCTGTGCCGGGTCGGTCAGCACCAGGTGGTCGCGGCCCGTATGCAGGTGCGCCGGCGTCAGCCGGATCACCGGCGGCGCCAGGCCGTCGAGCGCGGCCGATGCCGCCTCGATCGCTTCGTCGGCCGGCAGCCGCAGGCGCTCGCGCAGCCAGCGCTCGTGCGGCAGCTCGCGCGCGACCAGGCTGTCGTCATCGAGCCGCGCGAGCAGGTCGGCGTGCCGCCAGGCCGGCGGCCAGTGCGCGGCGATCGACGTCGAGGCCGGCAGGCCCGCGGCCGACAGCGCCCCCGGACACAGCAGCGTCAGCGGGGCGGCGGCCGGCGCGTCGCCGGGATCGGCATGACGGGATTCGGCGCGGTCGGAATCGGCGCGGGCGGTCACGGCAGGGTGGAGGCGTATCGAAAGCACCGGCGGTCCGGCGCGACGGGTAAGCGTCGATTCTATGGCAAACTCGCTGCGCCTCCGGAGCCTCCGTGTCGATTCTGTCCCGACTACCGTTCGAATACTTCATCGGCCTGCGCTACACCCGCGCGGGCAAACGCTCGGGCCGGCGCAACGGTTTCATCTCGTTCATCTCGATGCTGTCGATGGCCGGCATCGCGCTCGGCGTGGCCGCGCTGATCACCGTGCTGTCGGTGATGAACGGCTTCCAGAAGGAAGTGCGCGACCGCATGCTCGGCGTGCTGTCGCACATCGAGGTGCTGGCCGGCCGCCAGCCGCTGATCGACTGGCAATCGGTGCTGCGCCAGGCCAAGGTCAATCCGCGGATCGTCGACGGCGCGCCCTACGTCTCGGGGCAGGCGATGCTGACCCATGAGGACAGCGTCAAGGGCGTGATCGTCCGCGGCATCGAGCCGGCCGAGGAGGTGCGCGTCACCGATTTCGCCAAGTCGATGCAGGCGGGCTCGCTCGATGCGCTCGAACCGGGCCGTTTCGGCGTGGTGATCGGCAAGGAGCTGGCCAACCTGCTGCTGCTGCGCGCCGGCGACCGGCTGACCTTGATCGCGCCGCAGGGCACGCTGACGCCGGCTGGCGTCGTGCCGCGGCTGCGTCAGTTCACGATCGTCGCGATCTTCGACTCCGGGCACTACGAATACGACACCAGCCTCGTGCTGATGAACATCCAGGACGCGGCCAAGCTGTTCCGCGTCGAGGGCGTCAGCGGCGTGCGGCTGAAGACGACGTCGATGATGGACGCGCCGCAGATCGCCGAGGAGCTGACGCACCAGCTCGTCGGCGACCTGTACGTGCGCGACTGGTCGGCCGAGAACCGCAACTGGTTCGCCGCCGTGCAGATCGAGAAGCGGATGATGTTCATCATCCTCGCGCTGATCATCGCGGTGGCGGCGTTCAACCTCGTCTCGATGCTGGTGATGACGGTCACCGACAAGCAGGCGGACATCGCGATCCTGCGCACGCTCGGCGCCTCGCCGGCCAGCATCCTGAAGATCTTCGTCGTGCAGGGCGCGCTGATCGGGCTGATGGGGACCTTCGCCGGCGTGCTGCTCGGCGTGCTGCTGGCCCAGAACATCGGCCCGGTGATCGCGACGATCGAGCAGTTGTTCGGCTTCCAGGTGCTGCCTTCGGGCGTGTATTTCATCAACTACCTGCCCAGCGACCTGCACGGCAAGGACGTCGCCGTCATCGGCCTCGTGTCCTGCGTGCTGGCCTTCGTGTCGACGATCTACCCGAGCTGGCGCGCGTCGCGCGTGCGGCCGGCCGAGGCGCTGCGCTATGAGTGAGCCGGTGCGGGATCCGGACGTCGTGCTGTCGTGCCGCGGGCTGGGCAAGCGCTACGGCGACGGCCCGCAGGCGCTGCAGGTGCTGCGCGACGTCGAGCTGGACGTGCGGCGCGGCGAACGCGTCGCGATCGTCGGCGCGTCCGGATCGGGCAAGAGCACGCTGCTGCACCTGCTCGGCGGCCTCGACCAGCCCAGCGCCGGCAGCGTGACGCTGGCCGGCCATCGTCTCGATCGCCTGTCGGACGCCGAGCGCGGCACGCAGCGCAATCGCCTGCTCGGGTTCGTCTACCAGTTCCACCATCTGTTGCCCGAGTTCAGCGCGCTCGACAACGTCGCGATGCCGCTGCGGATCCGGCGCCTGTCGACCGCCGCGGCCCGCGACACGGCTGGCCGGACCTTGCGGTCGGTCGGGCTCGGCCAGCGGCTGTCGCACCTGCCCGGCGAGCTGTCCGGCGGCGAGCGGCAGCGGGTCGCGCTGGCCCGCGCGCTGGTGACCGAGCCGCTGTGCGTGCTGGCCGACGAGCCGACCGGCAACCTCGATCGGCAGACGGCGCGGCAGGTCTTCGCACTGATGACCGAGCTGAGCCGCGCGTCGGGCACGAGCTTCGTCATCGTCACGCACGACCTGGAGCTGGCCGGGCAGGCCGATCGCGTGCTGCGGATGCGGGATGGGCGGCTGACGGCTGACTGATCGATTGAAGTGGGGCGGGTAGGGATGGGGCCCCGGATGTCGACTCGCAGGGCTTGCCGCGGCCGGCGGCGCGAGCGAGCGCATGGACTGCGCGATGTCGCCGCGGATTCCAAGGACGCATGACGGATGCTGATCGACACGCACTGCCATCTGGATGCCGCCGAGTTCGATGCCGACCGGCTCGACGAGGCGCGTGCGGCCCGGGCCGCCGGCGTGCGCGCGATCGTGATCCCGGCGGTCGCCGTCGACAACTTCGATCACGTCCGGCGGCTCGCGCACCAGGTCGACGGCGCTTATGCGCTGGGCATCCACCCGCTGTTCGTCGAGCGATCGGCGCCCGAGGATCTCGTCGCGCTGCGCCACCTGGTCGAGCAGTCGATCGACGATCCGCGGCTGGTCGCGATCGGCGAGATCGGGCTCGATCACTTCATCGCCGGCAGCGACCGCGAACGGCAGATGCTGTTCTACCGCGAGCAGTTGAAGATCGCCCGCGACCATGATCTGCCGGTGCTGCTGCACGTGCGCCGCGCGCAGGACCCGGTGCTCGCGCAGTTGCGCCGGTTCGGCGTGCGACAGGGCATCGCGCACGCGTTCAACGGCAGCCGGCAGCAGGCCGACGCCTATCTGGGCCAAGGGTTCGCGCTCGGCTTCGGCGGCGCGATGACCTTCGGCCGCGCGCTGCAGATCCGCCGGCTCGCGGCCGAGCTGCCTGACGGCGCGCACGTGCTCGAGACCGACGCGCCCGACATCGCGCCCGCATGGCAGCCCAGGGAACGCAACTCCCCGACGCAGTTGCCGCGGATCGCGCAGGTGTTCGCGGATCTGCGCGAGACGACGCCGGATGCGGTGGCGCGGCGGACCGGCGAGAACGCGCTGCGCGTATTGCCGCGGCTGGGAGGGTTGCTGCGGCCTTAGTGGCGGCGGATCGAAGCGGGCCGCCTTCGATGTTTGCCGCCGCGTGCGACGCAAGGAGCCATGCGGCCGGGATCTATATGCAAGCTAGCGTGATGGTCGAAGTCTTCGCGGCTATTCGCCGATATCGGCCAGCACTGCGGCGATTACCGAAGGCCCGATGAAGTAGCCGCTCTGCGCCAGGCGTTCCAGCAGGGGACGGGCCGCAGGAATCAGCCCTTCCGTTCTCGCCAGTCCGACGACCGCTGCGGTGCCGATGAAGGCGATGCCCCGACTCCTGGCCTCCAGCCGTCCGGCGCGGTCGTCGATCACCAGCAAAGCGGTGTGGCCCGAATCGCGCCAGTAACAAGCAGCGTGGATGGCACTTGCTTCACCCGCATCGACGCCAGGATTCAGTGGCTGCCAATCACCAGGAGGCTCGTCCAGGACTTCGATCCAGCCGTCGGCCAGTGCTCGCGAAAAAAGCCGAGCATCCGGGAAATCGTGATCGAGAGGCAGGATCTCGTCATGCACGGTGCGCGTCACGCACACGCGCCCGAACAGCCTGCGCAGAAGGGATAGCGAATCGATACGTGCCAGAGCGATCAGTGGCCCGGCATCAGCGATGATGACACGACGGCTCACGTTGCTGGCTTGGCCAGCCAATCACGTGCGCGACGCATCTCCTCGCCGACCTCGTCGGCAGCGGTCTTGTCCGTGCCAGTCAGCGGAATGGCCTGGCTGGATAGCAACGTCAGCATCTCCGCCAGCGGCTTGCCCGCCATGCGCGCGGCGAACCCTGCCGACACCGCCCCGTTGCGGAACAGCGAAACCGCCAGCGCCACTCGCACGGCAGGCAAGTCGGGGACGCCCAACTGTTCCAGATCCACCAACAACGCTTGCGGATGGTCGCGGTTCATGACCACGACCATGTCGTCGTGGCGTGCGGCGGCCAGCGCCGTGCTGGGATTGGCCTTGAGTTGGCGGATGTTGACGGTCTTCATGTTGTCAAGGCCCGTAATGGGCTACAGCATGTAGGAACATTGGAAACGTAGCAGGCCCCATGGATTTCCGCAATCACGAATGGCGGATCCGACTGGTATCCGGACGCCCTTCAGGGCCGTCGCCATCCGACTTGATCGTCCCTGAGCTCGGCTCATGGCGAAGATGAACATTCGGCGCGTACTCCCCCCCTCGCGCCTCGCGTGTCTCCGCCGCATCAATGCGAAAAATCTGTCGCGAAATTGGCAGAAATCGCCGAAGTGGCCTCCTACCATTGCCGGGTCGGAGCGACCGCCGGTCGCTCCGGAAAAACCAGTTCGCCCAATGACGAGGAGACTTCAGATGCTTCGTGGTTTCAAGATGTCGATGACGCTCTGCATGGCGTCGTGGCTGTCGGTCGTGCCGGCCCACGCCGCGGCCGCGGCGGCCTCGCTGACCCCGGAGGAGGCGCACCAGATCGGTGTCGAGGCCTACACCTATGCGTACCCGCTCGTGCTGATGGAGGTCACGCGACGCGTCGCTTCGAACGTCGTGCAGCCCGACCCGCAGCGTCTGCGCGCGCCGATGGGCCAGTTCGCCCACGCGCCCAAGTATCCGGACGCGACGTTCAAGGACGTCGTGCGGCCCAACGCCGATACGCTGTACTCGATGCTCTGGTTCGACGTCGGCAAGGAGCCGCTGGTGTTCAGCATGCCCGACACCGGCGGGCGTTACTACGTGCTTCCGATCATGGACATGTGGACCGACGTGTTCGCGACGCTCGGCTCGCGCACCACCGGCACCGGCGCCAACGAGTTCGTGCTGGTCGGCCCGCACTGGAAGGGCGAGACGCCCGCCGGCATGCGCGTGATCGTCAGCCCGACGAATACCGGCTGGGTCATCAACCGCATCCAGACCAACGGTGCCGACGATTACGACTACGTCCACAAGCTGCAGGCCGGTTTCAAGGCCGTGCCGCTGAGCGAGCAGGGCAAGGCGTTCACGCCGGCGCCGGGTGTCGTCGATCCGGCGATCGACATGAAGACCCCGCCGGTCCAGCAGGTGGCGAAGATGACGCCCGACGCGTTCTTCTCGCTGTTCGCGAAACTGATCCGGACCAACCCGCCGCATGCCGCCGACTACGCGACGCTGATGCGCCTCGAACGGCTGGGCATCGTGCCGGGCAAGGACTTCGTGCTGGCCGACGCGCCACCGGTCGTCAGGGACGCGCTGACCCGCGCCGCGCCCGACGCGCTCGCGCGGATGATGGAGCGCGGGCCCCAGTTGCGCCCTCGCCGCGACGGCTGGGTCGTGTCGACCGTTCCGCTCGGCGTGTACGGCAACAACTACCTGCTGCGCGCGTACATCGCGTTCGGCGGGCTCGGCGCGCTGCCGAACGAGGACGCGATCTATCCGAGCACCGCGACCAGCGCGGACGGCAAGCCGCTGACGGGCGAGAACCGGTACGTGCTGCATTTCGACAAGAGCCAGTTGCCGCCGGCCGGAGCGTTCTGGTCGCTGACGATGTACGGCGCCGACCAGTTCTTCGTCGACAACCCGATCAATCGCTATGCGATCGGCGACCGCGACAAGCTGACGTACAACCCCGACGGCTCGCTCGACCTGTACCTTCAGCACCAATCGCCGGGCAAGGACAAGGAGTCGAACTGGCTTCCGGCGCCGCAGGGCCGCTTCACGATGAACCTGCGCGTCTACCTGCCTTCGGTGGAAGCGCTCGACGGGCGCTGGGGACCGTCGGCGGTGCAGCGCGTCCCTGATTGAAGCCGTTCCGAGAAAAAGGGAGAGCCCGAGGGGGCGGGCTCGCCGGCATGCGTCCCGCCGGTGGGCGACCGGACCAAGCAATGATTGGCAAGGTCGCCCGTCGACGGCGCGCGCCCCTCGACGGCGCATGCGCCGCCGCCGCCATCGC
>JASGFT010000032.1:0-33739 GCA_047605425.1 Burkholderiaceae bacterium | reverse complement strand
ATGCGCGCGGGGCGCCGCGGCGCTGGCCGCCGGGAGCCTGGCCGCCGGCTGGTCCGGCGCCGCGCGAGCCGCGCTGCCGCCGGCGTCGGTGATCGTGGTCGGTGGCGGGCTGACCGAGATCGTCTACGCGATGGGGGCTGGCGACCTGGTGCTGGCCACCGATTCGACTAGCATGTATCCGCCGGCCGCCAACGAGACGCGCAAGGTCGGCTACCAGCGATCGCTGTCGGCCGAGGGGCTGCTGAGCCTGCGGCCCCGGCTGGTGATCCTGGCGCCCGAGGCCGGCCCGCCGGCGGCGATCCAGCAGTTGAGCCAGTCGGGCACGCGCGTGATCCGGACGACCGAGCGCCACGATTTCGAGGGCCTGCTCGAACGCGTGCGCGTGATCGGCGACGCGCTCGAACGCGGCGACGACGCGCAGCGCCTGGCCGCGCGCCTGCGCGACGAATGGGCCGACGTGCAGCGCGAGGTCGCCGGGCGAAGGCAGGGCAGCGGCGCACCACGCGCGCCGCGCGTGGTGTTCGTGCTGTCGCACGCGGGCGCGCCGATGGTCGCCGGGCGCCAGACCGCCGCCGACGCGATGATCTCGCTGGCCGGCGCCGTCAATCCGCTGCACGACGGCTTCGCCGGCTACCGGCCGATGACTCCCGAAGCCCTGCTGCTGGCGGCGCCGGACATTCTGCTGACGACCAACGAAGGCATCGCCGCGAACGGCGGCGTGCCGGGCATCCTCGCCAAGCCCGGCGTCGCCGTGACGCCGGCGGGTCGGGCCGGCCGCATCATCGGCCGCGATGCGCTGCCGCTGATCGGTTTCGGTCCGCGGTTGCCCGAGGTCGTGCGCGATCTGTCGCGTACGTTCGCCGGCGCCGGAGCCGACGCCCGTGCTGGTGCTGGTGCCAGCGTCGGTGCTGGCGCCGGTGCCGCGGACGAAGGGCCGGCAGCGGCCGCGCGATGAGTGATCCGGTCGCCGTTCGATCACCGATGACGTCCGGCCGGTCCGCGATCGCGATCGGACGATCGTCGGGTCTGCCCCGGCGGCGGGCGATGATTCTGGCGCTGCTGGCCGTCGCGGTCCTCGTCAGCGGCGTGGCGGCGGCATCGGCGGGGGCGGTGCGCATCCCGATCGGCGACGTGCTGGCCGCCGCGTTCGCGCCCCCGGGCGCGCGCGTCGACGTGCCCGCCGACTACCTGGCGGTGCTGTACGCGATCCGGTTTCCGCGCGTGGTGCTGGCGGCGATCGTCGGCGGCGCGCTGGCGCTGGCCGGCGCCGGCATGCAGGGCCTGTTCCGCAACCCGCTGGCCGACCCGGCGCTGATCGGCGCGTCCAGCGGCGCGGCGCTGGCCGTCGCGTTCACGATCGTGCTCGGCAACGCGATGATGCCCGGCTTCACGCAGGCGCTGGGCGCGTACGCGCTGCCGGTGGCGGCCTTCTGCGGCTGCCTGGCGGCGACCTTCGCCGTCAAGCGGCTGGCGTCGTCGGCGCAGATCGTGTCGATCGGCGCGATGCTGCTGGCCGGCGTCGCGGTCAATCTCGCCTGCGAGGCCGGCATCAACGCGATGACGTTCGCGGCCAACGACGAGCAGTTGCGCAACCTGACGTTCTGGCGGATGGGCAGCCTGGCCGGCGCGAGCTGGCCGCTGTGCGCGATGGCGGCGGCCTGCGCCGGGCTCGGCGGCATCGTGATGTGGCGCTGCGCGGCCGGACTGAACGCGCTGGCGATGGGCGAGGAGCCGGCCAGCCATGCCGGCTTCGATGTCCGCTCGCTGAGCCGGCGAACGGTCGTCGCCGGCGCGCTGCTGGTCGCGGCGGCCGTGGCCAGCGCCGGCATGGTCTGGTTCGTGGGCCTGGTGGCTCCGCACGTCGTCCGCTTGATGGGCGGCGCCGACCAGCGCTACGTGATGCCGGCATCGCTGCTGCTCGGCAGCGCGCTGGTGCTGGTCGCCGATCTGATCGCGCGCCTGATCGTCGTGCCGGCCGAGATGCCGATCGGGGTGCCGCTCGCGCTGTTCGGTACGCCGCTGTTCATCTGGTTGCTGAGCCGCGCGCGGCTGGCGGGGCGCTTGTGAGCGGGCCGGCCGGCGACGGCGCGCTGCGCGCCGAGCGCGTCGGCGTCCGCCGCGCGGGCCGCTGGGTGCTCGACGACGTCTCGCTGGCGCTCGCGCCCGGTCGCGTGTCGATGCTGATCGGACCGAACGGCGCCGGCAAGTCGACGCTGCTGCGCGTGCTGGCCGGTACGCTGGTGCCCGAGCGCGGCGAGGCGCGGCTCGACGGGCAAGCGCTGCGGCGCTGGACGCTCGCGCAACTGGCCGCGCGGCGGGCGGTGCTGCCGCAGTCGATGGAACTGGCGTTTCGCGTGACCGTGGCCGAACTGGTGATGATCGGCCGGCCGCCGCGCCGCGGCGTGCGCGGACGCGGGGCGAGGATCGGCGCGGGCGCGGACACGGCGGCGAGCGTCTCGATCGGCGCCGAAGCGCCGCCGCCGCCAACCGACGACGAACTGCTGGCCTCGGTGCTCGCCGCGACCGAGACCGCCGCGATGCGCGACCGGATCTACCAGGAGCTGTCCGGCGGCGAACAGGCCCGCGTGCAACTGGCGCGCGCGCTCGCGCAACTGGGGCTGCTCGCCGATCGCCCGCCGGACGACCAAACCGGAGCGCCGGGCGTAGCGCCGGGGCCGGCGGACCGGGGGCCGACGCGCTACCTGCTGCTCGACGAACCCGTCGCCAGCCTCGATCCGCGGCACCAGCACCGGCTGCTGCGGCTGGTCCGCACGCTGGCTGACAGGCATAGGCTCGGCATGCTGATCACGATGCACGACCTGAACCTCGCCAGCCAGTACGCGGACGAGGTCTGGCTGCTGTCCGACGGGCGCCTGCTGCGCCACGGCGCGCCGTCCGACGTGGTCTCGAACGACACGATCGGCCCGGTGTTCGACGTGTCGCTGCGCACGACGCCGTTCGACGGCGGCGGACGCGCGGTGCGCGCCGTCGCGACGACGCCGCGCGCGGCGTCGGGGGACGAGCACGGCGACCGGCCGGGCCCGGCGCGCGTGTCAGAATGACGGATGCTCGTTCATCCGCAATTCGATCCGGTCGCCGTGCAGATCGGCCCGCTGGCCATCCGCTGGTATGGCCTGATGTATCTGGCGGCCTTCGTGTCGTTCTACGCGCTCGGCCGCTACCGGCTCGGCAAGCCGGCCTGGGCCAAAGCCAGCGGCATGCAGCCGCGCGACCTCGAGGACCTGCTGTTCTACGGCGCGCTGGGCGTCGTGCTCGGCGGACGGCTCGGCTACGTGCTGTTCTACAAGCCCGGCTACTACCTGCAGCAGCCGCTCGAGGTGCTCGCGGTCTGGGAAGGCGGCATGTCGTTCCACGGCGGGCTGATCGGCGTGCTGGTCGCGTGCGCGCTGCTGTGCTGGCGCCGCGGGCTGAAGTTCCTGCGCGTGATGGACTTCGTCGCGCCGCTGGTGCCGATCGGGCTGGCGGCCGGGCGACTGGGCAACTTCATCAACGGCGAGTTGTGGGGGCGCGCGACCGACCTGCCTTGGGCGATGGTCTTTCCGCAGGCCGGCGACGGCATCGCTCGCCACCCATCGCAGCTCTACCAGTTCGCTGGCGAGGGGCTGCTGCTGTTCGTGCTGCTGTGGGCTTATTCGTCGCGTCCGCGCGCGGTCGGCCGCGTCTCGGGCCTGTTCCTGATCGGCTACGCGACGCTGCGCTTCCTGGCCGAGTTCGCGCGCGAGCCCGATGCGTTCCTCGGCTTCCTCGCGTTCGGCGCGACGATGGGGCAGTTGTTGTGCATACCGATGTTCATCGCCGGCGTCGTGCTGATGATGCGTCGCGTACCGGCGTCGGACGAGGCTTGAGAATCTGTGAACGCTCGGTCGCGTCCCGTCCATTCACAGGTTCTGACCACGGGTCGAAGCCGGCGGCTGTCGGATGCGCCCAAGCACCAGCGAACGAGGAGGCAGCGTGTTCGAGCGGATCAAGCAGGCGCGTCGGAACTCTCGTGAACGCGTCGACCTGACGCAGTTGCTCGATCAGTGCCGGCAGTTGATGACCCAGCGCGGCGAGGCCAACAGCCTGGCGATCGCCTCGCGCGCGGTCGAGCTGCTGGCGCGGCTCGGCGACGACGGCATGGCGCGATTGTTCGAAGTGCTGGCCAGTGACTTCGACCCCGATCCGGACGAGGTGCGGCGGCGGGCCGAGCAGTACGCGGCCGACCATTCGCCAGAGAACCTGATCAGGCTGGGCCGCGCGATCGAGCCGCCGCGCCAGGAGCTGTTCCGGCGCCTGAATCGCACGGCCGGCGGGACGGCCGTGCTGGTCGGCATGCGGGCGCGGCTGCTCGATCGGATGAAGCAGGATCGCGGCCTGGCCGCCGTCGATGCCGACCTGCAGCATCTGCTGACCTCGTGGTTCAACCCGGGCTTCCTGCGGCTCGTCCAGGTCGACTGGCGCTCGCCGGCCGTGCTGCTCGAACGCATCATCCGGCACGAGGCCGTCCACGAGATCGACGGCTGGAACGATCTGCGCCGGCGGCTCGAGCCCGATCGGCGCTGCTTCGCGTTCTTCCATCCGGCGCTGCCCGACGAGCCGCTGATCTTCGTCGAGGTCGCGCTGGTCGCGCAGATGCCGGCCGCGATCGCGCCGTTGCTGGCGCGCGAGCTGCCCGAGGCCGACGTCGATCCGGGCAAGTTCAAGGTCGCGGTCTTCTACTCGATCTCGAACTGCCAGCCGGGCCTGCGCGGCATCAACCTCGGCAACTTCCTGATCAAGCAGGTCGCCGAGCGCCTGAGCCGCGAGTTTCCCAGTCTGCGCACGTTCTGCACGCTGTCGCCGATCCCGTCGTTCGCCGGCTGGCTGCAGCGGCTGGACACGATCGAGGCGCCGCGGCTCAAGCCCGCCCAGCGGACGCGGCTGGGCCAGGCGCTGGCGGGTCTGCGCGAACGGCACGGACGCGACGCCGCGGCGCTGGGCAAGGCCCTGCAGGCGCCGAAGGTCGCCGACGCCGATCGCCAGGCGCTGACCGCTCTGTGCGCTCATTACCTGAGCCAGCATTCGGCGTCGCCGAACGGCGACCCGGTGGCGCGCTTTCACCTGCACAACGGCGCGCGGCTCGAACGGATCGATTTCGCGGCCGACCTGTCGCGCAAGGGCTTGAAGCAATCGCTGGGGCTGATGGTAAATTACCTCTACGATCTGGACGAGATCGAAACCAACCACGAACGATTCATCGACGGACAGGTCAGCGCGTCTCGGGCGGTGCTCGGGTTGCTGTAGCCCGGCCCGATCGACCGAGGAGGAGACTTCCGTCATGTCACGCCCGATCTTTTCCCGGCGGCGCGCGCTGTCGGTCGCGTCGCTGGTGGCCGGCCTGGCCATCGCATCGTTCGCCGCGCCGGTCTCGGCGCAGGGCACGGCGGGGGGAGCGCCGGCCGCCGGCCCCTGGCCCGCGCATCCGGTCAAGCTGATCAGCCCGTTTCCGCCCGGCGGCGGCACCGACGCCTTCGCGCGGCCGCTGGCCAAGGTGCTGAGCCAGCAACTGGGGCAGACCGTCGTCATCGACAACCGCGGCGGCGCCGGCGGGACGCTGGGCGCCGAGCTGGCGGCCAAGTCGACGCCGGACGGCTATACGTTCCTGGTCGGCGCCGTCCATCACGCGATCGCGGTCAGCATGTATCCGAAGCTCGGCTACGACCTGCGCAAGGACCTGATGCCGGTCACCGTGCTGTCGCTGGTGCCGAACGTCGTCGTCATCAACCCGACCCGCATGCCGCAGATCAAGACCTGGAACGACTTCCGGGCCTACGTGAAGGCCAACCCCGGCAAGCTGAACTACGCGTCGGCCGGCAACGGCACCGCGCACCACCTGACCGTCGAGATGTACAAGACGATGACGCGCTCGTTCGTCACGCACATCCCTTATCGTGGTGCGGGGCCGGCGGTGCAGGACCTGCTGGCCGGGCAGGTCGACTTCATGTTCGACGGGCTGGGCAGCTCGATGCCGTACATCCGCGCCGGGAAGTTCCTGCCGCTCGCGGTGACCAGCGCCAAGCGCTCGTTCGCGCTGCCCGACGTGCCGACGCTGCAGGAAGGCGGCGTCCCCGGCTACGAGGCGCAGACCTGGTACGCGATCTGGGCGCCGGCCGGCACGCCGGCCGAGATCGTCGACCGGATGCAGGCCGAGGTCGCCAAGGCGCTGGCCGGCGACGAGTTGAAGGGCATCTGGCGTTCGCTGGGCGCCGAGCCGGGCGGCCAGCCGCCGGCCGAGATGGCCCGCTTCGTCGACGACGAGATCCGCAAGTGGGCGAAGGTCGTCAAGGACGCCGGCGCCCGCGCCGATTGAACCAGGAGAGGAATCGAGTGTCCAAGAAACGAACGTCCGGCAGCAATGCCAATCTCTACGCGGTGCTGGCCGAGGGGTTTGCCCGGCGTGAGCCCGATGCGTGCGCGATCGAGGCGATCGACGCCGCCGGCGCGCCGCTGTATTACAGTTGGCGCGACATCGATCGGGCCAGCGCGCGGCTGGCCAACCTGCTGGCCGGGCTCGGCATGCCGCGCGACGCGCGCGTCGCCGTCCAGGTCGACAAGTCGGTCGAATCGCTGCTGCTGTACCTGGCCTGCCTGCGCGCCGGCTACGTCTATCTGCCGCTGAACTCCGCGTACCAGCAGGCCGAGGTCGACTACTTCGTCGAGAACGCCGAACCGTCGCTGATCGTCTGCGCGCCGCGCTCGCTGTCTTGGATCTCGGCGATCGCGCAGGCGCGCGGCGTCGCCAATGTGCTGACGCTCGGCGACGACCGCACCGGCACGTTGCTCGAGCGCGCGACGCCGATGTCCGGCCGCTTCGAGACCGTCGCGCGCGGCGCCGACGACCTGGCGGCGATCCTCTACACGTCGGGCACGACCGGACGCAGCAAGGGCGCGATGCTGTCGCACGGCAACCTCGCGTCGAACGCGCGGACGCTGAACCTGTACTGGCGCTGGCGCGACGGCGACGTGCTGCTGCATGTGCTGCCGATCTTCCACGTGCACGGCCTGTTCGTTGCCAGTCATGGCGCGCTGCTGTCGGGCAGCAAGATGATCTGGCTGCCGAAGTTCGACGCCGCGCAGGCGATCGCGCAAATGCCTCGCGCGACCGTGTTCATGGGCGTACCGACGATGTACGTGCGCTTGCTCGATGATGCCGGCTTCGATGCCGATTGCACGCGCGGCATGCGCCTGTTCATCTCGGGCTCGGCGCCGCTGCTGACCGACACGTTCCGCCAGTTCGAGGCGCGCACCGGCCAGCGCATCCTCGAACGCTACGGCATGAGCGAGACCGTGATGCTGACGTCGAATCCTTATGACGGCGACCGCGTCGCCGGCACCGTCGGCCTGCCGCTGCCTGGCGTGCAGTTGCGGATCGTCGACGACCAGCAGCGACCGGTCGACGGCGACGCGATCGGCTCGATCCAGGTCAAGGGACCGAACGTGTTCGGCGGCTACTGGCGTATGCCCGAGAAGACGCGCGAGGAGTTCACCGACGACGGCTTCTTCAAGACCGGTGACGTCGGCCGCTTCGACGCCAATGGCTACGTATCGATCGTCGGGCGCAGCAAGGACCTGATCATCAGCGGCGGCTACAACGTGTATCCGAAGGAGATCGAGTCCTACCTGGACGAGATGGACGGCGTGCTCGAGTCGGCCGTCATCGGCGTGCCGCACCGCGACTTCGGCGAGGCCGTCGTGGCGGTCGTCGTCGCGCAGCCGGGCAGCACGCCCGAGGAGGCCACGCTGATCGCCGGCCTGAAGGCGCGGATCGCCGGTTTCAAGGTGCCCAAGCGCGTGCACGTCGTCGACGAGCTGCCGCGTAATCAGATGGGTAAGGTGCAGAAGAATTTGCTGCGGGATCGGTATAGCGACGGTTGACGGGCTCCCACGTAGAAGGCCCAGCGTTTCGTTGCTCGGTAGCAATTGCCTCATTCGAGGGGATCGTGGGGGCCGTGCCAGCGGCCCTGACTGACGCGCTGGAATGGGCGAGGTCCAATCAAGCCTTGCTCATACAGACATGGCAGGAGTTGAACCGATGAGCATTGTCGACAAGACGCGCACTATCATCGCCGTGCGCGCGACCGGGCCTGCGTCGCTGCATTTGTCCTGGTCAGACGGGACGGCCGCCGATCTTGATCTCGGCACGATCCTCGCTGATCGCGCCTTCGCCGCGTTGCGCGATCCGGACGAGTTCGCCAGGGTCGCAGTGGGCGATTGGGGCCATAGCCTCGCATGGCCTTCGGGGGCCGAGTTGGGTGCGGACATGCTGTGGCTCGAAACGCTGTCGGCAACGGGGCATGGCGACGTGCGCGCATTCCTCGAGTGGCGACTGCGTCATGCCCTGTCGCTATCCAAGGCGGCCGACGCGCTGGGCGTCTCGCGCCGGATGATCGCCTACTATTCCAGTGGCGAAAAGAAGGTGCCCAAGCCGATCCTGCTTGCATGCCGGGGCTGGGAGGTCAGCCACGGGATGGACCAAGCCGCTTAGCCTTCCAGGACGAGACAGACGGCGTGCTCGAATCGGCAGTGATCGGCGGCGTGCCTCAGATCGAGGGTTGGAATCTACAGACGAGGATCAATCGGCTCGCTCTCGAGTGCGAGCACGGCGAAAACACATTCGTGAACCCGCCGCAGCGGGGCGCGGTCCACGAAACGAGAAAGTGACTCGTGACCGAGTGCGAATTCGCGCAGCGCCAGCCGGCGCTTGCCGGCGAGGTTGCGGCTGCGCAAGCGCTCCAGGTTCTCCGGCAGGTCGTATTCCGGCCCGTAGATGATGCGCAGGTATTCCCGGCCACGCACCTTGAGCGCCGGCTGAACCAACCCCTTTTCGCCGCTCGGGATCAAGCATCTCGGCTTCACCACGATCCCCTCGCCACCGGCCGCCGTCAGTGCTTCCCACCAGGCGATGGATTCTGCGCAGGCTTCAGCGTCGTCGAGCCGTAGAACGCGCCGTTGGGTAGTCGTCAACATCGGCTCGCCTGCGGCGGCCAGCCGATCGGCAATCGACAGATGCCACAGATGGTCCTTGTCGAAATGCTGCGCGCCTTCGCTGGCGAGCAGGTGAAACGGTGCGACGCGAAGATCATCCCGCCCGTTGATCGGCCAGACATACGGTTGCCAAGCCTGGGCGTAGCGCTGCGCCTTGTCCAAACGCTGCGACAGCCGCTCGCACAGGGCGGCTACGTCGACGCCCCGGGCCTCGCCGCGCTTCGCGGCGTCGAGTGAGGCCGACAACCCCGTGATGGCGGAAACCGCAACCGGCTCGTATTGCTGGCCGATCAGGCTCGATGCCTTGGCCGACCAGGGCATGATCTCGGCATCGAACAACAGCCAGTCGGTCGCAAGCGACTCCCATAGGCCGGCCTTATCGGCGGCGCTGCGGATGCGGTCGAGCACGCCGTCCGTCATCATCCGATCATCGAAGAAGGCGCGACCGGTGCGGGTCCAGATCGCACCAGCCTCGTCCGTCGCCGTACCGAAGCGGCGGCGCGCCACCGAATCATCACGGCACACGGCGATGATCGCGCGGGAACCCATGTGCTTTTCCTCGAGCACGAGTTCCTTCTGTTCATGGCGCCGGAAAAAGCCGAAAGCCTCTTCCGGCCGTTCGAGCCATCCGTCGCGATCGCTGGTTTCGACCGGCGACATCGTGGGCGGCAGGTAGATCAACCACTGCGGCGCGATCGCAAATCGCGCCATCACCTCCAGCGCCGCCGCGGCGTTCTCTTCCGCAATGACGACGCGGCGTCCCAGCGTCGTGTCGATCCAGCGCCGGCCGCGGACATCCGCGTGGTCGAGCAGAAGGTCCGCCCGGGCTTGACCGGAACGCTCATCGGAGTCGGGGCGTTCATCAGCCGGCGCGAACGGGCAGGCCGAACGCATCGATCTCGCCGGTTGTCTCGCCATAGAGCGCGAACGCGCGCACGGCTGCCGAGCCGCGGCCGATCATCTCCGCCTTGAGGCCGGCATGCGCGACGGCGAGCCGCCCGCCGTCCAGCCAGTAGTGGCTGCGCAAGTCGCCAAGAAAGGCCTGGACCCTGGCCCGGAAAGCCGGCGTTTCCGCGGAAAGCTGGTCGATGCTTTGCTGCAGGCCGTGGCTGATCGTGACGTTTCGACCGGACAGCCAGCGTTCGAGCTTCTGGTCGTGGTTGCCCTGCACGACGAGCGCATGCCCGGCCTCGACGGCCGCCATCACGATGCGCAGGACTTCCGGCGTCTTCGGGCCGCGATCGACCAGGTCGCCGACGAAGACCAGCTTGCGGCCAGCGGGCGGAACGAGGCTGACCGCTTCGCCATTAAGCTCGACGTGATATCCCTGCGTGCGCAGCAAGGCGACAAGCTCGTCGGCACAGCCGTGGACGTCGCCGATCACATCGAAGGGGCCGGCATCATCGCGGCGATCCGT
This sequence comes from Burkholderiaceae bacterium, assembly GCA_047605425.1. GTDB lineage: Bacteria > Pseudomonadota > Gammaproteobacteria > Burkholderiales > Burkholderiaceae_E > JAKPAM01. Next base: position 23,298 of record JASGFT010000032.1, on the reverse strand, counting down.
CCAGAGCGGCTGGCGCTCGACCCGGACCGCATCGATGGCCTCGGCCGAAGCAAGGTGGCAGACCTGGCGGAAACCTTCCCGTTGCAGCCGGCCGAGCCCTCGGCGAATCTCGTCGATCATCCGCCGTGGCACGGCGGCTGGCATATCCCGGTCCGGCCGGTTCCGGTTGCGGGCCACGCAGGCATCGAGCCCCGGGTCGATGACGATCGCGACCGGCAGTGCATGCCAGCGGCGGGCGATCTCGATCCAGACCTTGCGGTCGGCGGCACGCACGTTGGTTGCGTCGATCACGGCAAGTCGGCGATGCTTGAGCCGCTTCTCGGCGATGGTACGAACCAGATCGAAGGCATCGGCGGAGATCGACTGGTCGTTCTCGTCGTCCGAGACCAGTGCGCGGCAATGGTCGGACGAGAGCACCTCGGTCGGCCGGAACCAGCGGGACGCGAACGTCGATTTGCCGGCGCCGGTGGCACCGATCAGCACGATCAGCGAGAAATCCGGAATCTTCAGAACATTCGAGGCAGGCGTGCTCATCGGGTGAATACCCCCATCTGCGTTGGTTGACCACGCTCAGGGTGAGGCGTGCCGATGCCCTCGTACCGCACCTGATAGCGATACCGCCGCGCGATGGCTGCGCCCCATGCCTGAAACTCGGCCCGGGTCCACTCGAAGCGGTGATCGGGATGCCGGAAGCTGCCGGCGGAAAGATTGGCGAAAAGCGCGTTGTATTCGGCGTTGGGGGTCGTGACGATCACCGTCTGCGGCTGCGCCGCACCGAACACCACGTCGACAAGCGTCGGCAGCCGGTCCGGGTCGAGATGCTCGATAACCTTCATTAGCACGACCGCTTCCGCGCCGTGCCAGCGCTCGTCGCGATACGTCAGCGCGCCGTGCCGAGGGCGCGGCCATAGGGCAGTTCCGTTTCATGCACCCGGTCCGGATGCTTCATCAGCAGAAAGCCGAGATCGCTGGCCGGGCGATGGGTGGTGGATAGCGAGAGGATCATGGGTGTCGCATGGATGAACGGAGTTCCTGCATCAGCCGCACCAGCCCTTGACCCGCAGGCATCTGCCACGCCAAGTCCACCTCCGGCGTCAGCGCGGTAGGTTCCGGGTTGATCTCCACCACGGGCACCCCTCGCTTGCTGGCGAGGCCGGGCAGGCTGGCAGCCGGATGCACGACACCCGATGTGCCGATCACCAGCAGCGCGTCGCATTCGGCCATCACCTGCGTCGCGCGTGCCAGCGACGCTTTCGGGAGTTGCTCGCCGAACCAGACGACCCCCGGCCGGATGAACCCGTCGCAATGGACACATACCGGCGGCATCATCCGCAGCGCCGGCCGAGCCGCGAGCGCCGGATCCACCGGCTGATGCGGGCAGGGGCGGGCGCAGGCGAAACAGCGCGGCGCGAAGAGGCTGCCGTGCAGATGGACCACGTCCAGGCAGCCGGCTCGCTCGTGCAGGTCATCGACGTTCTGGGTCACCACCACCAGACCGGGCCGCAACGCATTCAGTTCCGCCAGTGCCAAGTGGCCTTCGTGCGGTTGGGCCTGTTCCACCATCGCCGTCCGCCATTGGTACCAGCCCCAGACCAGCGCCTTGTCGTTTCGCCACGCGTTGGCGGTAGCGAGCGTCTCGGGATCGAAGCTCGACCAGAGCCCGTTGCTCGCGCCGCGAAAAGTAGGAATGCCACTTTCCGCCGACATGCCGGCGCCGGTCAGCACGGCGATCCGGCGGGCAGGAGCCAGCAGATCGAGGAGTCGGTCGGGGAAGGCAAGGTGATCGGTTGGCATGCGGGGTTTGCTCAGAGGTTGACGCTGAACGGTGCGGATATCGCGTTTGATACCCGCAGCATGCAGTTGCGTCAGGTCGTTTGGACATAGACATCACTCGCGGCGCGTCCCGATCGTCCACGATCGCGTGAAATATGCAGCCTATGCCATCGGCAGCAAACGCAAGCCCTGTGCGACAAAGGGCTCGAAATCCGCGGTGTTCAGCGTGACGAACTCCGCATTGGCGCGGATGGCGAGGGCGGCAATCAGGGCGTCTGTCTTGAGTGTTCGACGACGGCCTGCGCCATTGAACAGGGTTGCCGCGAGCGTGGCATCGTCTTCGGTAATCGGTACGATGCGGCCCTGGAGAAAGGCACGTGCCAGTGCCGCCTCATCCTTGGCCAGCGGCCCGTTCAAAAACTCATACCAGACCACCGCGCACGCGGCGGCGGCTTCGCCGCCCAACACACGACGAATGGCCGGATGGCCGTCGCGCGCCCATAGCGGGAGGGCCACCAACGCATTGGTGTCGAAATGGATCACGTCGGTGAAACCGCAGCACGCCTCTCATCGTCCTGATGGCGAAGCCGCCGCAACTGCTCGACCAGCGCTTGCGTTTCCGACTCGGTACGCGGCAAGGGGCCATTGGCGTAGCGCGCCACCACATCGGCCGGTGTCAGCGTCTTAGTGGCCAGATCATCGGCTGCCCGCTCCACCGAACGTCGGATCACCTCGGCCTGGGATACCCCCCAGATTGACGCTAGATGCTTGATTCTATTGGACGTTTTTACGTCCAGCGCGTAGGTTGAACGAATCGACATGCGGCCCATGGTCAAAAATCATCGGGTGATGGTATGCTGTTATGGTACAGCCATTCTCAACATCGAACGCTGACGCCACGATCTGCATTTCGTTGCCGCGTCCGCGCGTAAGCCGTCGCCACGATGGCATGCTCCCGAATCGCTGTCTCGCAGGTGTTTTGGCACCCCGCATCCGCGCCTAATGCGCCGCCAACCCCCGATACAACATATACGCCGCCAGCGTATACAGCAAGCAAGCGAACGCCCGCTTGAGCTTCGTGACCGGCATCCGGTGCGCGGTGCGCGCGCCCCACGGCGCGGTCATCACGCTGACGATCGAGATCAGCACCAGCGCCGGCAGGTAGATGTAGCCGAAGGTGGCGGGGCCGATGTGCAGGCCCCAGCCCGCCCACACGTAGCCGATCGCGGCGGAGGCGGCGATCGGGAAGCCGCAGGCGGCGCTGGTGGCGATCGCGTTCTGGATGCGTACGCCGCGCGAGGTCAGGTAAGGGACGGTCAGGAACCCGCCACCGGCGCCCACCAGCGACGACAGCACGCCGATCACGCCGCCCATCGCGAACTGCGCGAAGCGCGACGGCAGCCGTTCGGCCGGTTCGCCGTCGGCCTTGGCCGGCGACTTGCCGCGCAGCATCTGCGTAGCGCTGTACGACACGAACACCGCGAAGAACAGTTCGAGCCACTGCGACGGGATCAAGCCCGCGAGCCGCGCGCCGATCATCGCGCCGATGATGATCCCCGGCGTCAGCGTCGCGACGACCGGCCAGCGGATCGCGCCGGCGCGCCAGTGGGCGCGAACGCTCGACATCGAGGTGAACAGGATCGTCGCCAGCGAGGTGGCGATCGCGATCTTGACCAGGTAGGCGTCGGGGATGCCTTCGGTCGCCAGGATCATCACCAGGAACGGCACCATCAGCATGCCGCCGCCGATGCCGAGCAAACCGGCCAGGAAGCCCGCGACGGCGCCGAGCGCGAGCAGGCTGACGATGGTGAGCGTGCTGATCATCGGGGCGCCTCGGCGAGCGGTCGCGCGAGCCGGTCGCGGATGAATCGCCATTCGGCGTCGGTCACCGGCGTGATCGACAGGCGGTTGCCCTTGCGCAGCACGACCATGTCCGCGAGCTCGGGGTGGCGGCGCAGCTCGGCCAGGCCGAGCGTGGCGATCTTGCACGTGGCCTGCACGTCGACCAGCATCCAGCGCGGTTCGTCGCGCGAGGCCTTCGCGTCGTAGTACGGGTTTTTCGGATCGAACTGCGTTTCGTCGGGGTAAGGCGCCGACGCGACGCGCGCCAGGCCGACGATGCCGGGCTCGGCGCAGCTCGAGTGATAGAACAGCACCGCGTCGTCGATCCGCATCTGGTCGCGCATGAAATTGCGCGCCTGGTAGTTGCGCACGCCGAACCAGGCGATCGTGCGGTCCGGCATCGCCAGCACGTCGTCGATCGACGCTTCGTCGGGTTCGGACTTCATCAGCCAGCAGCGCGGGGCGGCCGGGGTCGGCCCGGCGTGGCGTCCATCGTCGGGATTGCGGGGTTCGGGCGTCATCGCGGAAGCTTGGGGCGCGGGGGTCAGTCGAGCGTGTCCGGCGGTTCTTCGTCGCCGTTCTCGATGTCGGCGTCAGCGTCGGAGTCGGCGCCGGCTTCGTCGTTGCCGGCTTCCATGCCGATCAGCGACCACCAGACGAGCAAGCCGAGATGATAGGCCAATTCGCTGACCTGCTGGATCGCGCCGGTGCCGTCGCTCAGCGCCCGCGCCTGGTATTCGGCCGGCGCCTGGCCCGCGGCCAGCGCGCGCAGCCGGCGGCCCAGCCACAGGCGCAGCCAGGCGCCGAAGACCAGCGCGGGGACGACGGCGAACGCGAAGGGCTTGGCCGCGTCGAACCACCAGGCGGCCAGCGCCAGCGGCAGGACGGCGATGCCGGTCGCGATCGAGCGGTCGACGGCGCGCGCGCCGAACGAAGGGCCGCCGAGCCGTCGCTGCGCGCCGATCGCGGCCAGCGCGGCGATGCCGTACGACAGCGGCTGTCCGGTCAGCAGCGCCAGGCTCAGCCAGCTCGGATCGAGCGAGCCCAGGGTCTCGGCGCGCATCAGCACGATCAGCAACAGCATCAGCACGCCGGGCGCGGCGATCGCGCGCGGCGCGCGGACGTCGAAGAACCGCGCGAGCGCCGCTTCCTGCCGGCCGCCGGTGATCAGCAGGCTGAAGGCGATCGCCAGCAGCGTGGCGACCGCGTGCGGCAGCAACTGGGCGAACAGCAGGTAGATGACGGCGCCGTACAGGCCCGAGATCAGGCCCGCCAGCGGCAGGAAACGGACGGCCCGCCCCGGATCGAGACCGGGCGGCGATGCCCATCGGAGGGCGCGGCCGGAGATCGGGAAGCGGGTGTACCGATGGATCGCCAGAAGCAGGTAACGAAACTGGTTGGCGAGCATCGGCAGCCGTGCGGGACGACTGCGACGGCAGTCGAAACGAAGAAGGTGCCCCGCACGTGCCGTCAGGCCGGCATCCTGAACCGTATCAGTTCAGGTCGGCCGCAGCCGCCACCGCATCAGGCGCATCCGACGAGGGACGCGCTCAACAGCAGTGGGCTTGAACGCCGCAGCCTGGTTCAATACATTGGTTCAAGGAATGTATGACCTAGGCGAACACAGCAGGGCAGGACTGCATTGTACTGGCTTTTGCCGGCGGGCCGGCTCGCCGCGCATCGGTCGATCCGCCGTGGCGGCGCGGGCTGGAGCGGCGATCAGAACAGGCTTTCCTGGCGCTTCAGCTCTTCGTCGATGTCGGACGTCATCTTCTGGATTCGCCGCAGCATCGTGCGGGTCGACGAGCCGGCGGGCGGGTTGCGCAGCATGACCAGCTCGAGCGCGAGCTCCAGCGCCGCCATCACGGCGATGCGGTCGATGCCGGCGACGCGGCCGGTGTCGCGCACCGAGCGCATCTTCTCGTCGAGCACGGTGGCCGCGTCGATCAGGCTCTCGCGTTCTTCGGGGGTGACCGCGAGCTTCCAGTCGCGATCGAGGATCTTGACGCTGATTTGTTCCATGCTCAGCCCTCGTCGTTGACGACCAACGGCAGCCGCGACAGCGCTGACTCGACCCGGGCGCGCGCGTCGAACATTCGCTGTTGCAGGTCGGTGTAGGCGTCACGCGTCTGGGTGAGCTGCGCCCGCAAGTCGGCGTTCTCGTCCGAGAGACGCCGGACTATTGTCAGCAAACGTTCAATTCGTTCGCTAAGTCCTTGAATTTCTTCTTCCATGGCAGGATGTTAGGCGCGCTATCGGTTAGGGTCAAGTTCGCTGAATTCGGTTAGACTCGGAGATCATGAAGAAGACGCTGGCCTGCGTCGCGCTGCTGATCGCGACGCTATTGTGTCAGACTGCGGCCGCGCGTGGATTGAAAGTGCAGGCGGTCGAGGTCGAATTGGTCGCCGACCGAGTCGCGATCCACCCGGGCGAGCCCTTCAAGCTGGGCTTGCGCATTCGTCATGACCCCCTCTGGCATACGTACTGGCGCAATCCCGGCGATTCGGGACTGCCGACGCAGATCGCGCTGACGCTGCCGCCCGGCGTGCAGGCCGGGCCGATCGAGTGGGTGACGCCGCAGATCCACCGGGTCGGTCCGCTGGCCAACTTCGGCTACGACGGCGAGGTGATCCTGCCGATGACCGTGCGCACCGATCCGACGCTGGCCGACGGCGCGGCGACGATCGGCGCGCGTGCCGACTGGCTGGCCTGCAAGGACGTCTGCGTGCCGGGCCAGGCAGATCTGTCGCTGCGCTTGCCGGTCGATCGGCGGGCGCCGGCCGAGCCGTCGGACCAGGCCGGCCTGTTCGATGCGATGGCCGCGCGCACGCCGCGGCAGACGCTGGACGGCCAGGCGGCCGTGGCCGGCGGTGAGCTGTCGCTGGTGATCGCGTCGGCCGGCGCATCGGCGCCGCAGGTGCAGTTCTTCCCGTACGAGCCCGGATTGATCGCGAACGCCGCGCCGCAGCGCCTGTTCGATCTCGGCGCCGACGGTCCGCGGCGGCGTTGGCGGCTCGCTCTGCGGCTGGCCGAGGGCGTCGAACGGGCACGCCTCGACGAGGCCGGTTTCTTCGGCAAGCCCGCCGGTGTCGTCGTCGTCGACGGCCGCTCGTTCGAGTTCGCCGGCCAGGCCGTCGTCGCGCTGCCGGCCGGCGAGCTGGTGCCTTCGGCCGCGTCTGTGTCGCCGTCGGCGCTCGCGTCCGGGCTCGCCGGACCCGGCCAGTCCGGCGGCGCGCTGACTCTGGCGCTGGCCGCCGGTTTCGCGCTGCTCGGCGGACTGCTGTTGAACCTGATGCCCTGCGTGTTTCCGGTCGTCAGCCTGAAGGTGCTCGGCTTCGCGCAGCAGGCGGCCAGCGGCCGCAGGCAGACCAATGAGGCAGCGGCGCGCGGCATGCGGCGGCACGCGCTGGCGTTCGCGGCCGGGGTGCTGATGGCGTTCTGGGCGCTGGCCGGATTGCTGGCGGCGCTGCAGATGGCCGGGCAGGCGGTCGGCTGGGGTTTCCAGATGCAGTCGCCGGCTTTCGTCGCGGCGATGGGCCTGCTGTTCGTCGCGATCGGCCTGAACCTGGCCGGCGTCTTCGAGATCGGCGGCTCGATGACGCGGCTCGGCCAGTACGACCGGGGCGGCGGCCTCGCCGGCGCCTGGGCGTCGGGAGCGCTGGCCGTCGCCGTGGCCACGCCGTGCTCGGCGCCGTTCATGGGATCGGCGCTGGGCTTCACGCTCGGCCGTCCGCTGGCCGAACTGCTGCTCGTGTTCACGGCGCTCGGCCTGGGCATGGCGCTGCCGTACCTGGTCCTGGGTTGGCATCCGGGCTGGCTGCGGCGGCTGCCCCGGCCCGGGCGCTGGATGCAGACGCTGCGGCAGTTGCTGGCGTTTCCGATGTTCGCGACCGCCGCCTGGCTGGCCTGGGTGCTGGCGCTGCAGGCCGGGGTCGATGCGTTGTTCGGCTGGCTGCTCGGCGCGGTCGCGCTCGGTCTGGCCGCCTGGTTGTACGGCCGCTTCGGCCATGCGGGCGGCGCAGGCGCCGGTTCGGGCGCGCGGGGGCGGACGCTGGCGACCGTGGGCGGGCTCGTCGTCGCGCTGCTGGCGATCTGCCTGGCCTGGCCGCCGACGCCGCAGGCACAGGCACAGGCACAGGCACAGGCGCAAGAACAGGTGCCGACGCTCGGCGCAGGGCGCCTGGCGGATGGTCTCGACGGCGCGGCCGATGCCGGCGAGGCGGCCGGCGGCGCGTTCCGCTCGGCGGCCGGGGTGGCCGGCCGATCCTCCGGGCAGGCGTCGGCGGCCGGACAGGCTTCGGCGTTCGGCGCGATCCGCGCGAGGCCGGCGGCCGATGCCGGCGGCGCTGCAGGGGCTGATGGTCTCGGTGCTGCCGGCGCTGCCGGTGCTGCCGGTGCTGCCGGTGGCGCCAGCGCTGCCCCGGCTGCGGACTGGGGCCGCTGGAGTCCGGCCGCCGTCGAGGCGGCGCGCGCCGGCGGCCGGCCGGTCTTCGTCGATTTCACGGCGGCCTGGTGCGTGAGCTGCCAGGTCAACAAGAAGCTGGTGCTGGAGACCGAGCGTATCGTCGCCGAGATGCAGCGGCGCGAGGTCGTGCGGCTGCGGGCCGACTGGACGCGGCTCGACGCCGGCATCCGCGACGAGCTGGCGCGCTACGGCCGCAGCGGCGTGCCGCTGTACCTGGTGTTCCGGCCCAATGAGCCGGCGCCGCGGATCCTGCCCGAAGTGCTGACCCCCGGCATCGTGCTGGCGGCCCTCGGCGACTGACATGGCGGCCGCCGACGAAGCCCTCGCGGCCCGGTTGGCGCGCCCCGATTCGCCGTTGCGGCGGGCGATGCGCGAGCTGCTGCGGCCGGACCAGACGCTGATGATCCGTGTCGTCGAGCAGTCGGCCCGTCACCATCGGGTCGAGCGCGCAGCGGTGTTGCCGCTGGTCCTGGAGCGCGATGCCGGCGTGATGATCACGGTGATGCTGGCCGGCGGCATCGGCTATTGCGCGACGCCCGACCTGTCGGCCGCCGGCCTGCGCGATGCCGCCGAGCGGGCCCGGCAATGGGCGCTGGCCAGTCGCGCCAGCGGCTTGTTCGACGGCCTCGACTGGCAGGCGCCGCCCGGCGTCGCGCGCCGCGGGGCGCCGCTGACGCGCGCGGCGGCATCCGACGGCGGGCTCGAGACCGACACGGTCACGGCGCTGCTGCGGCAGGAGGCGGATGCGTGCCGGATCGACCCGCGCATCGTGCACTGGAGCGCTTCGCTGGCCGATTCGGTGTCCAGGCAGTGGCTGTTCGTCCAGGCCGACCTGTTGTCCGACCAGGCCAGCCGCTTCGTCGAGCCGAACCTCGCGGCCAGCGCGCATGATGGCCAGCGCACGCAGACGCGCAGCCTGGGCGGGCAGTACAACGGTTTCTGCCAGCAGGGCGGCAGGGAGGTCATCGAGCGTTCGGGGTTGATCGGCGCCGGCCGCCGCGTGGCGGGCGAGGCGCTCGATCTGCTGCAGGCGCCCAACTGCCCGAGCGGCCGGATGTCGGTGCTGCTGGCGCCGGACCAGATGATGCTGCAGATCCACGAATCGATCGGCCACCCGCTCGAGCTCGATCGCATCCTCGGCGACGAGCGCAACTTCGCCGGCACGAGCTTCGTGACGCCCGAGATGTTCGGGACCTACCGCTACGGTTCGCCGCTGCTGAACGTCTGCTTCGATCCGATCCAGCCGCACGGGTTCGCCAGCATGCTGATGGACGACGAGGGGATGGTCGCCGAGCGCCAGTGGCTGATCCGCGACGGCATCCTGCAGCGGCCGCTGGGCAGCGCGTTGTCGCAATGGCGCGCGAACCGCGCGGGCCATGCGCTGGCCGGCGTGGCCAACGCGCGCGCCAGCGGCTGGCATCGCGCGCCGATCGACCGGATGGGCAACATCAACGTCACGCCCGGCGACGCGAGCTGGGACGAGCTGATCGCCGCGGTCGAATACGGCGTGCTGATGCGCACCAACGTGTCGTGGTCGATCGACGATTCGCGCAACAAGTTCCAGTTCGGCTGCGAATGGGGGCAGTTGATCGAGAACGGCAAACTGACCCGGGTCGTGCGCAATCCCAACTACCGGGGCGTGTCCGCGTCGTTCTGGCGCAGCCTGAGCCGGGTCGGCGACGCGTCGACGATGGAAGTGATGGGCACGCCGTTCTGCGGCAAGGGCGAGCCGGGGCAGGTGATCCGGGTCGGTCATTCGTCGCCGGCCTGCCTGTTCGACGACGTCGACGTGTTCGGGGCCGCGTCGTGAGCGCGCCGGCGGACGGATCGCCTGAGGGCGGATCGCTGGAAGGCGGATTCGCCGCCGTGCAGGCGTGGCTGGACCGGCGCCGCGACGCGCTGGCGCCCGGGGTCGCGCTGTACGCGTACTGGCGGGGCGAACGCAGCGATTTCGTGCGCTTCAACCACGGCCGGGTTCGCCAGGCCGGGACGGTCGCGCGGCAGGCCGTGCGCCTGCGGCTCGTCGACGGCCAGCGCTCGGTGGTGCTGGCGCAGACGCTGGGCGGCCGAACGGCGGGCGATGCGGCGCGGCTCGATGCGGCGCTGGCGGCGATGACCGACGCGCTGCGCGGCGCGCACGACGACCCGTATCTTCTGCTCGACACCGAGGCCGGCAGCAGCCGCTTCGTCGAGCACGCCCGTCTGCCGACGCCGGCCGACCTGGTCCCGGCGGTGGAACGAGCGGTGCGGCAGGCGTCCGGCGCCGACCTGGTCGGCTTCTTCATGGCCGGGCCGATGGCTTGCGGCCTGCTCAGCAGCCTGGGTCACTGCCATTACCACGAGTCGGCGTCGTGGTCCTTCGATTTCTCGCTGTACTCGCCGCTGCCCACGCTGCGCGACAAGGCGGTCAAGTCGTCGGTGGCGGGCGTCGACTGGGACGAGGTCGCCCTCGTCGACGCGGTGGCCGCGGCCGCGCGCCAGGTGCCGATCCTCGCCCGTCCGGCCCGCCGCCTCGCACCGGGCGGCTATCGCGCGCTGCTGTCGCCGCAGGCCTGCGCCGACCTGCTGGCGATGTTCGCCTGGGGCGGTTTCTCGGCCCGCGAGCTGGCGACCGGCCAGTCGCCGCTGGCGCGCCTGCGCGATGGCCGCGCGCGGCTCGATCCGCGGCTGCGGGTCCGCGAGGCGCTGGCCGAGGCGCGCGTGCCGCGCTTCCAGGACAGCGGCTTCGTGCGCCCGGATTCGCTGCCCTTGATCGACGGCGGCCGCTTCGGGCAGCCGCTGGTGTCGGCCCGCAGCGCGCGCGAGTTTGGGCTGGTGGGCAATGGCGCCGGCGATGCCGAGGCGCCCGAGGCGATGCGGATGTCGCCGGGCGAGCTCGATCCGGCCGCCGCGTGGCAGGCGCTGGGCACCGGCCTGTCGATCGGCAACCTGTGGTACCTGAACTTTTCCGATCGCGACGCGTGCCGGGTGACGGGCATGACGCGGTTCGCGACGCTGTGGGTCGAGGACGGCGAACCGGTCGCGCCGGTCGAGCCGATGCGCTTCGACGACAGCCTGTTCGATCTGTTCGGCGAGCGCCTCGAAGCCTTGGGCGCGGACAGTGTCTGGCTGCCCGATACCAGCAGCTACGACTGGCGCGGCTTCGGCGGCTGTTCGGCGCCGACGCTGCTGCTCGGCGCGATGTCGTTCACGCTGTGATCGCGCCGAGCGCCGAGCGCCGAGCGCCGAGCGCCGAGCGCCGCCGCGGCGCTCGGCACCGTTACCGAGGCTGGGCCGGGGCCTTGGGATCGGTGATGAAGCCGATCTTCGTCAATCCGGCCTGCTGGGCCGCCGACATCACCTCGGCGATCGTCTGATACCGCGATTCCTTGTCGGCCCTGAGGTGCAGCTCGGGTTGCGGCTGCTTGCCCGATTCACCCTGGAAGCGCGCGGCCAGCGCCGCGATGTCGGCGACCGGCTCGTTGTTCCAGTACAGATGGTTCTGCCCGTCGATCGACAAGGTGATCGTCTCGGGTTTCTCATCGGTGGCCGGCGCCTGCGCGGCCGGCAGATCCAACTTGATCGAATGCGTCATCAGCGGCGCGGTGATGATGAAGATCACCAGCAGCACCAGCATGACGTCGACCAGCGGCGTCGTATTGATGTCCGCCATCGGCGCGCCGCCGCTCTGGTTGTCGAAACCTCCGAATGCCATGATCGTCGCGCGCCTCTCAATGACCGACGGTCGCTTTGGGCGGCATCGAGCCGACGAACTGCGGCGTGATGCGCTCTGCGGCGCTCTGCGGCACCCGGGTGCCGGTCGTCACCAGCGCGAACACGTCGTGCGCGAAGCCGTCGAGCTCGGCCAGCGTGATCCGGTTGACCCGGTTGAACGCGTTGTAGGCCAGCACCGCCGGGATCGCGACGGCCAGGCCGGCCGCCGTCATCACCAGCGCCTCACCGACCGGGCCGGCGACCTTGTCCATCTGCACCTGGCCGGCCGATGCGATCGCCAGCAGCGCGTGATAAATGCCCCAGACGGTGCCGAACAGGCCGACGAAGGGCGCCGTGCTGCCCACCGACGCCAACAGCGTCAGGCCGTTCTCCAGGCGGGACGACGCGCGGCTGATCTGCTGGCGGATCGCACGGGTGGCGATCTCGGTGCCGTCGACCGAAGAGGCCAGCGACGAATCGGTCCGCGCCGACATCGCCTGGCGGGCGTTCACGACCAGCGGCGCGAACACCCTTTCGGTGTCGACCTTCTTCAACTGCTCGATGCCCTCGTCGATCGAGCGGGCCGACCAGAAACTCCTGAGCCCGACGAAGATCGTTCGCCGCAGCCGCCAGGCGGTCCAGGCCTTGGACAGGATGTAGTACCAGCTCACCACCGACATCAGCAGCAGCACGTAAGCGACCGTATGGGTGACCGCGTCACCTGCCTGCCAGAAATGCAGCAGTCCGAGAGAGTTCTCTTGCATCGTTCTCAACCTTCCAGTTTGAATACCCAGCGCCAGTTGTAGTACCACTCGGCCACTGCCTGACCGCCGACCGTCGCCGGTTTGAATCGCCACTTGCGGACCGTGTCCATCGCGGTCTGGTCGAGCAGCGACGAGCCGCTCGAGCGTTTGAGCTTGATGTCCATCACCGTGCCTTCGGGCGAGATCTGGATGTCCAGACGCACCTCGCCCTGCTCGCCGAGCCGCCGCGCCAGCGCCGGATAGGGCGGCGGCACATTGCCCGACCACGATGCATCGGCCCGCGGCGGCTCGTGCACCGGGCCCGGGTCGGCGGCAGCGGCCGCGACCGGCGTATCGGCTATCTTGCTGGCGACCGGCGCGCTCGGCTCCGCCGCCTCGGCCGAGATCGTGTTGCTGCTGCGCTCGGTGGCCGCCGGCGCGATCGCGACCGGCACCGGCTCGGGGGTCAGCGCGGGCGTCGGCTCGACGACCTTCTCCGGCTTGGGCTCGCGCTTCGGCGGTTTGGGTTTCGGCTTGGGAGGAGGCGGCGGCGTGGGGGCGACAGGCAGAGGCTCGGGCGGCTTGGCCGCTTCGGGCGCCGGTTCGGCGGCCATCGGTGCGGGCTCGGGCGCGGTGATCAACGCGACTTCCAACGGCTTGACGGACTGGTGCGCGGGGGTCTGCGCGAGCGACACCAAACCGCCCAGGGCAAGGCCGTTCAACAACGCGGCGCCGATGACGGCAGGATAACGGATGCGAGACATGCGTGTAATAGAATTTCGACGATTATAAATAAGAACTATTCACAGGACAAAATGCCCTTGATTTTTTTCGTCGTGTCGGTCGCGGCCATTGTATGCGCGGCCGGCTGGCTCACCGGGTGCTCGACGCCCGCGCGCGATCCCGCTTCTCCGATCGCCGTCGCGGCGCCGTCCGCGGCGCCGGGCCCGCCCGCCGACGGCCTCGCGGTCGCGCTGCCCGACCCGTCGCCTCGTCTGCCGGCGGCGGCGTTCGACGCCGACGTCCTGCTGCTGGGCGAGGTGCATGACAACGGTGCCCAGCACGCGATTCGGGCCCGATGGCTGGCCGAGTTGGTGGCCGCGCGGCGGTTCGCGCTGCTCCTCGAGCAGTTCGACCGCGCGTCGCAACCGGCGATCGACGCGGCGCTGCGTGACGGCGTTCCGCCGCGGGAACTCGCCGAGCGCGCCGGTTTCCGTTTCGCCGGTTGGCAATGGTCATTCTACGAGCCGTACCTTCGGCTGGCGATCGATTCCCGTTTGCCGTTGGCGGGCGGCAATCTGTCGTCGGCCGAGCTGATGGCGATCGCGCGCGGACAGCGTCCGGCGCCGGAGCTGATGACGGCGCCGGGCGTGGATTGGCGCGACGTCGACGAAGCGGCGATGCGCGCCGCGATCGATGCCGGGCATTGCGGCAAGATGCCAGCGTCCGCGCTGGACCGGATGATCGTCGCGCAGCGGGCCCGCGACGCGGGGCTCGCGCAGACCGTGCTCGACGCGCACCGGCGGACCGGCTTGCCGGTGGTGGTGCTGGCCGGCAATGGCCACGTGCGCCGCGACCTCGGCGCGCCGCGCTACCTGCGGGCCGCCTGGCCGCAGGCGCGCATCGTGTCGATCGGCTTCGAGGAGGCCGCGACGACGACGGCCGATCCGGCGGCGGCGGGCGAGCGGGGCAGGGCGGCCGACGCCGGGGGGGCGGCCTCGACGGGTTCGGCGCCGCGCTACGACGGCGAGATCCTGACGGCGGCACAGCCGCGCCCGGATCCCTGCGCCGCGTTCGAGAGCAGGCGGTGACGGAAGAAAACGCGGCGGCAGCGGCGGAGTCCCGTCATCCGACTCCGCGTCGTTATCTTTGTTATCGCTGCCGTTGCCCACGCGCCGGACGACCGGCAGACCCACTGGGCCCCTCTTCGCCACATGCGCCCGGTCGTTGCCGGGCGTCTGGAATCCGTGCCTGCCGGTCGCGACATCGATGTCCGCGAGCCGGCGTTGGAAGGATTTGACGGGTTTTTCCCGCGCTGTTCAACGCTTGCGGCGTCGCTGGGGCGCGGCGTCCGACGAAAGGTCCCGGCCGCCGGTCGCGGCGCCCGGGCCGCCGCGACCGAGCCGTCCGGCGCTGATCGAACCCTCGGAACCGCCTCGCCGCTCGAGGCTCGAATCGGACGGTGACGCGACAGGCATCGCGCACTCATCCCCGTTTCGCATGCCGTCCGGCGGTGCGCGAGGGTCCGATCCGGGAGGATTCGGGATACTCGGGCGGACACGAGCTCTGATCGATTGCCCCTATGGTTGCCGTTTCGTCCAACACTCCGGTCGCCGGCGCGGAGCCGCAGCGCGCGGAGGCGAGTTGTCCCGCGCATCCTGCCCCCGAGCCCGTGACGTTCGAGGACCTGCGCTGGCCCGTCGGCATTCGTCTGCAATGCCTGGTGCAGCGCGGGCCGCGCGGACAGATCGTCGGCTCGACCTTGATCGGCTATCTGGTCAACGAATACCTGATCATCCGCACGCCGCTCGAGAACGGATTGCCGATGCAGTTCGAGCCCGGCGACACGATGCGGATCCGGGCGTTCTCGGGCGTGTACGTCAGCGAGTTCAAGACCGAGGTCGACCGGGTGTTCCGCAGCCCCTGGTATCTGCACCTCGGCTATCCGGCGCAGTTGCGCGTGCAGAAGCTGCGCTCGGCGCCGCGCGTCAAGATCGACCTGCCGGCGACGGTGACGACGGCCGGCGGCACCAGTGCGACCGGGCGGCTGCTGGACATCAGCGTCAACGGCGCGCAGGTCGTCGTCAGCGGGCTCGACGCGTCGAAGGACCAGACGCTGTCGCTGGGCTTCGAGCTGGATGTCGGCGACGGGGGCGGGGAATCGGCGCCGCTGCGGGTGCGCGCCCGGGTCGCCGCGGCGCGGGGGACCTCGACCGACGCGGCGGCGCCGCAGTCGGCCGATCCCGACGGCAAGCAATCGCTGGGATTGGTGTTCGACGGGCTCGATCCGGGCGATACGCTGCGGATCTCGAACTTCGTCTATCAGAAACTGCTGACGACGGGCGTTTGAACCCCGGGGCTCCGCCCGGGGGGCAGTCGCTGCGGCGTCGTCGCTCAGGCGCCGATGTCGCCGATCATCGACTGCTGGTAGTTCTGCAGGCCGACCTTGTCGATCAGGTCGATCTGCGTCTCGAGCCAGTCGATGTGCTCTTCGGTGTCGTCGAGGATCTTCTGGAACAGGTCGCGCGACACGAAGTCCTTGACCGACTCGCAATACGCGATCGAATCCTTGACGTGGGCCTGCGCCGCCACTTCGAGCGACAGGTCGCAGGCGAGGATCTCGGGCGTGGTCTCGCCGATCTTCAGCTTGTGCAGTTGCTGCAGGTTCGGCAGCCCGTCGAGCATCAGGATCCGCTCGATCAGCGCGTCGGCGTGCTTCATCTCGCCGATCGACTCGGCGTATTCCTTCTGGTTCAGCCTGTCCAGGCCCCAGTGCCGGTAGATCCGGGCATGAAGGAAGTATTGGTTGATCGCCGTCAACTCGTTGGTCAACTGCTGGTTCAACATCGTGATGACGTGCTTGTCACCTTTCATCGGGGGCTCCTGCCTTTGAACGGGGTCGTTCGCCAAGCGCGAACGACATCAGGCGCCGATTCTAGCGCCCGATGCAGCAGCCAAATGAGAACCGATCCAGGCTGAGAACCGGGATTATTCCGCCATGCTCGGACAGCGGCTCGCGCACGTGCTTGAGATCAATTCACAGGCGCATTCCCGGCACTGACCGCAGCAGGTGCCTACCCCCAGGTCGAACTGGATTTCTTCGAAAGTCGTCGATCCGGAATGAACGCGAGCCACGATTTCCTTCTCGGTGACAGCGGTGCAAACGCAGACGTACATGGCGAAGCTCGAGTTTTAATGATAACGATTATCAACATTAACACTCGACCATGCAAGAGGGCGGCGATCCGGGTTTGTCCGGTCCTCTCGGCCTTTCGTCGCCGGGGACGGCGGCAGGGGCAATAACTGACTATTTCTATCAGGTATTGCGCGGACCAGAACGGACGCGGGCCCCGGAGTCCGCACGCCTTGCGCCGCGCGGACGCCTAGCGTAGGCCCAGCACGTCCTGCATGTCGAACAGCCCGTCGGTGCGCCCGGCCAGGAAGCGGCAGGCGCGCAGCGCGCCCTCGGCGTAGCTGGCGCGGCTCGTCGACTTGTGCGTGATCTCGATCCGCTCGCCGGTGCCGGCGAACAGCACCGTGTGGTCGCCGACGATGTCGCCGCCGCGGATCGCCGAGAAGCCGATGCTGCGGGCCGCGCGTTCGCCGGTGTGGCCGTGGCGCGCGTAGACGGCATCCCGTGCGAGATCGCGGCCGGTCGCTTCGGCGAGGACCTCGCCGAGCCACAGCGCGGTGCCCGACGGCGAATCGACCTTGTGCCGGTGGTGGGCTTCGATGATCTCGACGTCGTAGCCTTCGTCGAGGATCCGGGCGGCCACCGCGAGGATCTTGCCCAGCGCGTTGACGCCGACGCCCATGTTCGGCGCGAACACGATCGGGATGCGCTCGGCGGCCGCATGGATGCGGGCCTTGCCGGTCTCGTCGAAACCGGTCGTGCCGATCACCATCGCCTTGCCGGCCCGTTCGGCGGCCGCCAGGTGCGACAGCGTGGCCTCGGGCCGGGTGAAGTCGATCAGCATGTCCGCGCCGGACAACGAGGCGTCGACGTCGTCGCTGATCGTCACGCCCGATTTCTCGCCGAGGAAATCGGCCGCGTCGCGACCGATCGCACGGTTGCCGGGCAGATCGAACGCGCCGTCGAGCAGCAGGTCGTCGGCGCGCAGCACGGCTTCGACCAGCATCCGCCCCATGCGTCCGTCGGCGCCGGCGATCGCGATGCGCAGCGGCGTCGCCGCCATCGCGGTGGAAGGAGGGGTCATCGTCAGCTCTCCTTGTCGCGGTTGCCGCGATAGCCGGGCAGCGCCGGATCATCGTTGTCGTCGCGCAACGGCAACGGATCGGCTTCGATCCGCTCGACGTTGTTGTCGGCGAAGAACACGACGACGCGGCGCACGTCGGCCCGGCCGTTGGCGTGCTGGAACCGGTAGATGTAGTTCCAGCGGTCGGTGCGGAACGCGGCGTTCAGCAGCGGCGAGCCGAGCGCGAAGCGCACCTGCTCGCGGCTCATGCCCGGCTTGACCTGGTCGAGCATCTCCTGCGTCACGTAGTTGCCTTGCGGGATGTCGAAGCGATAGGGCTCGAACAGTCCGCTGCGCGTATTGTCTTTCGACGCGCAACCGCCGAGCGCCAGCAGCGCCGCGCCAATCAGCAGCGCCGTGCGCGGCCGCGACAGCCTGCGCGGCGCGACGGCGGTATTCACGCGAGTCATTTGAAAAATCCTCCGGACGGCCGGACCGGCGGCACCGGTCGGCAAAACCGATATCATAATGACTCTGAAAAAAACGCCGCCAGCCCGCCCGGCTGGGAACAGTCATGGATGGCCCGAACGAACTGAAGAGCATGGGGCTCAAGGCGACGCTGCCGCGGCTGAAGATCCTCGAGATCTTCCAGGCCGGCAAGCGCCGCCACATGAGCGCCGAGGACGTCTACAAGGAGCTGCTTGCCGAGCAGCAGGACATCGGTCTGGCCACCGTCTACCGCGTGTTGACGCAGTTCGAACAGGCCGGCCTGCTCAAGCGGAGCAATTTCGAGGCCGGCAAGTCGGTGTTCGAGCTGAACGAGGGCTCGCACCACGATCACCTGGTCTGCCTGCATTGCGGCCGGGTCGAGGAGTTCTACGACGCCGAGATCGAAAAGCGCCAGCAGAAAATCGCCAAGGACCATGGTTTCACGCTGCAGGACCATGCGCTGTCGCTGTACGGCGTCTGCTCCCGAGAAGCTTGCCAGGTGTTGGCGCGCCGTTCTTGATGCCGGTCGATTCCCGCCGCGCGCGACCGGCTTCGTTCCTCCGGCGCTGATCGACGCCGCCGTCGTCGGCCCGCCGATGCCGGACGTCGCCTCGCCGTACCCGGTCTTGGCCGGGTGTCGTAGAACCGGAATGGCGCTCGCTCGCGGGGCCGTGATCCGGCATGGATCCTGCGTCAGGTCTTCAGCCCACCGTTGCGCTGCTCGCTCCAGACAACCAATGACTTATTGCATCGGCATGGCCCTCAACGAAGGGCTGTTGTTCGCGTCCGACTCCCGCACCAACGCCGGCGTCGATCACATCTCGACGTTCTCGAAGATGACGATCTTCGAAGCGCCGGGCGATCGGTCGATCGTCCTGCTGACGGCCGGCAACCTGGGCACGACCCAGACGGTCATCAGCGCGCTGCGCAAGCAGACGACCACCGAGGGCCCGCACCTGCTGAACGTGCCGAGCCTGTTCGACGTCGCCGAGCTGGTCGGCACGCAGACGCGGCGCGCGGTCCACTACTACTCGACCGCCGACCACCAGCAGAGCTACGTCGATTTCACGTGCTCGTTCCTCGTCGGCGGCCAGATCCGCGGCGAGGTGCCGCGGCTGTTCCAGATCTATCCGCAGGGCAATTTCATCGAGGCCACGTCCGATACCTGCTACCTGCAGATCGGCGAGAGCAAGTACGGCAAGCCGATCATCGATCGCGTGATCAATCCGGCGACGACGATGGAAGAGGCGCTCAAGTGCGCGCTGGTGTCGTTCGATTCGACGATCCGCAGCAACCTGTCGGTGGGCCTGCCGATCGACCTGGCCATCATCCGGCGCGGCGAGCTGCGCGTCGGCTTTCGTCACCGGATCGGCCTCGAGGACCAGTACTTCCTGTCGTTGCGCGACGGCTGGAGCCGCGGCCTGAAGCGGGTGTTCAACGACCTGCCGATGCCGAACTGGTTCGACTACTCGTGAGCGCTCGGCGGTGGTGAGCGCCCGGCGCCGAGCGTTCGACGGTTCGCGGACGGGCCCGGTCAGCGCGTGCCGAACAGGCGGTCGCCGGCGTCGCCCAGACCGGGCACGATATAGCCGTCCTCGTTGAGCCCGCGGTCGATCGCCGTCGTGTAGACCGGTACGTCCGGATGCGCGCGATGGAAGTTGGCCAGGCCCTCGGGGCAGGTCAGCACGCACACGACCTTGATCGAGCGCGGACGGGTCTCCTTGAGCCGCTCGACCGCCGCGATCGCGGTGTTGCCGGTGGCCAGCATCGAGTCGACGATGATCACGTCGCGCTCTTCCATCGCGCTGGGCATCTTGAAGTAGTACTCGATCGCGGTCATCGTCTTCGGGTCGCGGTACAGGCCGATATGGCCGACGCGAGCGCCCGGCATGATGTCGAGCAGGCCGTCGAGGATGCCGTTGCCGGCGCGCATGACCGACACGAACACGATCTTCTTGCCGTCGATCAGCCGCCCGGTCGTCGCTTCGAGCGGCGTCTCGATCGGCACCTCGTGCATCGCCAGGTCGCGCGTCACCTCGTAGGCGAGCAGCGTGCTCATCTCGGTCAGCAGGCGGCGGAAGCTGTTGGTGCTGGCTTCCTTCCTGCGCAGCAGCGTCAGCTTGTGCTGGACCAGCGGGTGATCGATGACGGTGACGTTGGCGGGGGCGGGGATGTTGGCAGGGATGTTGGCGGGGGCGGGCATCGTGCGGGGCTCCGGAGGCGATTCAGAAGACGGTGCCGTCGCTGACGATCGTCAACGGCGGACTGCCGCCGCGCAGGCGGTTGGCCAGCACGCGGCCCGCGGCCCAGGTGCCGCCCTCGAGGATCTTGGCCAGCGGCAGCCGGCACGGGTCGAGGCCGAATTCGTGGCGGACCCGGTCGGCCAGCGGGTCCATCAGCGCGACCGTCAGCGCCCGCCATTCGATGATCGGCTCGGCGGCCGGCGTCAGCGGCCGTTGCGCGAGGCGCGGGTCGATCGGCTCGATGACGCCGGCGTCGATCATCAGCCCGCCGTTGCGATATTCGGCCAGCGCCGTCAGCCGATCCAGCCCGATCACCGCGATGCCGGCGCGCTCGAACGGTTCGAGCAGCGAGTACGTCATCCACTGCGACAGCTTGTGGAACGGCACCCAGCCCGCCGACGGTCCTTCGCCGCCGGCGAAGCGGTGCGGCCAGCTATCGCCGAGCGATTCGCCGTCGAGCTGGTTGCCCGACGGCCAGATCGTGCTCAGGCCGGTCAGCAGCGCCTGCAGGATCGCCTCGGCAGGCAGGCTGGCCGAGTCGGCCAGCGCGTCGAACAGGCCGCCCGGCCGGCCGTCGGGGCCGAACAGGTCCGGGTGGTCGGCGAGCGCCCGGGCGAGCCGGCGCATCAGCTCGGCGCGGCCGTCGGCGCCGACCAGCTCGTTGCCGGGCGCGACCTGGAAGATCCGCCGCACGCTGGCCTCGTCGATCCGCGCCAGGCGCTCGGCGTCGACGCGCAGCGGCTGGTCGGGCTGGCTCGAGAACTCGCCGGCGACGAACGCGTGCCAGGCGGCGACGCCCAGGCCTTCGGAACGGCTCAGGCGCTGGCCGCTGTCGGACTCGAAGTAGCTCCACTGCGGACCGGCGCCGGCGTCCAGCAGCACGCTGACGACGGCCAGGTCGATCTCGCTGCGCGCGCGCTCGACGCAGGGCAGCCGGCCCAGCGCCTCGCGCAGCGACGCGTGCCGATCGCGTCCGCCGGCCTCGAAGTGCCGCCAGCGGCTGTGATAAGGGATCTTCAGGTCCGGATAACGGCTGCGGGTGACCTGGGCGACGATCTGCGCGGCGTGCGCGAGCCGGTCTTCATGGACGACGAAATGCGCGGACCGGCGATCCTGCACGGCGGCCAGCACGTTGCGGCTGCGCTCGCGGATCGTTCGCGGATCGCGCAGCACGGCGACGGCGGGCGAGGTCATCGGATCGATGCTCCGGTATCGCCGTTCAGAGCCCGCGGCCCTTGGCCGCGGCCAGCGCCGCCGCGTCGAGCGCGGGAGCGTCGCTGAAATAACCGGCGGCCACCTTGGCGTCCATCTCGACCCGCGCGTCGGCCGGGATCAGTTCGTCCGGGATCGGCACGCGCTCGCCGACCTCGATGCCCGATCCGGTGATCGCGTCGAACTTCATGTTGCTCATCGAAACCAGGCGGTGGATCTTGCGGATGCCGAGCCAGTGCAGCACGTCGGGCATCAGCTCCTGGAAGCGCATGTCCTGCACGCCGGCCACGCATTCGGTCCGCAGGAAATACTTGTCGGCGCTGTCGCCGCCTTCCTGCCGCTTGCGCGCGTTGTACACGAGGAACTTGGTGACCTCGCCGAGCGCGCGGCCTTCCTTGCGGCTGTAGGCGACCAGGCCGACGCCGCCCAGGCCGCCGTGTGCCGTCGCCTGCGCGCCGCGGATGCATTCCTCGATCGCGTGCGTCAGGTAAGGCCGGCACGTGCAGATGTCCGATCCGAAGACGTCCGAGCCGTTGCATTCGTCGTGGACCCGGGCGGTCAGCGTGACCGACGGATCGGCCAGGTCGCGCGGGTTGCCGAAGATGTACAGCGTCTGGCCGCCGATCGGCGGCAGGAACACCTCGAGATCGCTGCGCGTGACCAGCTCCGGATACATGCCGCCGGTCTCCTCGAACAGCGTGCGCCGCAGGTCGCTCTCCGAGCAGCCGAAGCGCCGGGCGACGCCGGGCAGGTACCAGACCGGCTCGATCGCCGCCTTGGTGACGACGGCCGCGCCGTTGGCCTTGAGGACGACGCCGTCGGGCCGCAGCCGTCCGGCGCGGATCGCGTCGTGGACCTCGGGCAGGTCGATGTGCGCCTTGGTGACGGCGATCGTCGGACGGATGTCGTAGCCTTGCGCCAGATGCTCGGCGAACACCTCGGCGACGACGGCGCCGAACGGATCGATCGACACGATCCGGCCCGGGTCGAACCACTGCGGGTAAGGACCGATCGGATCGGTGGGCGCCGTGTTGGTCAGGTCGGCGCGATGGCCGCGCGCCAGGGCGCCGGCGGCGATCGCCAGCGCGCGGTACACGCCGTACGATCCCGAATGCGTGCCGATGACGTTGCGATGGCTGCGCGTGGTCGTCGTGCCGATCACCGGCCCGCGTTCGGCGGGCGAGGGCGCGCCCCAGCGCAGCGGCGGCAGCGCGCCGATGCCGGCGGCCGGATGCGAGGTCAGGCGGATGTGCGCGTTCGGCCGTGGCTGAATGCTGCCCGCTCGACCGTTGTCGATGCTCATGACGGCCTTTGCCCGTTGGCGGAAATGCAAAGGATCAGTAAATGCCAAGCGCAACGGCGCGTCAAGCGAGTCGGGGCCGGTCGTTCGCCGGCATCGACATCGATGCGACGAACGCCGCGCCCCGAGGCACCGGCGGTCCGGCCGCCGGTCGACGGCGGACCCGGATTGCTCAGGCCGTCGCGGTTTCGGCGGCCGGTGCCGCCTCGTCCTGCGGCGCCGACGTCCGGATCAGGTGATCGAACGCGCTCAGCGCGGCCTTGGCGCCGTCGCCGGCGGCGATGACGATCTGCTTGAACGGCACCGTCGTCGCGTCGCCGGCCGCGAACACGCCGGGCACCGAGGTCTGGCCGCGCGCATCGACCTCGATCTCGCCGTGGCGCGACAGCTTGACCGTGTTCTTGATCCAGTCGGTGTTGGGCACCAGGCCGATCTGCACGAACACGCCGGCCAGCGCGATCCGGTGCGATTCGCCGGACTCGCGCGACTTGTAGACGAGCCCGTCGACTTTCTCGCCGTCGCCGGTGATCTCGGTCGTCGCCGCCTCGACGACGACGTCGACGTTCGGCAGGCTGCGCAGCTTGCGCTGCAGCACGGCATCGGCGCGCAGCTCGGGCAGGAA
>JASGFT010000031.1:0-34055 GCA_047605425.1 Burkholderiaceae bacterium | reverse complement strand
AGCACGCCCGCGCCGGCCACGCCGGTCGGGTGGAACTGCCAGAACTCCATGTCCTCGAGCGGGATGCCCGCCCGGGCCGCCATGCCGAGACCGTCGCCGGTGTTGATGAACGCGTTGGTCGAGGCCTGCCAGATCCGGCCGGCGCCGCCGGTGGCCAGCACCGTGACCTTGGCCTCGAGGATCATCAGGTCGCCGGTCTCCATCTCGAGCGCGACCACGCCCAGCACGTCGCCAGCCTCGTTGCGCAGCAGATCGAGCGCCATCCATTCGACGAAGAACTGCGTGCGCGCCTTGACGTTGCGCTGGTACAGCGTGTGCAGCAGCGCGTGGCCGGTCCGGTCGGCCGCCGCGCACGCGCGCTGCACCGGCTTCTCGCCGAAGTTGGCCGTGTGGCCGCCGAACGGACGCTGGTAGATCGTGCCGTCCGGATTGCGGTCGAACGGCATGCCGAAATGCTCGAGCTCGTAGACCGCGTTGGTCGCCTCGCGGCACATGAACTCGATCGCGTCCTGGTCGCCCAGGTAGTCCGAGCCCTTGACGGTGTCGAACATGTGCCAGTACCAGTTGTCCTCGCTCATGTTGCCCAGCGAGGCGCCGATGCCGCCCTGCGCGGCGACCGTGTGCGAGCGAGTCGGGAAGACCTTGGACAGCACGGCGACGTTGTAACCAGCATCGGCGAGCTGCAGCGAGCAGCGCATGCCCGAGCCGCCGGCCCCGACGATGACCGCGTCGTACTTGCGGCGCGGCAGATTGTTGGCCAGATGGTTCAGCACGTCAGCCATCTCAGACTCTCCAGAGAATGATCGCCGCCCAGCAGGCGTAGCCGATCAGTACAGCGATCGTCAACACTTGCAGAACCAGGCGCAGCGCGGCCGACGGCAAGTAATCCATGTAAATGTCGCGAACGCCGACCCACGCGTGGTAGATCAGCGCGATCACGACGAGCAGCGTCGCGATCTTCATCCAGGCGCTGGCGAACAGGCCCGCCCAGTTGCCGTAGGTCAGCTCGGGCAGCGCCAGCACCGCCACGAGCAGCACGATCGTGTAGACGGCCATGATGACGGCCGTCACGCGTTGAGCCAGCCAGTCGCGCAGGCCGTAGTGCGCGCCGACTACCGTTCTTTTTGTTGTCATCTCAGAAAACCCCGAACAGCTTCAATGCGACCAGGAAGGTCAGCACCAGGCTGACGATCAGCACGATTCCGGCCGACGTCCGCGCGGCGGCCTTGTCGATGCCGATGTGCACGTCGAGCAGCAGGTAGCGGATGCCCGCGCAGAAGTGGTGTAGATACGCCCAGATCAGCGCCAGCAGCACGAGCTTGGCGAACCAGTGCGAGACCAGTGCCCGGTAATGATCGAAGCTGATTTCCGACGAGATGCTCTGCTGGAGCAGGTACAGGATGAATGGGATCCCGACGACGAACATCAGCGCGCCGCTGGCCCGGTGAAGGATCGACACGATGCCCGGAACGGGCAATCGGTAAGCAGCGATCTGGGGGAGGTTGATGTTCCTGAACTTGGGTCTTACCCGCGGGGCCGACTTATCGACTGCTTCCGACATGTGGTTTCCTTGCCTGACGATTCTGCGCAGTAGAGATGCAAAGCCCATCTATTTTGACTGAATTCGGCGCGACGCACCAACCGGCCGGCCGCTGCGAACGCTGAATTGAGACTCAATCTCGACAGACGACGCGCCTAGCAGTCTGCACGCCGGCCGATCGGCCGGCGTGCACCGGCCGGTCGGCGAACGCCGGCCGGGTTTCAACTGAGCTCGTTGAAATAGTGGAACTCGCGCGTCAGGTTGAAGCCGCGCCGAAGCTCGACCGGCTGGTCGTCGTACGTGTACGACGTGCGTTCGACCAGCAGCAGCGGCGTGCCGCGCGCCACGTCCAGCGACTCGGCCACGTCGCCGCCGGCCGGCACCGCCTTGAGCCGCTCGGTCGCCCGGATCATCCGCGTATCGAACTCGCTCTCGAACAGGCCGTACAACGGCCCGTCGTGCCGTTCGAGCCGTTCGGCGGTCAGCCCGCGGAAACGGCCGCCGGGCAGCCAGATCTCGTCGAGCACCTCGGGCTTGGCGTCGAACGACAGCAGCCGGCGCACGAGGATCACCGCCTCGCCGGCGCGCAGCCGCAGCACGCGGGCCACGTCGCCGCTGGCGCGCTGGCGCCGGCAGTCGAGGATCCGGCTGTCCAGCGCGGGCTGCCCGACATCGTCGTCGGGCCGCAAGCGCAGGAAACGGAACTGCGCGCGCGCCGAATGATGGGTGGCGACGAAGGTTCCGCGCCCCTGCCTGCGGACCAGCAGATGCTCGGCCGCCAACTCGTCGACCGCCTTGCGCACCGTCCCCTGGCTGACGCCGAAGCGCAGCGCCAGTTCGGTCTCGCTGGGGATCATCTCACCGGGCTTCCAGTCGCCGGCCTGCAAGCCGCGCGTCAGCAAGACCTTGATCTGCCGGTACAACGGGCTGAATCGTGGCGTCGGCGCCGCGTGCTCCGGGTCCGATTCCACACGCCTTGCTGGTGCCATGCGCCCTCCTCCTCCGCCGGGGCCCGCCGCCGGCTCGTCCCAAAACGGCATTGCAGCATGAAAGATTCGCCAATGTCCATGGTTTTATATCTTATATAAGACACCTAACTTCATTGACACCCCGCCGAACTTTCCATTAAACTGCCGCCCTGTCGTGACGCGTCGTCCGGGCGCCGCGCGGCGGCGGGCGGGGACGCGGCCCATCCGGCAGAGCGGGCAACGCGAGACATCGGTGCGGCAACTGCGCTACGCTGACGCCCGAACCCATCGGCTGGCCGCACCGCCGCATCGCGTCCAGCCGCCCCGCCCCCCATCCAAACACTCGCTACTCGAGAGGATCACCATGACCAAGCCCGTCAAGCGCGTCGCAGTCACCGGCGCAGCCGGCCAGATCGGCTACAGCCTGCTGTTCCGCATCGCCAACGGCGACATGCTCGGCAAGGATCAGCCGATCATCCTGCAACTGCTCGATATCACGCCCGCGCTGCCGGCCGTCAAGGGCGTCGTGATGGAGCTCGAAGACTGCGCGTTCCCGCTGCTGCAGGGCGTGGTCGTCACCGACGATCCGAAGGTCGCGTTCAAGGACGCCGACTACGCGCTGCTGGTCGGCGCTCGTCCCCGCTCGAAGGGCATGGAGCGCAAGGACCTGCTCGAGGCCAACGGCGCGATCTTCACCGTGCAGGGCAAGGCCCTGGACGAGGCGGCCAGCCGCGACGTCAAGGTGCTGGTCGTCGGCAACCCGGCCAACACCAACGCGTTCATCGCGATGAAATCGGCTCCCAACCTGCCGAAGAAGAACTTCACCGCGATGCTGCGGCTCGATCACAACCGCGCGCTGTCGCAGCTCGCGGCCAAGAGCGGCAAGCCGGTCGACTCGATCGAGAAGCTCGTCGTCTGGGGCAATCATTCGCCGACGATGTATCCGGACATCCGCTTCGCGACGGCCGGCGGCCAGCCGCTGAAGGCGCTGATCAACGACGACGTGTGGAACCGCGACACGTTCATCCCGACCGTCGGCAAGCGCGGCGCGGCGATCATCGAGGCGCGCGGCCTGTCGTCGGCCGCGTCGGCGGCCAACGCGGCGATCGACCACATGCGCGACTGGGCGCTGGGCACCGACGGCAAGTGGGTGACGATGGGCATCCCGTCGGACGGCTCGTACGACATCCCGGTCGACACGATGTACGGCTTCCCGGTCACTTGCGCGAACGGCGAGTACACGATGATCAAGGACCTCGAGATCGACGCGTTCAGCCGCGAGCGGATGGACCTGACGCTCAAGGAGCTGAACGAAGAGCGCGAAGGCGTCAAGCACCTGCTCGGCTGAGGAAACCCGCAAGCGCCGGACTGATCGTTCGCCGAGCGGAAGAAACGAAATGAGGTCGCGCGGCCGCCCCGTTCGCGGGGTCGGCCTCTCGACCGCCGACCACGAGACACCAATCCGACCCAATTACGGAGGACACCACCGATGAGTGCGGACGCCACCCCCACGACCACCGGCCCGAAACCCAAGAAATCCGTCGCGCTGTCCGGCGTCACCGCCGGCAACACCGCGCTGTGCACGGTCGGACGCTCCGGCAATGACCTGCACTACCGCGGCTACGACATCCTGGACATCGCCGATGCGGCCGAGTTCGAGGAGATCGCGCACCTGCTGGTCCATGGCAAGCTGCCGACCGTCGCCGAGCTGGCCGCCTACAAGGCCAAGCTCAAGGCCTTGCGCGGCGTGCCGGCCAACGTGCGGGCCGCGCTCGAGGCGCTGCCGGCGTCGTCGCACCCGATGGACGTGATGCGCACCGGTGTGTCGGCGCTCGGCTGCCAGCTCCCCGAGAAGGAGGACCACAACGTTCCGGGCGCGCGCGACATCGCCGACCGGCTGATGGCCTCGCTCGGCCCGATGCTGCTGTACTGGTACCACTACAGCCACAACGGCAAGCGGATCGAGATCGAGACCGACGACGATTCGATCGGCGGCCATTTCCTGCACCTGCTGCACGGCGAGAAACCGTCCGAGAGCTGGGTCCGCGCGATGCACACGTCGCTGATCCTGTACGCCGAGCACGAGTTCAACGCGTCGACGTTCACCTGCCGCGTCATCGCCGGCACCGGGTCGGACATGTACTCGGCGATCACCGGCGGCATCGGCGCGCTGCGCGGTCCGAAGCACGGCGGCGCCAACGAGGTCGCGTTCGAGATCCAGAAGCGCTACGACAATCCGGACGAGGCCGAGGCGGACATCCGCCGGCGCGTCGAGAACAAAGAGGTCGTGATCGGCTTCGGCCACCCGGTCTACACGATCGCCGACCCGCGCAACAAGGTCATCAAGGAAGTCGCGCGCAAGCTGTCGGTCGAGGCCGGCAGCACCAAGATGTTCGACATCGCCGAACGGCTCGAGACGATCATGTGGGACATCAAGAAGATGTTCCCGAACCTCGACTGGTTCTCGGCCGTCAGCTATCACATGATGGGCGTGCCGACCGCGATGTTCACGCCGCTGTTCGTGATCGCGCGGACCTCGGGCTGGGCGGCGCACATCATCGAGCAGCGGATCGACAACAAGATCGTTCGCCCGAGCGCCAACTACGTCGGGCCGGAAGACCAGAAGTTCGTTCCCCTGGCCGAGCGCAAGTAAGCGCCGCGCCCGCGCCGGCGATCCGGCGCGGACCGGCGATCCGCAGGCGGTGCGCGATGGCCGTGCATCGCCGATGCGACGGCGCACCAACGGCGGTTGACACGCGGCGGGGCGCACAACAGGATTGCGGATTGACTTTCTGGCGCCAGCCTTCCAATCGATGAAATCTGAATCGCCCGCCCGCCCGTCCTCGTCCGCCCGCAGCCCGCTGCTGAGCGGCGCCCTGCTGCTCGCCTGCCTGGCCCTGGCCGGCTGCGAAATGCTCGGCGTCAAGAAGTCGGCCGACGAACCGGCGGTCACGCCGGTCGCCGGTGCGCCCGGGGTGACCGCGCCGGCCGGATCGGCCGATCTGCCGCTGGCGGCGACCTCGCCATCCAGCATGGTGCCGGTGCCGGCCAACCCGCCGGCCGTCGAGACGACGACGCCGACCGCCCCACCGGCACCGCCGGCGGCCCGGGACGAGCAGGTCGCGGCGATCGGGCTGTCGATGGAGGTCGGCGTCTATCGCTGCGAGCTGAACCGCAGCCTGGGCATCAAGCAGATCGCGGCCGACGGCCAATCGCTGGTCATGCAATGGGCTGGCCGGGACTACCCGCTGACGGCGGTGCGCGCGCGCAGCGGCGCGCTGCGCTACGAGGATCCCGCGTCGGGCCTGACCTGGATCACGATCGTCGGCAAGTCGCTGCTGCTGGACCTGAAGAACGGCCAGCAACTCGCCAACGAGTGCAAGCACATGCCCGGTGTCGCACTGGACGCGACGCCGACCCCGACGGCGCAGCAAGTCAGGACGATCGCCCGCCCGAGCAGCCCGCCGCGCAAGAAGGCGGCGCAATAAACCCGATGTCGACCCCCACGCGGTCCGATCGCCCGCTCGCCGGCATCCGGCGCGCGCACCGGCCGTCGTGGCTGCTCGGCCTGCTGGCCGCCGCGCTGCTGGCCCCGCCTGCCTGGGGCCAGATCGAATCGATGATCGGCGATCCGAATTTTCCGCGCCGCGCCCCCGGATTGTGGGAAGTGCGCAGCGCCAGCGGCTCGATGCTCGGACTGCCGCCGACGCTGAACTGCGTCGGCGACGGCGCCGACGGCTCGCGCTCGCAGCTCGATCGTTCTCCCGGCGCCAAGGGCTCGTGCACGCTGGGCAGCTTCACGCGGATCGGCGAGGCCTGGGTCGCCGAGTCGGTCTGCAGGGAAGGCCGGACCCGCGTGATCAGCAAGGCGATCGCCATCGGCGATTTCCGCACCCACTATCGAATCGACACGGCGGTCACTTATGATCCGCCGCTGGGCGGCGGCAAGAAGGAGGACAAGGACGCGATCGTCGCCCGTCACCTGGGCCCCTGCCCGGCCCATCAGAAACCCGGGGATCTGGTCGTCCCGGGCATGGGCACGCTCAACATGATCGATGGCACGTTCCGTGCTGAACCCTCGCCGGCCGCACGTCACCCGGCTCGCAAAAAAGCAACCGATAAAACTTCCAGTGTCACGGGCCAGAGGTTCGCCCACGACACGCGCGCTCTCACTTTCAATCCCGAGGTCGACAATGGCTCATAACGCTTTCGATACCTATCAGTCGTTCCAGCCCAGTGCTGGCAAGACCGGCAAGTTCTACTCGCTGCCCAAGCTGGCCGAGAAGTTCCCCAACATCAACAAGCTGCCGGTGTCGATCCGCATCGTGCTCGAGGCGGTGCTGCGCAACGTCGACGGCAAGAAAGTCACCGAGGCCCACGTCGAGCAGCTCGCCAACTGGGCGCCGACCGCCAAGCGGGTCGACGAGATCCCGTTCATCGTCGCGCGCGTCGTGCTGCAGGACTTCACCGGCGTGCCGCTGCTGGCCGACCTGGCCGCGATGCGCAGCGTCGCCTCGGCCACCGGCCGCAATCCGAAGGTCATCGAGCCGCTGGTGCCGGTCGACCTGGTCGTCGATCACTCGGTGATGATCGACCACTTCGGCAACAAGGACGCGCTGGACCTGAACATGAAGCTGGAGTTCCAGCGCAACGAAGAGCGCTACCAGTTCATGAAGTGGGGCATGCAGGCGTTCGACACGTTCAAGGTCGTGCCGCCCGGCATCGGCATCGTCCACCAGGTCAACCTCGAATACCTGGCGCGCGGCGTGCACGCGCGGGCCGATGGCGGCGACACCGTCTACTACCCGGACACGCTGGTCGGCACCGACAGCCACACGACGATGATCAACGGCATCGGCGTCGTCGGCTGGGGCGTCGGCGGCATCGAGGCCGAGGCGGGCATGCTGGGCCAGCCGGTCTACTTCCTGACGCCGGACGTCGTCGGCGTCAACCTGACCGGCAAGCTGCGCGAAGGCTGCACGGCCACCGACCTCGTGCTGACGATCACCGAGATGCTGCGCAAGGAGAAGGTCGTCGGCAAGTTCGTCGAGTTCTTCGGCGAAGGCACGGCCTCGCTGTCGGTGCCCGACCGCGCGACGATCGCCAACATGGCGCCCGAGTACGGCGCGACGATGGGCTTCTTCCCGGTCGACGAGAAGACGCTCAACTACTTCGACGGCTCGGGCCGCACGAAGGAAGAGATCGACGCGTTCGGCGCGTACTTCAAGGCGCAGGGCCTGTTCGGCATCCCGAAGGCCGGCGATCTCGCGTACTCGAAAGAGCTGCACCTGGACCTGTCGACGGTCGCCCCATCGCTGGCCGGCCCGAAGCGCCCGCAGGACCGGATCGAGATCGGCAACGTCAAGTCGACGTTCGCCAAGCTGTTCAGCCTGCCGCCTGCCGAGAACGGCTTCAACAAGGATCCGGCCGACCTGGACAAGGCCTACACGGCCAGCAACGGCGTCGACCTGAAGAGCGGCGACGTGCTGATCGCTGCGATCACCTCGTGCACGAACACGTCGAACCCCAGCGTGCTGCTGGCCGCCGGCCTGCTGGCCAAGAAGGCCGTCGAGCTGGGCCTGACCGTCAAGCCGCACATCAAGACCTCGCTGGCCCCGGGATCGCGCGTCGTCACCGAGTACCTGCAGCGCGCCAAGCTGCTGCCTTACCTCGAGAAGCTCGGCTTCGCGGTCGCCGCCTACGGCTGCACGACCTGCATCGGCAATGCCGGTGACCTGGCCCCCGAGTTCAACGAGGCGATCGTCAAGAACGACCTGGTCTGCGCGGCCGTGCTGTCGGGCAACCGCAACTTCGAGGCGCGGATCCATCCGAACCTGCGCGCGAACTTCCTGGCCTCGCCGCCGCTGGTCGTCGCCTACGCGATCGCCGGCAACGTCATGGTCGACCTGATGACGCAGCCGCTGGGCAAGGACCGCAACGGCAAGGACGTCTACATCGGCGACGTGTGGCCGAGCTCGCAGGAGGTCTACGACTTGATGAAGTTCGCGATGGATCCGGGCACGTTCAAGCGCCTGTACAGCGACCTGACGAAGGACCACCACCTGTGGAACGCGGTGCCGAGCTCCGACGGCCAGGTCTACAACTGGCCGACGTCGACCTACATCGCCGAGCCGCCGTTCTTCGACCAGTTCGCGATGACGCCGGGTTCCACGCCGGTCATCCGCAACGCGCGCGTGCTCGGCCTGTTCGGCGACTCGATCACGACCGACCACATCTCGCCGGCCGGCTCGATCAAGGCCGACTCGCCCGCCGGCAAGTACCTGATCGCGCACAACGTGCTGAAGGCCGACTTCAACTCGTACGGCTCGCGCCGCGGCAACCATGAGGTGATGATGCGCGGCACGTTCGCCAACGTGCGGATCAAGAACCTGATGATCCCGCCGGGCGAGGACGGCTCGCGCGAGGAAGGCGGCGTCACGCTGTTCCAGCCCAGCGGCGAGAAGATGTTCATCTACGACGCCGCGATGAAGTACATCGCCGACGGCACGCCGACGGTCATCTTCGGCGGCGAGGAGTACGGCACCGGTTCGTCGCGCGACTGGGCGGCCAAGGGCACGCAACTGCTCGGCGTCAAGGCCGTCGTGGCGCGCAGCTTCGAGCGGATCCACCGTTCGAACCTGGTCGGCATGGGCGTGCTGCCGCTGCAGTTCAAGGGCAGCGATTCGTGGGAGTCGCTGGGCATCAAGGGCGACGAGCAGTTCGACATCGAGGTGCCGGCCGATCTGGTACCGCAGCAGGACATCACGCTGACGATCCGCGGCAACGACGGCTCGACGCGACAGGTCACGCTGCTGTCGCGCATCGACACGCCGATCGAGGTCGACTACTACAAGCACGGCGGCATCCTGCCGTTCGTGCTGCGCGAACTGCTGGCGGCCTGATCGACCCGCCTGGCGCGGCGCCCCCCGGGCGGGGAGGTCGCGCGGTCGCGGCCGGGCTCGCCGGCCGCCGGCCACCGGCCGCCCCACTCGCACCGGGGTCGGCCTCCACCGTCTCAAAAAAAAGAAGAATCGACGGTCACGACACGAAAGCAACGCATGAAGCCACACAATTATGTGGCAATCGCCGCTTTATATTACACTCAGCAACATTGTCGCCCCCGTATAGAGAGCTGACGCGGTGCCGTCCGGCGCCCGTGCCTGCCTTCACACGTCTTGCTGTCCGAACCCATACCGGTCAATCGTGAGTCGGGAAAACGCCTGGGCTCCCTGCCTCGAACCATCGTGGTCGGGCTCGTCTCTTTCATCAGTTGTCTGCTCGCACGCTGGCTGGCTTTCGATGCGCCGGTCGGCGTGATCTTCTGGCCCGGCGCGGCCGTGGCCTTCGCGTTCGGCTGGCGGTTCGGCATGCCCTGGATCCTGCCCGCGGCCGCGGGCGCCGCGCTGTGGGCGCTGTTCGGCTACAACGACTGGCAGATCGCCGCGGTGGCGGCATTGACCTGCCTGCCGGGACCGCTGGTCGCGATCTCGATGCTGCGGCGCCTGAACGCGTGGAAGCCGGCCGACTACCGGCTCGAAGCCGTGCTGCGCTTCGTGACGATCATCGCGCTGATCGCGGCGCCGCTCGACGCGCTGCTGGCGACGCTGGCGTTCGGCAACATCCAGATGCTGGCCGACATGACGTCCGGGCAGGTGTTCCCGTCCTGGTGGCTGCTCGATTCGCTGGGCATGCTGATGCTGACGCCGGCGCTGCTCGCCTGGATCAACGACGATCAGGCGCCCGAGCCCGAGGCCGGCATCGCGCACGAGATCCTCGTCGATGGCCCGGCGCTCGTGCTGACGACGGCCGTCGTCGCCGCGAGCCTCGGCCTGTCGACGGTCGGCCAGGGCGAATGGGGCCACACGCTGATGTACTTCTACTTCCCGATCGTCGCGTGGACCTCGGTGCGCATGAGCGAACGGGCGACCGCGCTGTCGTTGCTGGTCACCGCCGTGCCGCTGCTGGCGGCCCGGGCCTTCCAGGTCCACACGCTCGACGGCCCCGACGTGTTCCGCGTGCTCGAGTCGGCCGTCATCATCCTGTGCGCGATCCTGGTCGCGCTGATCATGCAGGCGGTGGCCGCCGACCGTCGCTTCGCGCTCGCCCGCGTCGCGCGCCAGGCGCGGCAGGACCTGAGCACCGGCCTGCTGAACGACCGCGGCCTGCTGGCCGAGCTCGGCGACCGGCTGGTGTCGCCGAACCGCACGCACTACGGGCTGGTCGGCGTGCACCTGACGAACTTCGACGCGCTGAACGATCTGTGCGGACCGATGCAGGCGCTGCAGCTCGAGCAGACGGCCGCCACCGTGCTGCTGCGGCAGCCGGGCGCGCTGATCGGCGCGCGCCTGTCGTCGGGACGCTACGCGCTGCTGCTGTCGGCCGAAACGGTCGCGCAGGTGCGCGCGCTGGCGCGCGAGATCTACGCGCAGCTCAACGGGCAGGTGTTCAAGATCGAGCACGGCAGCCTGCGGCTGCAGGTCAGCGTCGGCGGGCTGCTCGTCGATCGGTACGTGCAGATCAACAGCGAGGACTGCCTGATGTCGCTGTCCGACGCGATGGCGATCGCCGCCAGCGTCCGCGACCCGCAGTTGTTCGTCGAGCCGCTGTCGCAGACGATGGTCGATGCGCGTCGCGCGCACCAGGGCAAGCTCGAGCACATCCGCGAGGCGATCTGCGAGCAGCGTTTCGACGTCCACGCGCAGCCGATCGTCGATCCCGACGCGCCGCCCGGCGCGTTGTCGTACGAGGTGCTGGTGAGGCTGCGCGACCGCGACGGCGGCCTGATCCGCCCGCCCGAATTCCTGCCGCTGGCCGTGCAGGCGCAGATGACGGTCGCGCTCGACCGCGGCGTGATCCGCACGGTGTTCGCGTACCTGGCGACGCATCCCGACGCGCTGGCGCGCACGCACAAGTGCTCGATCAACCTGTCCGGCATGACGATGAGCGACGGCACGATCGCCAGCTTCATTCGCGAGCAGCGCGCGCGCTACAACATCCCGTCGCAGAAGATCGTCTTCGAGATCACCGAGGGCGAAGCGATCCGCAACCCCGGCGCCGCGTCGCGGCTCGTCGACGACCTGAAGAGCGACGGATTCGGCATCGCGCTGGACGACTTCGGCACCGGCCTGGCGACCTTCGAGTACCTGAAGCGCTTCCCGCTCGACTACCTGAAGATCGACGGCACGTTCATCCGCAACCTGGTCAGCAATCCGATCGACGAGGAAATCGTGCTGGCGACGATCAGGGTCGCGCGGCGCCTGAACGTCAAGACGATCGCCGAGCACGTGCACAGCCAGGAGATCTACGACCGGCTGCGGGTGCTCGGCATCGAGTACGTCCAGGGCGAGCTGATCAGCATCGCGCGGCCGATCGCCGAGCTGTTCGAGAATCCGCCGACCGATGCGCAGCAGGCGGCGACCGAGGCCGGAGCGGCGCTGCGGCAGGCCTGAGCGCCTCGCGTCCGATTCCGATGGACGGCTCGGGAGAATCGACCACTGCGTCCCCGGGCGTCGAAAAGAGAAAAGCCCGCGTAATCAATCGATCACGCGGGCTTGGTTTGGTCGGGACGGAGGGATTTGAACTCTCGACCCCCTGCACCCCATGCAGGTGCGCTACCAGGCTGCGCTACGCCCCGAAGCCCATCATTATAGCGCGATTTCAGCGCAACAAATCCAACGTCTGCGTCAAATCACTACGGATCGCCCGCAGGTCGGCCGCCGACATCTCGACCTTCTCGTCGGCCGGCGCCGGCGAATCGGCGTTCTTGACCTTGCCGTTCTGCATGACCTCGCCGAGCCGGTTGCGCGCGCCGCTGATCGTGAAGCCCTGCTCGTACAGCAGCTCGCGGATCCGGCGCACCAGCAGCACTTCGTGGTGCTGGTAGTAGCGGCGGTTGCCGCGGCGCTTCATGGGCCGCAGTTGCGTGAACTCCTGCTCCCAGTAGCGCAGCACGTGCGGCTTGACGCCGCACAGCTCGCTGACCTCGCCGATCGTGAAATACCGCTTGGCGGGAATCGGCGGCAGCGCCAGCTTGGCATCGGGTTTCGCAGACGTCGACGACACGGTCAGGCTCCTCGCGGATCCGCGTCGTCGGGCCGCGCGCCGTCATCGCCCAAACCGGCGTCGAAACCTGCGTCGATCCGGCCGGCGCCGGCCTGCGCCTCGCCCTCGATCAGCGCCTTCAACTTCTGGCTCGCATGAAAAGTGACGACGCGCCGGGCCGAGATCGGGATCTCCTCGCCGGTCTTCGGGTTGCGTCCGGGCCGTTGCGGCTTGTCGCGCAACTGGAAATTGCCGAAACCCGACAGCTTGACGCTTTCGCCGCGCTCGAGCGCGCCCCGAATCTCGTCGAAGAAGGTTTCCACCATGTCCTTGGCCTCGCGCTTGTTCAGTCCGACCTGCTCGAAAAGCATCTCGGCCAGCTCCGCTTTGGTCAAGGTCAGGTGATCGATCTCCGGCGCCGTGTCGTCGGAGTGCGCCGGCGCGGGAGGCTCCGACTCGCTGGTCATCAAGGCTAGCCCGGTCTTGCTGCTGCTCATCGACAATTGAAACGACCCAATTACGCGTTCTACCGTGCTCTGCCCGCCGGCCAGGCTGGCCGGATCGAACTCAGGAACGAAGCCTGGCTCCCAGCATTCGCTGCACTCGGTCGATGACCGATGCCAAGGCTTCCGACACTTCGACATCACTC
Organism: Burkholderiaceae bacterium; assembly: GCA_047605425.1. GTDB lineage: Bacteria > Pseudomonadota > Gammaproteobacteria > Burkholderiales > Burkholderiaceae_E > JAKPAM01. The sequence goes on along the minus strand of JASGFT010000031.1, from coordinate 20,857 downwards.
AAAGTTCGCTGAGTATCTTGCATCCAGAATCGGAACGCAAGGCTTTTCTCCTTATTTTCCAATCCCTTACCGCGATATTCATCGAACAACTTGACATTTGTCACGACGCTGGCGGCCGGGTTTTCGGCGATCGCCGCGCGGATCTGTTCGAGCATTTTCTCGACTGTAAGCTTTTCGGGAACCACCCAGGCCAGATCGCGGATGGCCGGCGGGAATTTCGAGATCGGTTCGAAGGCCGGCACCGGTCGCGCCAGCAAGGGGTCGCGGGCGACTTCGGCCAGGATCACAGGATGCGGCAGGTCGAAGCGCTGCTGCAGCGCCGGGTGCAATGCGCCGATGCGGCCGATCGGCCGATCCTGCAACAGGATCGTCGCGCTGCGGCCCGGGTGCAGCCCCGGCGACGCCTCGGCGACGAAGCGCAGCCCGGGCAGGTCGACCAGCGCTTCCAGGTCGCCCTTGACGTCGAAGAAGTCGACCTCGCGCGTCGGCGCGCCCCATTGCTCGTCGAGCGCCGGGCCGTAGGCGAGCAGGCCCAGCATCCACGGCTGCTCGACGCCGTTGACCGACTGCGGCCCCGAGGCGACGGCCGGATCGGCGACGAACACGCGGCCCATCTCGAACAGGCGCACGCGGCCGGCCTTGCGGTTCAGGTTGTGGCGCAGCGTCTCGATCAGGCCGCCGAACAGCGTCGTGCGCATCACGTCCATCTGCGACGCGATCGGGTTCAGCAGCCGGATCGCCGGCCGGTCGGACAGCAGCGCATCGATCGTCGAGTCGACGAAGCTGTAGCCGATGATCTCCATGTAGTCGCGCGCGGCGACCCGGCGACGCAGCGCCATCGGCGTCTGCGTGCCCAACGGCGCTTCGCGCATCGTGATCGCCGCCTTCGGCGGCGCCAGCGGCAGGCGGTCGTAACCCCACATGCGGGCGACCTCCTCGATCAGGTCCTCTTCGATCTGCAGGTCGAAGCGGTACGGCGGCGGCGTGACGATGAATCGATCGGCCTGCTGCTCGAACGCCAGGCCCAGCCGGTCGAACGCCTGGGCGATGTCGGCGTCGCCGATCGGCGCGCCGATGACCCGGCGCGCGCGATCGCCGCGCATCGCCACCGGCGGCCGGAACGGCAGCTCGAGGACGACGTCGTCCAGCGGACCGGCGCGACCGCCGCACACCTGCAGGATCAGCGCGGTCAGGTAGTCCAGGTGCTCGGCCGTCGTCGACGCGTCGACGCCCCGCTCGAAGCGGTGGCCGGCGTCGGTCGAGAAGTTGAAGCGCCGCGAGCGCCCGGCGATCGCCGTCGGCCACCAGAACGCCGCTTCGACGAAGACGTCGGTCGTCTCCAGCGATACCGCGGTCGCCTGCCCGCCCATGATGCCGGCCAGGCTCTCGACCGACTGCTCGTCGGCGATCACACCGACCCGCTCGTCGAGCTCGGCGGTCTGGCCGTTCAGCAGCTCGAGCGACTCGCCGGGCCGCGCCCAGCGCACCTGCAGGCCGCCATGGATCTTGTTCAGGTCGAACACGTGCGTCGGCCGTCCGAGCTCGAGCATCACGTAGTTCGACAGGTCGACCAGCGCCGAGATCGAGCGCTGGCCGGCCCGTTCGAGCCGCTCACGGATCCAGGCCGGCGTCGGTGCCTTCGCATCGACGCCGCGGATCACGCGGCCGGAGAACCGGCCGCACAGATCGGGCGCGAGCACCTGCACCGGCAGACGGTCGTCGATCGTCACCGGCACCGGGCTGGCCGGGGCCGGCATCGGCGCGAGCGGCGCGCCGCTGAGCGCCGACACCTCGCGGGCGATGCCGTAGACGGCCAGGCAGTCCGGGCGGTTCGGCGTGAGCTTGAGCGTGAAGACGGTGTCGTCCAGCGACAGGTATTCGCGCAGGTCGGCGCCGACCGGCGCGTCGTCGGGAAGCAGCAGCAGGCCCGCGTGATCGTCGGACAGCCCCAGCTCGCGCGCCGAGCACAGCATGCCGCTGCTCTGCACGCCGCGCACCTTGGCGACGGCGATCGTCAGGCCGCCGGGCAGCACCGCGCCCGGCAACGCGCAGGGCACGCGCGCGCCGGCGCGGACGTTGGGCGCGCCGCAGACGATCGTGCGCACGTCGCCGCCGGTATCGACCTCGCAGACGTTCAGCTTGTCGGCATCGGGGTGACGCTCGACCGCGCGCACGCGGGCGACGACCACCTGCTCGAACGGCGGCGCGTACGGATCGGCCTGCTCGACCTCCAGGCCGGCCATCGTCAACGCGTCGGACAACTGCTCGGTCGACCAGGCCGGATCGACGTAGGCGCGCAGCCAGCTTTCAGGAAATTTCATCGGTGGCTCCGGTCGACGTCAGGAATTGAACTGCTGCAGGAAACGCAGGTCGTTCTCGTAGAACAGCCGCAGGTCGCCGACGTCGTAGCGCAGCATAGCCAGCCGCTCGATGCCCGAACCGAACGCGAAGCCGATGTAGCGCTCCGGGTCGAGCCCGAGGTTGCGCACGACCTGCGGATGCACCTGCCCGGACCCCGAGATCTCGAGCCAGCGGCCGGCCAGCGGCCCTTCGGCGAAGCGCATGTCGATCTCGGCCGACGGCTCGGTGAACGGGAAGTACGACGGACGAAAGCGCACGTCCAGTCGATCGGTCTCGAAGAAGCGGCGCAGGAACTCGGTGTAGACGCTCTTCAGATCGGCGAAGCTGATGCCCTCGTCGATCCACATGCCCTCGAACTGATGGAACATCGGCGAGTGCGTCGCGTCCGAATCGACGCGATAGGTCTTGCCCGGCGCGATCACCTTGATCGGCGGCGTCTGCTGGCGCGCGTAGCGGATCTGCATCGGGCTGGTGTGCGTGCGCAGCAGCAGCCCGCGCCCCTCGGCGTCGCGTCCGTCGACGTAGAAGGTGTCGTGCATCGAGCGGGCCGGATGGTCGGCCGGCGTGTTCAGCGCGGTGAAGTTGAAGAAATCCTCTTCGATCTCGGGGCCGTCGGCCACGTCGAAACCGATCGACCGGAAGATCGTCTCGATCCGCTCGATCGTCAGCGTCAGCGGATGCAGGCCGCCCTTGCCCGAGCCGCGTCCGGGCAGGGTCACGTCGATCGCTTCCTGCGCCAGCCGCGCATCGAGCTGCTGCTGGCGCAGCGCCGCCTCGCGCGACGCGACCAGCGCCTCGATCGACTGCTTGAGCGCGTTCAGCGTCTTGCCGACCGCCGAGCGCTGGTCCGCCGGCACCTTGCCGAGCGCCTTGAGCTGCCGCGTGACCAGGCCGTCGCGGCCCAGGAAACGCGCTTTCGCGTCGGCCAGCGCGGCGGCATCGGCCGCGGCGTCGAGGGCGGCCCGCGCATCGGCGAGCCATTGCGTTGGATCGGACAATTCCATCATGGCATCCATGGAGTGCGGTCGCGGCCGGCCGACGCTCGCGGCGGCATCGGCGGGCACGCGAACCTGGGGCGAACGACTCGGCGCCGCACCGCTGCGGCCGCGCCACCCCGGCGAAATGGCGGGGCGGCGGACCGCGTCCGGGTCGGCGAACCGCAGCGGCGCGGCGCGCGGGCGCTGCAACGAAAAACGGGGCCAGGCGTTCGGCCAGGCCCCGTTTCACGCGGGAGGTCGTCGATCGGCCGCGGGCCGGGGCCTTGCCCCGTACGCCCGGCGGCTCGATCGAGGCGACCTGGTCAGCCGGCGCTGCGACCGGCCAGCGAACCCTTGGCCTTCTCGACGATCGCGGCGAACGCCGGCTTGTCGTGGACGGCCAGATCCGCCAGCACCTTGCGGTCCAGGCCGATCGAAGCCTTGTTCAGGCCATTGATGAACGCGCTGTACGTGATCCCGTGCTGGCGGGCCGCGGCATTGATCCGGGCGATCCACAGCGAGCGGAACACGCGCTTGCGATTGCGGCGGTCACGGTACGCGTACTGGCCGGCGCGCATCACCGCCTGCTTGGCGATGCGGAACACGGTGCTGCGGCGTCCGCGGTAACCCTTGGCGGCGGCCAGGATCTTCTTGTGACGGGCACGTGCCGTCACGCCACGTTTTACTCGGGGCATCGGTGCTCTCCTGTCAAGCGAACGGCAACATCGCCTTCACGGAAGCCAGATTGGTGGCATGCACCTCGGCCGCGCCGCGAAGCTGACGTTTGTTCTTCGTGGTTTTCTTGGTCAGGATGTGGCGTTTGAACGCCTGACCCCGCTTGACCGTGCCACCGGCACGGACGCGGAAGCGCTTGGCAGCGCTCTTCTTGGTTTTCATCTTGGGCATGATGACCCTGCTTACCTGCTCTCTAATGCCTTGCCAGGTGTCCGACTGCGTCGGCGCTTCGATGACCCGCTCGGCTTCTTGATGTCGACGACGGCCGGACGGGGCACCAGCCCCTGCCGCGGCATCGATCGTCGATTCGCCTGTTGTCGCGCGCGAACGGTAGCGCGCGACGCCCGGCGACGGCATGCGGACGGCGGACCCGCAGGCCCGCCCGCCGTCATTTCTTCTTCTTGGGCGCCAGCACCATCACCATCTGCCGGCCTTCCATCCGCGGAAACTGCTCGACCTGGCCGTACGGCTCCAGATCGGTCCGAACGCGTTCGAGCAGGCGCGCACCGAACTCCTGGTGCGCCATTTCGCGGCCGCGAAAACGCAGCGTGATCTTGGCCTTGTCGCCGTCATCGAGAAAGCGGATCAGATTGCGCAACTTGACGTTGTAGTCGCCATCGTCCGTGCCCGGCCGGAACTTGACTTCCTTGACCTGGATGATCTTCTGCTTGGCTCGCGCATCATGAGCCCGTTTCTGCTCCTGATACTTGAACTTGCCGTAGTCCATCAAGCGGGCCACGGGCGGCTGCGCCATCGGCGCGATTTCCACCAGATCGACATCGGCCTCTTCGGCCATTCGCAGCGCCTCACGCACGCTGACGATGCCGAGCGGCTCGTTGTCGACGCCAATCAGACGAATCTCAGGAACGGCAATCTCGTGATTGATCCGGTTTCCGCGGTCTGCAGTAGCGATTCTGCGTTCTCCAAAAAGTAACAGCCAAACCTGCCTCCCCGGGCAGATGGCGATCGTTGATCCGGATAGTTTACCCGCGCGCGCCGCCGGCGGGGTGCGGCGAGGACGGCGACGGCGCCGTGGGCGCCTTGTCTCGTACCTCGCACCGCAAGCGCTCGATCAGAGCGTCCACCGGGCAAGCCCCGAGGTTGATCCCCCCCCGGGCGCGGACCGCAACCTGACCGGTTTCCCGTTCTTTCTCGCCGACGACGAGCAAGTAAGGAATCTTCTGCAGGCTGTGCTCCCTGATTTTATAGTTAATCTTCTCGTTGCGCAAATCCGTCGCCACCCTAAACCCTTGTTTTTTCAGGGTCCGGGCGAGCTCGTCCGCGTAGGCGGCCTGATGCTCGGTGATGTTCATCACGACGGCCTGCACCGGCGCCAGCCACAAGGGCATCGCTCCGGCGTGATGCTCGATCAGGATGCCGATGAAACGCTCGAGCGAACCGACGATCGCGCGGTGCAGCATCACCGGCCGGCGGCGGCTGTTGTCCTCGGCGACGTACTCGGCATCGAGCCGCTCGGGCATCATCGGGTCGTACTGCATCGTGCCGACCTGCCACGGACGGCCGATCGAATCCTTCAGGTGGTATTCGATCTTCGGGCCGTAGAACGCGCCCTCGCCCGGCAGCTCTTCCCAGGCGACGTCGCAGGCCCGCAGCGCCTCGCGCAGCGCGTTCTCGGCGTCGTCCCAGGCTTCGTCGGTGCCCAGCCGCTTGTCGGGCCGCAGCGCGAGCTTGACCTTGACGTCGTCGAAGCCGAAGTCCGCGTAGACGGCCATCGCCTGCCGGTGGAAGGCGGTCACCTCGGCGGCGACCTGCGACGGCATGCAGAAGACGTGGCCGTCGTCCTGCGTGAATCCGCGCACGCGCATGATGCCGTGCAGCGCGCCCGAAGTCTCGTTGCGGTGGCAACTGCCGAACTCGCCATAGCGCAGCGGCAGGTCGCGGTAGCTGCGCAGGTTCGAGTTGAAGATCTGCACGTGGCCCGGGCAGTTCATCGGCTTGACCGCGTACTCGCGGTTCTCGGACGCCGTGAAGAACATGTGCTCCTGGTAGTTCTGCCAGTGCCCGGAGCGCTTCCACAGGCTGACGTCGAGGATCTGCGGGCAGCGCACCTCCTGGTAGCCGCTGTCGCGGTAGACGTCGCGGATGTAGGCTTCGAGTTGCTGCCAGATCGCCCAGCCGTTCGGATGCCAGAACACCATGCCGGGCGCTTCTTCCTGCGTATGGAACAGGTCCAGCTCCCGGCCCAGGCGGCGGTGGTCGCGCTTCTCGGCTTCCTCGAGCATGTGCAGGTAGGCGTCCTGGTCCTCCTTGCGGGCCCAGGCCGTGCCGTAGATCCGCTGCAGCATCTCGTTGTTCGAGTCGCCGCGCCAGTAGGCGCCGGCGACCTTCATCAGCTTGAAGACCTTGAGCTTGCCGGTCGACGGCACGTGCGGGCCGCGGCACAGGTCGATGAAGTCGCCCTCGCGATACAGGCCGATCGGCTCGTTGGCCGGAATCGACGCGATGATCTCGGCCTTGTACGCCTCGCCGATCGAACGGAAGAACGCGACCGCCTGGTCGCGGTCCCATTCCTCGCGCGTGACGACCTCGTCCTTGGCCGCCAGCTCGCGCATCCTGTTCTCGATCGCCGCCAGGTCGTCGGGCGTGAACGGGCGCTTGTACGAGAAGTCGTAGTAGAAGCCGTTGTCGATGACCGGCCCGATCGTCACCTGCGCGTCGGGGAACAGATCCTTGACCGCGTAGGCCAGCAGGTGCGCGGTCGAATGCCGGATCAGGTCCAGGCCATCGGGATCCTTGTCGGTGACGATCGCCAGTCGCGCGTCGTGGTCGATGACGAAGCTGGTATCGACCAGACGGCCATCGACCCGGCCGGCCAGCGCGGCCTTGGCCAGCCCGCTGCCGATCGAGCGGGCCACCTGGGCGACGCTGGGCGCTTGTTCGAACTGACGGACCGAGCCGTCGGGTAACGTGATATTGACCATCGTGCCACCAAATCCGTGGGCCGGCGATCGGCGGCCTCGGCCGCCATTGCGAACGGGATCGTCTGCCGGCAGAAAACGAAAAAGCGCGGCAAGGCCGCGCTTTTCATCGAACCGGGTGCAGAAGGGAAGGAGAAGTCGGACAACGACCACGAACCGCCCGCCACCCGGCCTGATCCGGGCTTACCCCGGAATGGGCCTCGTGCCGAAATTGCGGCGACGCGTCAGCGGTGTCATAACCATCGGAATCGAACGGGCCCTTTCTCTCGCCCTGGCTGCGTCGACCGCAGCCGCCATTGACGTACGACCTGCCTACCCTACCCAACACTCTACCCGGACACTGCACACGAACGAACCAGCCTGTCGCGCAGACCGGCGAACCGTCGGTCTCGGAAAGCTGGTAGGCGCGATTGGATTCGAACCAACGACCCCCACCATGTCAAGGTGATGCTCTAACCAACTGAGCTACGCGCCTGCATGTGCAGCAAGCCCATGAGTATAGCGAAATTCGGCGCGTCAACGCAATAGATGAGCGTGGCCCCGGTCGAAACGGGTCTTCAGCTCGCTCATGCGCAGCGACAGTGCCTTGCGATCCGGATGACGGACCAGCAGCACGACCGTGCGCCGCGGGTTGATCCACGCGACCTTCGCCTCGCTGAAACGACCGTCGCCGGAACGGATCTCGATCCACGCGCCGCGCCGCAGCATCGCGACCGCCTGCTCCGGCCGGGCGTCGACGCGGGCCGAAACGAGCGGCGCGTCCGACAGGTCCAGCGAGTTCAGCACGTCGAGCAGGCGATGGTCGGCCGGCTCGGCGCCGCCGGGACCGGCGTCGATCGCCAGGCCGGAGGTCCGCGGCACGAGCGCCGTCGCGATCGCCGGCGAAACCGCGATCGGCCTGTCCGGCATCGGCGGGGCGGGCTGCGGCGACTCGGCGGGCAGCAGCGACTCGGCGGGCAGCGGATCCAGCAACAGATCGTCCACCTCGACGAACGGCGCGCCCCGCGGCCCCTCGTCCAGGCGATCCGGATCCACGACCAGCGAATCGCCGCCCTCGCCCCGAGCATCGACCGAGGCGGCGGGCAGCGCCGTCGCGGCCGGCAGCAGAATGCCGGTGGCGGTCGTCGTCATCGTGGCGGACGCGAGCCCCGCATCGGCCGAAGCCCGCCGGTGCCGGTCGTCGCCGCGATCGCGCATCCGCCGCAGATGGATCAGGAACAGCTCGTCGAAGAACGCCTTGTACTCGGTATCCTTGGCGTCGACCTCGCGGATGCCCACGTTCAGCAGCTTGATCAGCGACGGAATCCGATTCGCGAGTTCGCCGCGGCTGTGCGACCGGCTCCCGGAATCGAGCGTCCACAGCAGATCGTCGACGACGCCGAGGCTGCGCTGGAACGGCGCGCTGCCCTCGCCGTCGCGCAGGATCGTCGTGCGCAAGTGGCGCAGCCAGATCGATTGCAGGAACCCGCTGACCGAATCGGGGGCGCCGCTGCCGGCCACGCGCGCGGCCAGCAGTTGCCGGACCCGCTCGGTCACCTCGCGCTCGCGCTCGCGCCCCGGCCGGCGGCGCAGGTCGCGCCGGTTGCGCCGCCCTGGAGCGGCTTCGAGCGACGAACGCTCGTTGACGACGCGATTGACGAGCTTGGACACGCTGCTCGACGCGCGCTGGTATTCGCGTTCGACCTGCCGGGCGATGACGGCCGACCGCAGTTGCAGGCCGCTGGCGATGATCTCCATCGCGCGCACGACCGTCTCCAGGCGGCGATACAGCTCGCCATCCTTGACCAGATCCTCGCTGTATCCGATCGCGATCGCGCCGAAGTTCTCGACCAGCCGGCGCAGCGAGCGCGGATCATCGGCCAGGTAGCCGGGATCGAGCAGCGACAGCGCCATCACCGGCTGCTGCAGCCGCCAGACGAGCGGGCGGGCCGGAACCGGCAGACGGCGCTCGTCGAGCACGTAGTCGAACATCGCGACGACGACGTCGAGTTCGGCGATCTGGGCCGGCGCCACGCCGGACTCGCGCATCCGTTCGCGGACCTTGTCGAACAGCGCGTGCCGGGCTTCGCGGCTGTACGGCGCCAGCCCGACCGAATGGGCGAAAGCGACGGCGTCGCGATCGATGTCGTCGACCTTCTGCAGCGTCGGCAGCACGCCCAGGCGGCTCGCCTCCCCGCCGGCCAGCGGCGACGAGCCAGCCGGCGCACCGAGGCGACATCCTGCTCGAACCCCTGCACGCTGCGCTCGAGCGCATCGACGGCCGACCACTGGGCGCGCGTCAGGACCCTGAGCGGCGTGCGCGCCGCGGCGTCGTCTCGGCCGACGGCGTCGCGACCGGCGGCGGTCGGTGTCCGCATGTCGGCCGATGCGGTTCCGCGACCGGCGGCGCCGACCGGTTCCCGTGTCTGGTCCGGGGGCAGATCCGATGTCCGGTCCTGCAACTGATCCGGCATCCGGTCCAGCAGCCGATCCGGCGTCCGGTCCGGCAACCGATCCGACGTCCAGTCCGGCTCGGGCGATGAGGGCTCATGCGATGAGGGCTCGGGCGGCGGCGCGGACCCGGCCGGCTCGACGATCCGGGGCGCCTGCCGCGCGTCGTCCGGCCAGGGAGCGACGCCGTGCAGCACCAGAAACGCCTCGGCATCACGCAGCACGCCGGCCAGCGGCGCCGGCGCCCGCGTCCGGATCGCGTGCCGCACGACCTCGCGGGTCGTCGCGTCATCGCTCAGGTCGCCGAACGCGGTGAAAACCGCCATCGCCAGCGCCGACGCGCCGAGCGGCATCAGTTCGTCGAGCGGCCAGTGCCGCTGCGTCAGCTTGGCGATACGGCTCGCATACGCGAGGTAGAACTCGCGGCTCTCGCGCCGGACCTGCCGGGCCAGATGGGCCGCGGCGATCCGCGCATCGAGCTCTTCATTGCCGACCAGCGCCCAGGCCTGCGCGCCGTCGGTCGGCATGTCGATCTGGCCGGCCAGCTCCAGGCAGCTTATCGTGCGCTCGTTCAACCACGACGCGATGCGCCCGATCCGGTCGGTCTGCTCCTTCTCCAGCCGCAACGCCGCCGCGCGCATCGCCTGGATCCGGCGAGCGGAATCGGCCGCGCGCTCGGCCTCGTAAAGGTCGGCGATGACCTGCGGCCACAACAGGCGCAGCGCGACGATCAATGCCGAACTCATCCGTTCGCGCGTGCGGGCGAAGAGCTCGAATCGTTCGGGGAAGGAGTCGGTCATGTTCACGACGCGGATCCTACGTCGGCGCGCCGTGGGCGAATGTGACGAAATTGGTCCCGCTGCCCGCCGGCTCTCGCGCCGATCCCGCGATCGCGCACTTTGTCACGCCCGCCGGGGCCGGCCGACCCCGGCGCGACGCAAGGGGCGCCGGATCCGTCGCGCGGTCGAGGTCGACGCCGACGGCGGCGGCCTTCAGGGCTTGGGCGCCCTGCCGGTGATCTCTTTGCGAAACGCGCGCAGGATCTGCTTGGCCAGCACCACGTTGTCGGGGCCCATCCGCAGCATCATCCGCTGCCCGATCGACAGGTTCTCGAGCGCCGGATCGGCGAACTTGTACATCACCCTGGGCTGCACGAGCTCGATCGGCTCGCGGATGTCCGGCGTGCGGTTCAGGTTGTCGATCGCCCGGACCAGCGCGTCGTTGAAATACGCGTCCGGATAACCGAGCGCGCGGTACTGCTGCTGGAACAGCGGATAGAAGCGGATGTAGGCCTCGGCCAGCGTGCGCGGGTTGATCGCCTGCGCGAGCTTGAGCAACGGCGTGTAACGCGCGTAGTTGGCCGGCGCCAGCAGCTTTTCTTCGCCGCTGCCGGTGGTCGCGAACGCGCCCGGCACCGGACGCACGAGCCGCAGCGACATCGGCAGCGATTCGCGCGGCAGGTTGTCGACGGTGACGACCACCCGGCGGATCAGCTCGCTGTTCTGCAGCCATTCGCTGACCAGCCGGCTGCCGGCCGCGCCGGCCAGCGCCTCGCGCGCCGGGCCATCGCTGTGGTCGAGCGTCGGCAACTCGGGTGCGTCGGGGACCGCGGGTTCGCTGGGCGGCAGCGGATGCTCGATCGCAGGCGTGCTGGGCGTGGCGGCCAGCGGCGGCGGACCGACCGTCACCGGTTCGGACGCCGCCGGGACGGGCGGTTCGACCTGCTGAGCGAGACGCTGCCAGTACCAGTAGCCGGCCCCCACGAGGATCGCCAAGATCAGCAGCGCGATGCCCATGCCCATCGAGCCCTTGCGGCGATTCTGGTCGTAATCCTGATTCATCGGTCACTCCTACCCGAACGCTTTTCGGCGATGCGCATCCGCGAGGCCGGCGACGCGCGTTCAACATGACGGGATTCTAGTACCTCGCCCTCGCAAGATCGAAGCCACCCCGACGAGCGTCGCGGGCGCGGCGCGATGACTGTCATCGGCGCGGCAGGCGCACGATCAGCTCGGTGTAGCCATGCACGAAGTTCGACAGCACGCGCTGCGGCGGCGCCAGCACCTCGATCCGGTCGAAACGCCGCAGGATCTCCTCCCACAGGATCTTCAACTGCAATTCGGCCAGGCGATTGCCCACGCAGCGATGGATGCCGAAGCCGAACGACAGATGCTGCCGCGCACGGGGCCGGTCGATGACGAAGCGGTCGGGGTTCGCGATGACGCTGTCGTCGCGATTGCCCGACAGGTACCACATCGCCACCTTGTCACCGGCGCGGATCCGCTTGCCGCCCAGCTCGAAGTCCTCGACGGCCGTGCGGCGCATGTGCGCGAGCGGCGTCTGCCAGCGGATGATCTCCGAGACCATCGATTCGATCAGCGCCGGATTGGCGCGCAGCTTGTCCCATTCCTCGGGAAACCGGTGCATCGCGTAGATGCCGCCGGTCATCGAATTGCGCGTCGTGTCATTGCCGCCGACGATCAGCAGCACCAGGTTGCCGAGGAAGTGCTTCGGATCCATGTGCCGCGTCGCCGGCGAATGGGCCATCATCGACAGCAGGTCGTTGCGCGGCTCGGCATTGACCCGCTCGTTCCACAGCTTCGTGAAATAGTCGCGGCACTCGCCCATCTCGCGCATCCAGACCTCGCGCGACTCGACGAGCTTGCCCGGCCCGACCTCGGCGGTCGCCACGTCGGACCAGCGCGTCAGCCGACGCCGCTCGTCGAACGGAAAGTCGAACAGCGTGGCCAGCATCATCGTCGTCAACTCGATCGAGACGCGCTCGACCCAATTGAACGGCTCGTCGCGCGGCAAGCCGTCGAGCACCCGGATCGTGCGCTCACGGATCGTGCCCGCCATGTGCGCCAGGTTGCCGGGCGCGACGATCGGGCTGACCGCCTTGCGCTGCTCGTCGTGCTCGGGCGGATCCATCGCGATGAAGCTGGGCAGCCGATCGTGCTCGGGCGGGTCGTACAGCGCGATGCCGCCGCGCGACCAGTCGGACGAGAACACGCGGTGATTGGTGTCGACCGCCATGATGTCCTGGTAGCGCGTGACCGACCAGAACCCACCGTTGACCGGACTGACGTGATAGTGGACGGGATCGTCGCGGCGCAGCCGCTCGAAATAGAAGCCGATCGTATCGTCGCGAAACAAACGCGGCTTGCTGACGTCGATCTGTTCCAGCGGCATCGAGAATGCGAGCTCTCGCTCGCGCTCGACGGCCTCTATCCGTGCATCGATGCGGTCGTTCATCAACGGTCTCCTGTGAGTCTGCCAGCTCGATCGGAATGCGCCGGTACGCCGGCGCTTTCCGTCAGCATAGACGTTTCCGCCTCCGGGCGAGCCGCCATGCCGACCGCCCGACGCCCGAACCGGGCCGGGAGCGATCGGAACGCCGACCAGACGCCGACCGCGCCGCGATGCCCGCTCCATCGCCGGCGGACCGACGCCCACGGCTGCCCGCCAGGCGCTGCGCGCGATTTCCAACGCGCGCCATGACACGGCCGGATTTTTTGCTATAGTAGAGAGCTTCGCACCGCTGCGATGTCGCTCAAGACATCGCCGACTCCTGGAGAGGTGGCAGAGTGGTCGAATGCGCCGGACTCGAAATCCGGTTTACGGTCATACCGTAACGTGGGTTCGAATCCCACCCTCTCCGCCAGGTCTAATGATTCCGGAGCCTTCCGAAGAGCTTCGGAGACATCCCCCGTCGATCTCTCGCAAGCGCTTTGTGGATCAGTCACTTGACGCCCATGCATGGGCTCCGCCCCTAGCGAACCTTTCGAAGAGCGGGCTCAGTCAATCCCGCTACGCTGGATCAACATTACCGCCCAATCCCCAAAGCCCCAGGTCAACGTGCCTATCGCCGACGCCATGGCTACCGCACGGTTCAGCTTCTTATCGCTGGCTGCATGAATCTGCGACGAAGCCTCGAGGGCGTCGACGCGGTTGCTCAACATGTCGACGCTTCCGCCGGCGCCGATCCGCGGCTCGTTTTGCTCAAGACTGTCGAGGGCCGTTTCGACCTCAGGCCCGATTTTCGTGAGAGCGGCCCGTATGTCAGAGCTCAAATCATGGCGAAGAAAGTAGACCACCAACGTGATCGCCACTGCGATGGCGCCGCCACGCCCGCCATCCACAGGCTCCCCGCTGATCCATGCGCCGAAGGCAATCCCGGCTACGGAGAAGACCGCTGCTAGAACGAGCACGGCGCGCCGAAGGAATTTCTCCGTAGGGCGCATCTTCGTCGACCTCACTCAGCCGCCCCACCACCGGGGATCTGCAATTCATCGAGACGGGCGCCCACTGGCATCTCCCGATGAGTCACCAATACGCCATAGTAGGCCTTAGTAGAGTCGCTCATCAGATAGAAGCCCCGCCATTCTCCGACCTGCAGCATGTAGAGGCAGCCGGACTGCGGCCCCACTCCGGACACTGGAACGAGTTCAGCGGCGGGACCGTCGATTCGCTTGATGGCCTGCACGAAGTCCCCCAACTCCTGCAAACCATCAAGAAGAACTCGCGCAGCGTCGTTGTCCACGCCAGGCTCTTTGAGAGCTGCGAGCAATTCGACCTTTCGACGACGAATCGGAGCAAGAAACGAAACCTTGTCATAAGCACCCGTCCAACTCACGAGCTACGTCCCCTGCTCCTCATCGGACAGCGCTACGATCGCGTCGAGTTCCGCCAGCGCCGCTTCGCGATCGACGAGCGCCCGCTCCCCTCTCTTGAATTGCTCCACGATCATCGTCAAGAACGCCTGCGTCATCGGGTCGTTGATCTCGGCGCCGTCGTCGACCAGATCCACCATGAAACGTCGGTCGTGCATGCGCGTCACTCTGATGTGTCCCAGGTGTTGCTGAGCACCTTCCGCACCGCCTGGCGCCAGTAGAACCAGCGAACCCAGCGTCCCGAAATCCAGGCGCGCCCCAACTGCCATATCCGTTCCTTGATCGAAGGCCGCCCTCAACGTCTTTTTCAGGGTTGCGGTCATCGATCCGCCCTTGGTATTCAGCCGGGTTTGTTCGACCGTGACATCGCCCGAGACACTGGCAGCGAAGTGTGACGAGGGGGGTTTCGCGGACAGGGGCATACGTGGCCTCCATGGATGCCTATGATCTTCAGAATACCCCAATATTCCAGAAAGTTCCAGAAACTGAGAGGAAGAGCAACCTACCCCTCCCCCATCAACACCCTGAAAAGCCGATTGTAGACATGTCTCGAGCCCGTCCCGTGGAGCGGGATGCGCGACGGAAACCCTTCCAGGTCGGATTCAGTTGCGCAGCGGAAGCGCCGCGCCGATGGCGATGAAGAGGCCGCCGCAGGCCCGGTTGAATCGCCGGCCGACGCGCGCCAGCCACGGCCTGATCCGGTTCGCGGCGCTCGCCAGCGCCAGTTCGGTCAGCACTTCGGTGGCAATGAAGGTGGCGGTCATCATCGCGAACTGGACCGGCAGGCTTCTGTCGGGGTCGATGAACAGCGGCAGAAAAGCGCAGAAGAACAGGATCCCCTTTGGGTTGGTGGCCGCTGACAGCGCGCCCTGGCGAAAGAGGAGCCCCCCGCCGACGGTGGACGTGTCTCGACTCGCCTCCACCGCGATCGGCGGAGATCGCCATACGTGGACGCCGAGCCAGACGAGGTATGCCCCGCCGATCCACTTCAACGCCGTGAGCCAGAGCACGGACGCCTTGATGAGCGCGCCGATGCCGAACATCGACAGCGTCATGATGAATACGAAGCCGAGCGACCCGCCAAAGATCGTGAACAGAGTCTTGCGACAGCCGTACTGGGCTCCATGGGTCAGCGCGAGCAAGCCGTTCGGGCCGGGCGACAACGACAAGCCGACGGCAGCGAACAGATAGAGAATCCAGTTGTCGAATTCCATGGTCGAACCGTGCCGAGGGCCTCGCGGGGAGGCTAGCACGCCGGCTGGCCGCTTCATCATCCCGACGCCCAGACATCCACCCGATAACGGTTGTCGGCGACCAGCCGGTCGAAGCGGCGGGCCGCAGCGGCGGCGTCGACGCCGAGCTTGTTGCGCATCACCTCGGTCAGCGCCTCGCGGACGCCTGGCTCCATGCGGCCGGCGTCGCCGCAGACATAGACGATCGCGCCGTTCTCCAGCAGCGACCACACCCGGTCGGCGGCGTCGCGGATGCGGTCCTGCACGTAAACCTTCTCGGCCTGCATGCGCGAAAAAGCGAGGCGCAGTTCGGTGACCCCGGCGCGTTCGAATTCGCGCAATTCGTCGGCATAGAGGAAGTCCTGCTGCGCGTGCCGGCAGCCGAAGAACAACATCGAAGGACCGATGTCCACGCCTTTCTCCTTCAACGCGGCGCGCGCCTGCAAGAAGCCGCGAAACGGCGCGAGACCGGTGCCGGGACCGATCATGATGACCGGAACCTTCGGATCGTCGGGCAGATAGAAGTTCGATTTGGTGTCGCGCACGAAGGCATAGATCACGCTGTCCTCGGCCTGTCGGGCAACATAGTTCGAACACACGCCCGCGAAGGCGCCGTTGCCCGAGCGCGCCGGTGCGCGGACGGTGCCGACGGTGATGCTGCAACATCCGTCGCCGTTATCCGGCGACGACGAGATCGAGTAATAGCGCGGCGCCAAAGGCGACAGCATTTCGAGATAGATTTCCAGCGGCAGCTTGCAGGCCGGGAATTGCTCCAGCAGATCCACCACCGACTTGCGCTTCAGCAACACCTCGTCGCGATAGACCGGGGAATTCTCGGCCGCGAGTCGTTCGAGCGATGTCTTGGTGAACGGACATTCGGTATGGGCCGCCAGCATGCGGACATGCGCGCGCGAGGCGACATCCTGCAACTCGACGTAATCCGACAGCAGGGTATGCACCGAGATACGCTCGCCGACCGGCAGGAAAGTGCGCCGGTCGCTGCGGGCGTGAATGCGGATGAAGGCATCCTTCTCGAAGCCGAAAAGCGCCGACACCCTGCGCACCAGTTCGGGGCTGTTGTGCGGAATGACGCCGAGATGATCGCCGGCCCGGTAGGTAACCGCTTCCGGCAATTCGAGTTCGACATGCCGGGTGGAAGCCGCGAGCGGACCCTGCTCCGCGACCGACAGCAATTCGCGGTTGACGCGGATGCGCATCGGCAGCGCGCCGAGCGACGCCACGAACGGGCTGTGCCGCTCGCCGGGCACCACCTCGACCGCGAACATCGGGCCGGACACCTGCGTCTCCAGCCTGATGCCGAACTCCTTCGCCAGCGACGGCCACAGCGGCCTGTACCAGCTTTCGAACTGGCCCTCGAAATCGTCGGCCGCGTCGCCCTCGCCGCGCGCGAACAGGCGGCGCGCGCCGTTTTTCTCCAGCATCAGGTCGATCTTGCGCGGAATGTCCTGGAACGTCGCGGCCCAGTCGCGATTACCGCAGCCGAACACCGCGTAGCGAACGCCATCGAGCGAATTCGCCGCGCCTTTTTCCAGCCATTCGACGAATCGCGCGGCGTTGTCGGGCGGCGTGCCGTTATACGTCGCGGTGACGATGATGACCGCGCCTTCGCCGGCAAGTTCGCCAGCATGATCGTCGAGCGGCGCGACGGTGGCGGCGAAGCCGTGCGCGTCCGCGTCCGCGCCGATCCGCTGCGCGAGATCCTCGGCGGTACCGAAGTTCGAGCCATACAGCACCAGCAACGAGGTGCCGTGCTTACCGGCGGCGACCGCTTTCGACGCGGCGGGTATGGCCTGCGCGACAGCCGGCTCGGCCGATTGCGCCGCCAGTGGGCCGAGCCTTTTCGCCGGCGTGAACTCGGCCTTCATGTGCTTGAAGTTGGTGACGAAGTTCGAGCGGATCCGCACCGGCTCGCCGACGATCCGCAAGTCGGGCAGGCGCGTCAGCAGTTCGGTGAAGATCACGCGCGCTTCGAGCCGGGCGAGATTGGCGCCGAGGCAGAAGTGCGTGCCGTCGCCGAACGATAAATGCCGATTGGGATTGCGGCGGATGTCGAACGTGTCCGGATTGTCGAACACCGTCTCGTCGCGATTGGCGGAGGCGTAGAAAATGACGACCTTGTCGCCCTTGGCGATCCGCTGTCCGCCGAGCTCGGTATCGGTCATCGCCGTGCGGCGGAACTGGATGACGGGCGGCGCGAAGCGCAGCATCTCCTCGATCGCCGCGGGCAGAAGGCTCATGTCGTCGAGCAGCAGCCTGCGCTGATCGGGATACCGGCTGAGAAGCTGCATGCCGCCGCTGATGAGACTGCGCGTCGTCTCGTTGCCGGCGACCATCAGCAACTGGAAAAAGCGTTCGAGCTGACCCTGGCTCAGCCTCTCGCCGTCGATCTCGGCATTCGCGATCAAGCTCCAGACGTCGTTGCCGGGATTGGCGCGCTTTTCCGCGGTCTTGCCGCCGGCATAGCTGAACATCTGCTTGATGGCGGTGACGAACGCCGCCGCCTCCTCGGGGCCGGCATCGGGATCGTCATAGGAGATCATGATGTCGGTCCAGCGATGCAGCATGTGCCGGTCTTCCGACGGAAAGCCGAAGATGTCGGCCAGCACCAGCAGCGGCATTTCCGCCGCGACCGTTTCGAGGAAATCGACGGAGCCGTGCTCAACGATATTGTCGACGACCTCGCGCGCATGCGCCTCGATCGAGTTCCTGAGCTGGCCGACCACCTGTGGTGTGAACGCCTTGTTCACCAGCTTGCGCATCGTCGAATGTCGCGGCGGATCCATGTTCAGCATCATCTGCCGGACGATTTGCAGATCCCGCTCGCTCAAGTCGCGCAATGTCGTGCCGCCGAGATTCGACGAGTAGATCTCCGGATGCCGGGAGACGGTGCGGACATCCTCATATCGAAACACCGCCCAGTATCCGGGACCACCCTTGAAATATCCGCGCGCGGGCTCCTCGATCCAGAGTACCGGCGTTTCGCGCCGGTACTCGGCATAGAGATCATAAGGAATGCCGTTCGCGTAGACTTCAAAATCGCCGAGATCGATATTCGTCATGATCATGCCTCTCCGAAGGTCTTCCGCAATTCGAATTTCATAGAACTGCCTGTCGTGTTGCGCAGCAGCGGGTCCATGATCCTGAAAAATGATCCACACCTACCGCCGCGAAGACTCGTCCTCGGGATTCGATGGACCGGGGGGCGTGGCAGCGTGAGAGAACTCGGCACTGTCCGGTAAACGTCGTTGGCCGCATGATCCGGACGACAACCAGCTTCACACGCACCGAGTTCGTTGCTGTGCGCCGCATGTGCGGTCGCGAGCACGCAGCAAAAGCGGCGGTACTTCTCAAAGAGCATAGAATCCCAAGTCTTCATCGGGACGATGTTGTCGATACCCGTGGTCATGCCTATTGACTTTCGAATCATCGCAGCCGTGCGACAAGCTCGACGGGTGCGATCAGGCCGCCTTCGAGGCCCATGACAACGTTGGATATTTTTTGCGCCGCGTCATCCTTCATCAGGATATGTGTTCCAAGCGGCGGCGGCCCACCTTCCGCAGCGGCGCGCGCCTTTGCTTCGGCAAAGAACCTTCCGGCGAAGCCACTACGATCGCGCTGACTGACGATCTCGAATCCAGCCGCCTCGAGATCTCGACGATACTCCGCCGGACCAACGATGAAGCTCGTCCCAGGGTTGCCAGCCCAGGGAACCGGATAGCTCAGCTCGCCGTCGCCTGTCCGCATGACGTCGAACAGGGCGAACGTGCCGCCTGGCTTCAGCACCCGCCGCACGCCCGCGAAGAGCGCTGGCTTGTCCTCGACATTCATGCCGACATGGATCATGTAGGCGCCATCGAACGTCGCGTCCGCGAACGGCAAGGCTACCGCGCTCGCCCGCCGGTAAGACACCCTGCCATCCAGCCCGACCCGCCGGGAAAGCGCCTCCGCGGTGCGCACATAGTCCTCGGTCAAGTCGATTCCAGTCACGCGGCAGCCGCGCTCGGCTGCAAAGAAGCGCGATGCGCCACCGATGCCGCAGCCGATGTCGAGAAGATGCTGGCCCGCCATGAAGCCCGCCCGGTCAGCGAGGGCTTTCGTCGTCTCTCGACCGCCCGTGTGGAACTCATCGCCCGGCGACAGATCTTCAGCCGTCAACCGTTCGATGTCCTTGCCCGAAGCGGTGATCGCATCGAGGATCATCAGTTCGAGATTGTCCTGCGCATAGTGCTTTGCTATGCGGGCTTCCGATTTCTGTGTCATCCGTGTTCCTACACCATGTTGGACCGCTTACAGGGGTAGACGCGGTGGCCAGCTTCTACGTCGCGTGGATCTACAATGTTATCCATGTCGGCCGCTCCCTCGCGCGACGGCTGTCCTGGAACCCGGAGCTTTCCCATCATCATAGGACGGGTCCGGCAAACCCATGCACGCCGCGGGCCTGGTCGCGCGCTCGGTCGCGACCATCGATCCTGCGACCCTCGCATGGTGCCGCGCCACGCGATTCCCGGTGTCCTGTCCCATCCCTTTTTCCTCCGGTTTTCAGGCCACCGTCTCCCCGAATTGGCTTTGGTCGGCTCGAATCTGAAAATCGCCTGTAATGCCACGGCGATCGATCCTCTTCTCCAAGAAAATGTGTCGCATCGGGGAGACGGTGGAATCCGATCGTTTCAAGCCACCGCGTCGAGACGGTTCAACGCTTCATAGGTGGCCTTTTCGAACTCCAGGAAGAGCGACGTGGACTTGTGATCGGCGAACGGAAAGAGTTGCGTCAGGTAAACGCCGCCAATCCCTTGGGTCGGGTCGATCCAGAAATAGGTGTTCGCCAGGCCCGCCCATGCAAGGCTTCCTGGCGAGCGGCCGGTCGGAGCCACCTTCGAATTGATCATGAAGCCCAGCCCCCAGGTCTTGCGAATGCCGGGAAAAAACTCGGCGTCATTCGTGGTGGACGGGGCCACTGTCTTGAGCAGATGTACGCTCAAATCCCCAATCTGATTCCGGGACATCGCGTCGACCGTCGCCGCCTTCAGCACGCGCCCGTTTTGAGCCTTGCCCCCATTGAGAACCATCCTGATGAATTTGAGGTAGTCGGAAGCGGTCGAGTAAAGACCGCCGCCGCCCATTTCGAACTCCGGCTCCTGAGGAATCTCAAACTCCGTCGGGGTCAGTTCACCGCCATCGCCCCTTTGATGCACCGTCGCCAGCCGTGCGCGCATGCCGGGTGTGATCCTGAACGCGGTGTCTTCCATACCTAGCGGCGCAAGCACGTGGTCATGAAGGTAGATGCCGAGCTTCCTTCCGCTGACGGCTTCGATGATTTTGCCCACCCAATCGAGACCGATACCGTATTCCCATCCCTCGCCAGGCTCGAACAACAGGGGGAGATCGAGCGCCGCGTTCTTGCATGTGGTGATCCCGGGAAGCCCGGCAGCCTCCTTGTAGCGCAGCAGGTCCGCGCTCCACATCGTGTAGCCGAATCCGGAAGTGTGCGT
>JASGFT010000030.1:0-34584 GCA_047605425.1 Burkholderiaceae bacterium | reverse complement strand
CGATCGAGGCGCGAAGCGCAGCCATATCGCGTGATATGGCGAGCATTCGCAACGACGAGCGGGATCGTCCTGACGCGACGAGCGGGCGGGGCTGGTTCGTTCACAGATTCTCAGGCCACGCCCAGATAGATCTGCCGGATGTGATCGTCCCGGCTCAGCTCGTCGGCGCGGCCCTCGTGGGCGACGTGGCCGTGCTCGAGCACGTAGCCGCGATCGGCGATCCGCAACGCCGACTGCGCGTCCTGTTCGGCCATCAGGATCGCGACGCCGTCGGCGCGGATCTGCCGGATCGCGTCGAAGATCTCCATCTTCAGGCGGTGCGCGATGCCGACCGATGGTTCGTCCAGCAGCAGCAGCTTGGGCCCGCCCATCAGCGCGCGACCGATGGCCACCATCTGCTGCTGACCGCCGGACAAGGTGCTGACGACCTGGCTCGCGCGTTCGCGCAGCACCGGGAACATCTGGTGCACGCGATCGAGGTCGCGCTGCACGGCCTGCGCGTCCTTGCGCAGGAACGCGCCGAGCATCAGGTTCTTGTGCACGCTCAGTTCCGGGAACAGGCGGCGCCCCTCCGGACAATGGCAGATGCCGCGACCGACGACCTGGTGGATCGGCACGCCCTGCAGCGAGCGACCGTCGAACATCAGCCGGCCCCGCGACGGCAGCGCGCCGGAGATCACCTTGAGCAGCGTCGATTTGCCGGCCCCGTTCGGCCCGAGCACGACGACCAGTTCGCCGGCGGCCACCTGCAGCGACACGCCTTCGAGCGCGATCGCCTTGCCGTACGCGGCGCCGACGCCTTCCAGTTCAAGCAGCATGCCCGGGCTCCTGGCGGCCGATGTAGGCTTCGATCACGCGCGGATGCCGGACGATCTCGTCGGGCGAGCCGGTCGCGATGATCTCGCCGAAATCGATCGCGATGACGCGCGAAACCAGCTTCATGAACTCGCGCAGCTTGTGCTCGATCAGCAGGATCGTCAGCTTGCGCCGCGCGTGCACGCTGCGGATGACCGCGGACAACTCGTCGATCTCGCCCGATCCGAGCCCGGCGAACGGCTCGTCGAGCAGCAGCAGCGTCGGCTCGGTGGCCAGCGCGCGCGCGATCTCGAGCCGCCGCTGATCGCCGTACGACAGCAGCTCGGCCATCACCCGCTCCTTGCCGCGCAGCCCGACCAGCGCGAGCAGCTCGCGCGCGCGGACCTCGCGGTCGCCGGGCGGCACGCGCGGGCCGAGGCTGCCGACGCGCACGTTCTCGAGCACCGTCATGCCGACGAACGGGCGGCAGAGCTGGAACGTCCGCGCGACGCCCATGTTGACGACGCGATACGGCGGCAGCCCGCGCAGCGAGCGGCCATGGAACAGCACCTCGCCCTGGTCGGCGGGAATGAACCCGGTCAGCAGGTTGTACAGCGTGGTCTTGCCCGCGCCGTTCGGCCCGAGGATGCCGACGATCTCGCCCTCGTCCAGCGTCAGGTCGATGCGCTTGAGCACGTGCAGCCCGCCGAAATGCTTGTCCAGCCCCTTCACGCTCAATACCGGCACGTCGCTGCGGCCGCTCGACGGTTCGCTCATCGCCGTTCTCCGTCGTCATCGGCGCCCAGGCGGCGCCTGAACGCGCGCCAGGCCGGCGCGACGAAGCCTTCGGGCAGGAAGAACAGGATCGCGATCAGCACCAGGCTGTAGATCAGCAGCCGCCACTCGCCGAAATCGCGCAGCAACTCGGTCATCAGCACCAGCAGCATCGCGCCGCCGGCCGCGCCGTAGACCGACGACATGCCGCCGACGTACACCATCGTGATGATCGTGATCGACGTGACGACCGCGAACAACTGCGGGCTGACCTGCAGTTGATAGTGCGCGTACAGCGCGCCGCCCAGGCCCGCGAACGCCGCGCTGATCACCAGCGACGCGATCTTGTAGAACGTGATGTTCAGACCCGCCGCCTGGCAGGTCGCCTCGTCGCCGCGGATCGCGCGCAGGATCAATCCCCAGTCGGAGCGGGCCAACGCGACCAGCACGGCCGTGGTCAGCACCAGCAGGCCGAGCACCAGCCAGTAGAAATGCAGCGGCGAGTCCAGCAGCGGCTCGATGCCGTTGATCCCCTCCTCGCCGCCCGAGTACTCCCAGAAGATCAGCATCAGCCGCTGCATGATGACCGCGCTGGACAGCATCGCCAGCGCGAAATAAGGCCCCTTGAGCCGCAGCGTCGGAAACCCGAGCAGCAGCGCGAACAGCACGGCGGCCACCATGCCCGCCGGCAGCCCCCACCAAGGTCCGGTGCCGTACTGCGTGTTCATGTAGCCGGCCACGTAGGCGCCGACGCCGATGAACAGCGAATGACCGAAATTCTCGCGGCCCGTCAGGCCGGACATGAAATCCCAGCTCACGCCCCAGATGGCGTAGATCGCGGCGACGGTCAGCACGCCGATCAGGTAGCTGCTGTCGAACACCAGCGGCAGCGCGGCCAGGATCGGAGTCGCCACGACCGCGCCCAACAGATCGATCTTCATCGTGGTCATGAACGGAGCCCGGTAAGCATCGCGCGACGGTCGCCGCTCAGAAGGCGGCGCGCTTGCCGAAGATGCCGGCCGGCCGGAAGATCAGCATCAGCAGCGTCGCCAGCACCGACACGATCTCGGTCCACGAGGTCGACACCAGGTAAGCGACCAGCGTCTCGGCATAGCCGAGCATCAGCGCGGCGATGATGCTGCCCGGGATCGAACCGAGCCCGCCGACGACGACGATCGCGAAGGCCTTGACGATCGGCAGCAGGTGCATCGACGGCTGCACGCTCAGGAACGGGCCGGCCAGCACCCCCGCCAGCGCGGCCAGCGCGGCCGAGATCGCCATCACCAGCGAGAAGATGCGGTCGCTCGGTATCCCCATGTACTGGGCGGCCTCGGCATCCTGCGAGATCGCCAGGATCGCGCTGCCCAGGCGCGTGCGCTGGATGAACAGGTACAGCGCGCCGATCGCCACGACGCTGACCCCCAGCGCCAGCAGGCGCTGCCCGGCCACGTCGACGCCGCCGATCGTGAACTTGGTCTCGACGAAGGCCGGCACGTTGCGGTACTCGGAACCGAACACCAGGAACAGCGCCTGCTCGACGACCAGCGCCACCGCCAGGCTGATCATCAGGATCGCGATCTGCGAGTGACGCATCGGCCGCATCAGCACGCGTTCGACGAACATCGCGAACAGCGAGACCAGGCCGACGGCGATCAGCGTAGCCGCCCACAACGGCAGGCCGGCCAGCGCCGTCAGCACGTACGCGCCATAAGCGCCTAGCGCGTAGAACGACCCGTGCGCCAGGTTCAGCATCCGCGCCACGCCGAAGATCAGCGTGAAACCGACCGCCAGCATCGCGTAGATCGCGCTGGTGATCGCGCCGAAGATCAGGATTTCGAGCAAGACGCGGCCCCCGGATCAGGGCTTGAGCCACGGCGGCAGGATCGCCGGAGCGGTCCGCAGCGCCTTCGGCCACACGATCACCCGCTTGCCCTGGTCCTGCCATTGCACGAACAGCAGGCTCGGATGCTTGCCGCCGTACTTGATGTCGTGCGTCTCGTCGAACTCGATCAGGCCGGGCACGCCGACCATGCTGGTCTTCTCGAGCTCCTTGACGACCGCGTCGGCCGACGCGGTCTTGGCCCGATCGACCGCCTCGGCATATGCGTAGACCGCGTCATAAGCGCCATAAGCGGTGTAGACAGGATCGCGATTCGTCCGTTTGCGGAACCCGTCGAAGAACGGTTGCGTCTTCGGCGTCAGCGGCGCGTTGACGGCGAAGTGGGTGACGTACTCGCTGATCGCCTTGCCGCCGACGCGCTCGAAGAAGTCGCCGTCCTGCGACTTCACGTCGATGCCGCCGTACGGCACCGGAAAGCGCGCGTCGTGCCATTGCTTGGCGAAGGTGTCGCTCGACGCGTGCGACAGGATCACGATCAGGAACTGGGCGCCGCTGGACTTGATCTTTGCCAGCAGCGGCGAGAAATCCGAGGTCTGCGTATCGAACAACTCGGTCAGGAGCACGTCCGCGCCGACGTCCGCCGCGCCCTTCTTGAGCACCGGCACCAGATCCTGCACCCACTTGGCGTTCTCGCCGACGATAGCCAGCTTCTTGTAGCCGAGCTCGCCGATCAGCATCCCGCTGATGAAGTCGACCAGGCCGCGCGCCTGGTGAACGGCGTTGATCGGCCCGACGCGAAAGATGTACTTATAGCGATCATAGTCCTGCTTGACCTTGGCGGTGATCGCCGGCGACGCCGCCCCCACGCCCAGGTAGATCGTCCTGGAGGACGAGATGTGCGGAAGCTGCGCGAGCGTCACGCCGCTCGTATAGCCGCCGACGATGACGTCGACCTTGTCGTCGGCGGTCAGCTTCTTGATCGCGTTGATGCCGGTTTCGGGATTCTCGGTCTCGTCGGCGACGACCATCTCGAGCTTGCGCCCGGCGACGCCGCCCTTGGCGTTGATCTCGTCCATCGCCATCTTGACCGCTTCCTGCGTGTCGCGCCCGACCTGGAGCTGGATCGCCGTCGTCACGCCGATCTTCAGCGGCCCCTGCTGCGCGTGCCCGGACATCGCCGCCAGCGCGGCCGCCATGCCCACCAGGCCGGGAACGATCCTGCGCCTGCTCATCGAACGCATCGGTGTCTCCTCTCGCGTTTTATCTGCCCGCCGTGTCCCGGCTGATCCGGCTCCCGTCGCGGCCCCGTCGCGCCGTCGGGCCGCTAACTAAGGGCTCTCCGGACTGTATAGACCCGCCGACGAAGCCGTCAACCCCCGGCGCGATCCGCGCGACAACGGCGTCGTTCGGATTCGGAACGGCTGCCGTGGACGATCGACGACGCGGGCAGCCGGCCGCCTCGGCGCCGCCGTCACTTGACAGGGATCGGCGTATCCGGCGATACCGGCACGGCGGTGACGCCGTTGGTCGGGCTGCCGTCGATCAGCCGATCCGAATAGGTCAGATAAACCAGCGCATTGCGCTGACGATCAACGATGCGCACGACGTGCAACCGCTTGAACACCAGCGACATCCGCTCGGTGAACACGTCCTCTTGCTGGACCAGCGGACCGGCGAACTCGACGCGCGGCGTAACCTGGCGACAGGCTATCGACGCTTCGGACTTATCCTCGGCCAGGCCGACCGTGCCCTTGACGCCGCCGGTGCGCGCGCGCGACACGTAGCAGGTCACGCCCTTGACCTTGGGGTCGTCGTAGGCTTCGACGACGACACGATCATCTTTACCGAGCCAGCGGAACGCCGTATCGACCTCGCCGATCAATTCGGCGCGGGCCAGCGGCAAGGCCAGCGACAGGCTCGCGCAGGCCATCGCCGCCAGGCCGCGGCCGCCCCGTCCCGCCCCATCGCTGTGCACGCCCCGCGGCGAGCGCGGCGAAGATCCGAATCGCATCACGGCAGTCCTCCCTGTCCTTTCGACGCCAGTCCCGTGCCCGGCGACGGCCACGTCGGCGCGTGCAAGCATAGCCGAACGCGGATCGCACGGCCGCCGCGCCGACACTTCCGCCATAATTCCGCTCACCTTTCTCCTCGCTGCGAACGACATGCCCCGATCCCTCCGTTCGATAGGCCGGGCGGTGGCCCTGCTGGCCACCAGTGCCGCCGCATCGGCCGCGTTCGGCCAGGACAGCGCCTGCACGCGTATCGATGACGATCACGAGCGCCTGCTGTGCTACGACCACGCCGCCGGACGCCCCCGCGCCAACCGCCTGCCGGCGACGCCACCGGTGCCGGTGCCGGCCCCGTCCTTGCTTCCCGCGCAACCGGACCTGCAGGATCCGCAGCCGTCGGCGGGTGCGGCCGGCGAGCGCGAGCTGCCGCGATCCAGCCAGACCGGCGAGATGGCCCGCGCGGCCCGCGACGTGCGCCGCAGCCTGGGCACGACGCTCGCCGATCGCTGGGAACTGGACCCGGACCAGGATCGCGGACGCTTCGCGATGCGCCCGTACAAGCCGGTGTTCGTGATGCTCGCCGACTATTCGACGCACCCGAACCAGACGCCGTACAGCCCGAACCCGGCCAACGAGGTGACGACGCCGCTCGGCATCGAGCGCACCGACATGAAGTTCCAGATCAGCCTGAAGTCCAAGATCGCCCACGGGCTTTTCGGCAATAACGGCGATCTGTGGATCGGCTACACGCAGACCTCGTACTGGCAGCTCTACAACTCGCACGCGTCGCGTCCGTTTCGCGAGACGAACTACGAGCCCGAGGCGATGCTGGTGTTCCGTACCAATTATTCGCTGCTCGGCTGGTATGGCCGGATGGCCGGGTTGTCGCTGAATCACCAGTCGAACGGGCGCGGCGACCCCGAATCGCGGAGCTGGAACCGCGTGATCGCGCAGTTCGGTTTCGAGAAGGACAACTGGATGGTCATGCTGCGGCCGTGGTGGCGCATCCCCGAATCCAGCGACGACGACAACAACCCGGACATCGCCAACTACATGGGGCGCGCCGACCTGCTGGTCGTGCGCAAGTTCGAGGGCCACGAGCTGTCGCTGCTGGCGCGCCACTCGTTGCGCGGCGGCGACCGCTCGCACGGGTCGCTACAACTCGACTACGCGTTTCCGATTTTCAGCTACCTGAAGGGCTACGTGCAGGTCTTCACCGGCTATGGCGCGAGCCTGGTCGACTACAACCACCGCCAGACGCGGATCGGCATCGGCATCTCGCTGGTCCAGTGGCTGTGACGCGGGCGCGGCCGGTGCCGCGGCACGCGCTCGGAGATTCTCAGTGCCTGACGGTTCGGCGCGGGCCGACCTCGTCGGCCGTCGACGACAGGATCTCGACGGATCCGTCGTCGTTCTCGACCTCGACCTCGATATCGGACTCGATACCGAGGTCGGCGACGTCGAGGGTCCAGACGCCGTTGTCACGAGGCGTCATCAGGCGCCGGAACAGCCCCTCGTCGAGGGTCGAGCGCATCTCCTCGATCGCCTGGCTCGCATAGGCATGGCCGGCCTCGACGATCACGACATCGAATTCCCACTCGAACTTGCACGATGCGCAACGAACGATGGGCGTCATTCGCAGCCGGGCCAACGTAGCGAAGCGCCGGATATCACAACGCGGACAGCGAAAATGGAAGGTGACGGACTCCGCGACCATGGCATATCCCAATCAGGCGGCAGGCGACGACGGATGGCCTGCACTTATTGCCTGGGTACGCCAGGATCCGTGGACTGACGGCCGAGCGAGTCAAAAATTGTTACGCCTCATCGGCCTTTTGGGGTCGAGTCTTCGTGCGCGGTCGCGCGTTCTTCAGTCCTTGACCCATAGACGCCGCAACCGCTTTCCGCGCGGCGTTCGATAGCGATCGAAATCGCGCCGGTCGACAGTCAGAATGTCATGCACGCCGAGACGGTCGGCGATGAAGACACTTGGTGGCGATCACCATCGTTGAACAATGCCACCAGAAAACCGGTATCAACCAGCGTAGCCGTGCTTCTCACGCAAACGCTCCAGGATTGCGCGCTTCTCGCGACTGGCGACATCCTGCGGTTGACGCAAGCCCCCGCCTTGCCCGATGTACATCGCGTCGATTGCCTCTGGCACTTCTTCTGTCGGGATGAGCTTTGCCGCGTAGGCGGCGATGCTTCGGCGAACGAATTCCGATTTGCTGATTTGCAGCAACTCGGCCGCACGCGTCAACAGCGCTTCGTCATCGGCAGGCAGACGGATCGAGATCACCATGACTCGGTTCTCCGTAGTGGGCTCGTATCGCGAATTCGTAATACTACTACGACTGGCTGCCGCAGCGAATCTCGCCCCTTCCCCGTTTCGTTTGGCGCCGCCCAGGCGGTTGCGTTGGATTTCTTGATTGCAGCAAAAATCCAGGACAAAAAAATCGGCCATTCGCGATTGCGAAGGGCCGATCGATGCCTGACGGGCAATTGGTTGCGGGGGCAAGATTTGAACTTGCGACCTTCGGGTTATGAGCCCGACGAGCTGCCAGACTGCTCCACCCCGCGTCCGTCAGAGCAATAGACTATAGCAGAGTCGCGCATCGACTGCAAGCGGCCGGCGCGAATCAATGCGGCTGCTCGCTGACCGCCGGGGTCGACGAACGGGCCGAATCCATCGGCTGGACGAGCACGCCGGACAGGAACATCGTGATGATCGCGGCGATGGCCCAGCAGACCGCGGCGCGGCCGGCGTTGCTCGCCGGGCGGGTCCGGATGTCGTCGTGGACGGAGTCGGTACGGGTATCGGATCGAAGGACAGTCATCGAAGGCTCCTCGTTGGGTTCGATGAGGTTCACTTTGCGCCGCGCTCGTGAAGCGATTGCGCAGGCCGTCGTCCCCGGAGGTGACAGACGTAACCAGGCGTTTCCGCCCTCGCCAGGCCGACGACGTGTGCCCGTCGTCGGTGGCGGTGGTCGCGACGCAGGTTGTCGCCGGACGCGGCGCGGCGGATCAGGCCGCGGCGTCGACCGGGATGCGCAGGCGAACGAGCGTGTTGGCCAGCAGGCTGGCGTCGGCGACCTGGATCTTCTGGATGATCTCGTACGCGGAGATGCCCTCGGGTACGTGCCGATAGCTTTCGGCCAGCTCGGCGGCCCGTTCGACGGCTTTCTTCTGCGCCTCGAACGAGGAACTGATCGATATCGAATCGTCGATCGGCGCCACCGGCGTGACCTGGCTGGCCGCCAGCGCCGCCGCCCGGATGAACGACGGCTCGACGGGCACGGCGGCCTGGGCCGGCTGGCTTGGCGTGATCGCGGCTACGACTGACATCATGCCTCTCCTACGATTCTTTCTCGGTTCAACGGTGCCGGGAGCGCTCGGCGCGCGCCCGGATGTCCGACAGATTGGCCGAACAGCGGCAAGTTTGCCCGGCTGATCCGGCGATCGGCGTCCGTGAGCCGATCAACGATCGCCGCGCCTAGTCCCGCGGCACCTCGCCCGCCCGGCGGCGCCACAGCCGCCTCGCCAGGTAGAAGACGACCGCCGCGTTGAACGCGAAGACGGCGGCGACGCCCAGGCCGGGCCGCTCGACCAGGTGCATGATCTCGATCGGCAGATAGATGGCGCCCGACAGCGCGCCGAGCCACTCGCCCCAGGACTTGCCGAACCACAGGCCGGCCGCCTCGGCGAAGCGCAGCAGCGCGTAGGCGATCGCCGCGGCGAACAGGCCGACGAGGTTCGCATGCTGCAACTGGTCGATCCGCTGCAGGAACAGGCGCGACAGGTGGTTGTCGGGATCCAGGTGCACGTGCCGGATCAACTGCTCGGCCGCGTGGCGCAGATCGTGGTTCAACGAATGCAGCAGGCCGAATCCGGCCGCCAGCACCAGCAGGCCCTTGAGCGCCTCGAAGGCGGCGATCAGCCGGACCGCCGCGACCTCGTCGCGTCGCCGGTCGCCGACGGCATCAGCCACGCCGATCCCCGTCCCCGGCGGGCCGGCCGCGGCCCGTCGATCGGGCGTGCGGCGTCACCGCGCCCCGTCGGGCGCGTCCGTCAGGCGCTGATGCAGCAGAGCCAGCGCGGCCGCCGCGAACGCGCGCATGTTCTCGTAACGGTCGTCGCGTCCGGTCTCGACCGTGATGACGGCCGGGCTCGGGCCGTCGACGGCGATGCACGAATGCCCGGCCGCATCGCCGTACGGATTGCCGGTCGGGCCGGCGGCGCCGGTTTCGGATAGCCCCCAGTCGGCGCGAAAGCGCTGCCGCGCGGTCTGCGCGAGCAGCCGCGCATACGGCTCGGACGACGAGCGCATGCCCTCGACGGCCTCGCGCGGAATATCCATCAGCAGCTTGCGCGCCCGCGGCGTGTAGACGACCCCGCCGCCGAGAAAATAGGCGGACGCGCCGGGCACCGACAGCAGCGCCGCGCTGACCAGGCCGCCGCTGGACGATTCGGCGACGGCGATCGTCTGGCGCCGGGCCTTGAGCAGATCCGCGATCGCGGCCGCTTGATCGAGTAGTTCGTTCATGCGCGGTATGCTAACGCGCAACGCGCTCCCCGCGCGACCGGTTTCACCCACTCGAGGAGACTCACCTTGGCCTTCAACAGCCCCGTCGCTAAGCTCGACGTCGACAACGGCGTCGCCGTCATCACGCTCGACTCCCCGCCCGTCAACGCGCTGTCGCAGCCGGTGCGCGCAGCGATCCTCGACGGCGTCAACGCCGCGGTCGCCGATCCGGCCGTGCAGGCGATCGTGCTGATCTGCGCCGGCAAGACCTTCATCGCCGGCGCCGACATCACCGAGTTCGGCAAGCCGCCGAAGGGCCCGGCGCTCAAGGAAGCACAGGACGCGATCGAGAACGCGTCCAAGCCGGTGATCGCGGCGATCCACGGCACCGCGCTGGGCGGCGGCCTGGAGGTCGCGCTGGCCTGCCACTACCGCGTCGCGGTGCCGTCGGCCAAGTGCGGGCTGCCGGAGGTCAAGCTGGGCCTGCTGCCGGGCGCCGGCGGCACGCAACGCCTGCCGCGCATCGTCGGCGCGCAGCGCGCGATGGAGATGGTCACGTCCGGCGAGCACGTGCGCGCCAAGCAGTGCCTGGAGATGGGCCTGGTCGACGAACTGGTCGACGAGAACGGGCTGCGCGCCGGCGCGATCGCGTTCGCGCGCAGGATCGTCGCCGAGAAGCGGCCGCTGAAGAAGGTTCGCGATTCGGACGACAAGATGATCGAGGCGCGCAAGCACCCGGAGATCTTCGCCGACTTCCGCAAGGCCAACGCGCGCAAGTTCCGCGGTTTCCTGGCCCCCGAATACAACATCCGCTGCGTCGAGGCGGCGGTGAACCAGCCGTTCGACGAGGGCCTGAAGACCGAGCGCTCGCTGTTCACCGAGCTGATGACCGGCACGCAGTCGGCCGCGCAGCGCTACGTGTTCTTCGCCGAGCGCCAGGTCTGGAAGATCCCGGACGTGCCGGCCGACACGCCGACCGTGCCGATCAAGAAGGTCGGCATCATCGGCGCCGGCACGATGGGCGGCGGCATCGCGATGAACTTCGCGAACGCCGGCATCCCGGTGACGCTCGTCGAGACCAAACAGGAAGCGCTCGATCGCGGCCTGGGCGTCGTGCGCAAGAACTACGAGACCACCGCCCAGCGCGGCCGGCTGACGATGGAGCAGGTCGAGCAGCGGATGAAGCTGCTGACCGGCACGCTGGACCTGAACGCGCTGGCCGACTGCGACATGGTCATCGAGGCCGTGTTCGAGAACATGGAGGTCAAGAAGGAGCTGTTCGGCAAGCTCGACAAGATCGTCAGGCAGGGCGCGGTGCTGGCCACCAACACGTCGGCGCTCGACGTCAACGAGATCGCCAGCGCCACCTCGCGTCCGCAGGACGTGATCGGCATGCACTTCTTCTCGCCGGCCAACGTGATGCGGCTGCTCGAGGTCGTGCGCGGCGAGAAGACGTCCAAGACGATGATCGCGACGGCGATGGGCGTGGGCAAGCAGATCGGCAAGATCGCCGCGCTGTCGGGCGTGTGTCCGGGCTTCATCGGCAACCGGATCCTGCGCGCCCGCACGCTGCAGGCGCAGGCGATGCTGATGGAAGGCGCGATGCCCTGGGACATCGACAAGGTGATCTACGAGTTCGGGCTGCCGATGGGCCCGTTCGCGATGTCGGACCTGGCCGGCCTGGACCTGGGCTGGTTCCGCGAGCGCTCGACCAGCTCGACGATACGCGAGGTGCTGTGCGAGGCCGACCGCCGCGGCCAGAAGACCGGCGCCGGTTTCTACGACTACGACGAGAAGCGCAACGCCAGGCCGTCGCCGGTCACCGAGAAGATCATCCGCGACTTCATGGCCAAGCAGGGCGCGACGCCGCGCCAGATCAGCGAGACCGAGATCCTCGAACGCTGCGTCTATCCGATGATCAACGAGGGCGCGAAGATCCTCGAGGAAGGCATCGCGATCCGGCCGTCGGACATCGACATCGTCTGGATCAACGGCTACGGCTGGCCCGTCTACCGCGGCGGGCCGATGTTCTACGCCGACACGGTCGGTCCGGACAAGGTCGTGGCCAAGCTGAAGGAATACGCGCCGAAGCTGGGCACGGACTTCACGATCTCGCCGCTGCTCGAGAAGATGGCGGCCGAAGGCAAGCGCTTCCAGGACATGAAGTGACGCGGCCGGCGGGCCGGCATGCCGCCGCCGGCCCGGACCCGCGCCGCGGACCCGCGGCGCGAACCAGACCTCGAATCAGGCGTCGAGCCTGATGCCCAGCGCCGCGGCGAGCGATCCCCACAACTGGCCGTACTCGTCGTAGAGCTTCTGCGTCGTCTTGTAGTCCGGCGGCAGTTGGTCGATCGCGAACGCCTGGCGCAGCGCCGCCAGCTTCGGCGTGCCGGACACTTCCTGGATCGCGTCGGCGATCTTGCGCAGGACCGCATCCGGCGTGCCGGCGGGAGCCACCATCGGCAGGTAGCCGTCGAGCTTGTACAGCGGATCGGTGAAGCCCTGCTCGACCATCGTCGGCACGTCGGGCAGCTTGGGCGAGCGCACCGACCCCGTCGCCGCGGCCAGCGGCCTGACCATGCCCTTCTGGTAGTGTGAGACGAACTGCAGGTAGCTGCCGATGCCGGCCTGGATCCGGCCGCTGGCGATGTCGATCCACATCGGCGATTCGCCCTTGTAATGAACGATCGTCAGCGGGATCTTGCGCTCCTTGATCCAGTTCTCGGCGACCAGGTGCGGCCAGGATCCCTGCCCGTACGTGCCCAGCGTGATCGGATGCGTCTTCGCGTATTCGGCCAGTTCAACCGCGTTGTTGACCGGCACGTCCTTGTTGGCCGCGAAGATCAGCGCGCCGCTCGGGAACATCGTCACCGGCACCAGGTCCTTGGCCGCGTCGTACGGCAGCTTACGGTAAAGACCGCGGGCCGACCAGACCGGCGTGCTGGTCGTGACCAGGAGCGTATAGCCGTCGGGCGACGCTTTGGCCACCATCTCGGCGCCCAGGATGCCGCCCGCGCCGGGCCGGTTGTCGACGATGAAGTTCTGGTCGAACTTGCGGGTCAGCGCGTCGCTGTACTGACGCGCGTACGCATCGGTCAAGCCGCCCGCCGCGAAGTTGCAGATCACCCGCACCGGCTTGCTCGGCCAGCCGTCGGCCGCCCCCTGCGCGCGCGCCGACAGGCCCAGGCCGGCCAGCGCGATGCCGGCTCCGGCACCGACCAGCAGCGAACGGCGCCCGCCATCCGGCGCGCCGGCCGGGGACGGGCCCGATGCCCCGGGCGAAGAAGTGGATCGCTGATCGGCCATGACGTATCTCCTGAAAAAACCGATGATCGGACTGCGCGTCCGGATTGTGCGTGGGCAGCGTACCGAGCGAAGCCGTCTCGCGCAAGGCGGAGATGCTCTCGGTACGCAAGCTTCGTGCGTTCAGTCGAACGCGAAACCCTCGTAGCCGGACGCCGCGACCTCGGCGCAGCGCTCGACGTAGGGCGGGAATCCGATCAGCGGCATGAACACGCGGGTCTTGCCGGGCACGTTGGCGCCCAGGTACCAGGAGTTGCAGCTCGGGTACAGCGTGGCGTCGGCGACGGCGTTGACGTGCTCGACCCAGCGATCCTCGGCGGCCTCGGTCGCCTCGATTCGCCGCCGGCCCCGTCGGCGCATCCAGTCGATGCAGTCGCCGATCCAGCCGACGTGCTGCTCGATCGACACCAGCATGTTCGTCAGCACCGACGGGCTGCCGGGCCCCGAGATCGTGAACAGGTTCGGAAAACCGGCGATGCCCAGGCCCAGGTAGGTGCGCGGACCGGCGTGCCACTTGTCCTGCAGCCGCAGGCCGCCGCGGCCGGTGATCGCGATCTTCAGCAAGGTGCCGGTCATCGCGTCGAAGCCGGTCGCGTAGACCAGGCAATCGAGCTCGTAGCTCGCGTTCGCGGTGCGCAGACCGGTCGGGGTGATCGCCTCGATCGGCGCGGCGCCGACGTCCACCAGCGTCACGTTGGGCCGGTTGAAGGTCTGGTAGTAGCCGGTGTCGACGCACAGGCGCTTGCAGCCGATCGTCTGGCGCGGCGACAGCAGCTCGGCCAGCGCCGGATCGCGGACCTGCTCGCGGATCTTGCGGCGCACGAACTCGGCCGCCGTGCGGTTGGACCGCGGATCCAGCATCAGGTCGTTGAACGCGCCCATGAACGGCAGTCCGCCGTGCCGCCAGCGCTCCTCGAAGATCCGCTCGCGCTCGTCGTCGTCGACGCTCAGCGCCGACCGCTCGTTGCGCGGGTAGCTGCTGCCGTAGGCCGGCATCATCCGGCTGTTGCGGGCGCGAAAGCCGGCGTAGTCGGCCTTGATGCGCGCCTCGTAGCCGGGATCGATCGGGCCGTTGTGCGCGGGCACCGCGTAGTTGGCCGTGCGCTGGAACACCGTCAGCGTCAGCGCCTGTTCGGCGATGATCGGGATCGACTGGATCGCCGACGAGCCGGTGCCGATGATGCCGACCCGCTTGCCGGTGAAATCGACCGGCTCGCGCGGCCATTGGCCGGTGTGGTACGACGGGCCGGCGAAGCTGTCGCGGCCCGGAAAATCGGGCAGGTTCGTCGACGACAGGCAGCCGGTGGCCATGACGAGGAATCGCGCGCCGACGCGATCGCCGCGGTCGGTCGTCACCGTCCAGCGCCCGGCCGACTCGTCGTAGTCGGCGGCCAGCACCGTCGTCTCGAAGCGCAGGTGCTCGCGCAGGCCGAAGCGGTCGGCGACGTGGTTCGCGTAGCGCAACAGCTCGGGCTGGGTCGCGTAGCGTTCCGACCATTGCCATTGCTGCTGCAACGACTCATCGAACTGGTACGAATACTCGAGGCTCTCGATGTCGCAGCGCGCGCCCGGATAGCGGTTCCAGTACCAGGTGCCGCCGACGCCGTCGGCGCGCTCGAACACGATCGCGCTCAGTCCCAGCCCGCGCGCCCGGTTCAGCATCGCCAGCCCGGCGAATCCGGCGCCGACGATGACCAGGTCGTGGTCGCCGGTCATCGCCGCCAACCCGGCCGACCGCGGCCCAGGCGCCGACGTCGATCCGCAGGATCCTGCCGGCGTGGAATCGCTGACCGTCGCGTCGGACTGCTGCATGCGGGGGTCTCCTCGTGCGTGGACCTATCGTGACTTATCGGGAATCGGCGAACGGACCGGCGTGCCGGCCGGCGAGACCGTCGGCCGGCCGCGCGATCGCCGCGCGACGACGATGAGATGGTATCGGATCCGGCCGACGCGGGTCGCCGCGGCGCCGGTCGCGCCCGCCGCAAGTCTCGATTTGGCAATCGCCCGGCCTGCCCGTAGCATCGGGCGTGTTCGCCGTCGAAAACGATGACCGCCCCGGCCGTTGACTGGCGGCCCCACCTTATGGAGACTCCGATGAAGATGCGCTGCTTTTGTGTGACCGGACACGACCAACCGCTGTCGCGCCGCGAAGGCCCGGTGCCGACGCCGACCGGCAAGGAAGTGCTGGTGCGGATCACCGCCGCCGGCGTGTGCCACAGCGATCTGCACATCTGGGAAGGCCGCTACGATCTGGGCGACGGCAAGGCGCTGGAGCTGAAGGACCGCGGCATCAAGCTGCCGTTGACGATGGGGCACGAGATCGCCGGCACGATCGCCGCGGCCGGTCCCGATGCCGGCGACGCGAAGATCGGCGCCAGCGTCGTCGTCTTTCCTTGGCTCGGTTGCGCCGATTGCCCGATCTGCCGGCGCGGCGACGAGAACCTGTGCCTGAAATCACGCTCGCTCGGCGTGTTCCTCGACGGCGGCTACGCGGACTACGTGCTGGTGCCCGAGGCCCGCTACTGCGTCGACATCGGCACGCTGGACGCCGCCGAGGCCGCGCCGCTGGCCTGCTCGGGCGTGACCACCTACAGCGCGCTGAAAAAGTTCGGCCCGTCGATCAAGGACGAACCGGTGGTGATCATGGGCGCCGGCGGACTCGGCCACATGGCGCTGATGATGCTCAAGGCCATGGACGCCAAGGGCGCGATCGTCGTCGACATCGATCCGACCAAGCGCGAAGCCGCGCTGAAGGCCGGCGCGCTGAAGGCGATCGACGGCTCGGCCGCCGATGCCGCGCAGCAGATCATCGCCGCGACCGGCGGCGGCGCGCTGCAGGTGCTGGACCTGGTCGGCGGTGAAGCCACGGTGAACCTGGCGCTGGCCAGCGCGACCCGCGGCACCGAGATCGTCATCGTCGGCCTGTTCGGCGGCGAGCTGCGGATGCCGATCCCGTTCTTCCCGCTGCGCCCGCTGGCGCTGCGCGGCAGCTACGTCGGCAACCTGCGCGAGCTGCAAGAGCTGGTCGGCTTCGCGAAGGCCGGCAGGCTCAAGCCGGTGCCGGTCACGCGCCGCCCGCTCGAGGAGGCGAACGACGCGCTGATGGCGCTGCGCGACGGCAAGATCGTCGGCCGCGTCGTGCTCGTTCCCTGACGAGCACGCGCCGCGTCCGTCAGCGCGGGCGGCGATCGGCGGGCCCGGAAACGGGCCCGGAAACGGGCCCGGCATCAGCGTCGGCGTCGGCCCCGGCGGCGGCCGGCTGCACTGCCGGCGGCGTCGATGCGTCGGACGGCTTCGACGGCGGCTTCGCGTCCGATCGCGGGTCATGCCCGGCGTTTTGCCTCGTATCCGATTTCACGTCCGGATCCGGTCGCGAGTCCGGTCCGGCCCCCGCGTTCTGTCCCGCGTTCTGTCCCGCGCTCTGTCCCGCGCTCTGTCCCGCGCTCTGTCCCGTGTTCTGTCCCGTGTTCTGTCTCGCGTTCTGTCTCGCGTTCGACCCGCCGTTCGACGCGCCGTTCGGCGACGGCACCGACCCGCCGACAGAGGCCGGCACTGTTGCCGGTGCTCGCGCATCCGGCGCCGCCGATGCGGGTGGGGCCGGCATTCCGCTGCCGCCGCGCACGCCGCCACGGCCGAGCCAGGCGCCGCCCAGCACGAAGGCCGCCAGCGCGACGCCGATCGCGATCCCGGCCCCACGCGTTCGCCGCGCGACGGGCGACACCGGAAGATCGGTCCACGCGCCGCGCGGACCGTCCGAGCCGTCGCGCGACGGCTCGGTGACGGCCGCCGCCGCGAGGCTGCCGGGCTCGGCGAACACCCGCTGGCGAAACGCCGCGATCGTCCTTGGCCGCTCTTCGGGGTCCAGCAGCAGGCCGGCGTCGATCGCCGCCAGGAACTCGGCCGAGTACCCGGCCGGGGCCAGCGTGCGCAGCGGCACGAAATGGTCGCGCATCACGCGCGAGGCCGACGCCGGCGGCACGTTGCCGGTGATCGCGAAGTACAGCACGCCGCACAGCGCGTAGATGTCGCTCCACGGACCGGGCATCAGCGTCGGATCGTCCGCGTACTGCTCGATCGGCGCGAAGCCGGTCTTGAGCATCACCGTCAGCGCGCGGGCGTGCCCGCCGATGACGCGGCGGGCCGCGCCCAGGTCGAGCAGCACGGCTCCGCCGGCATTCGGCACCAGGATGTTGTCCGGCGACACGTCACGATGGCAGCAGCGATCGGCGTGCAGGCTCTCGAGCGCGCCGAGGATCGGGCCGAGCAGCGTCTTGAGCCAGCGCTCGTCGATCACGCTGCGGTCGCGCTGCATGATCTGCTCGAGCGTCGCGCCGTCGTAGAACGGCATCGCCATGTACGCGGTGCCGTTCTGCTCCCAGCTCGCCAGCGCGTGGATCAATCCGGGATGCCGGTAGCGCCTGAGCAGGGCCGCCTCTTCGAGAAAGCCCTGCCGGCCGAGCTCGTAGGCGTCGCCGACGCCGCTCGCCAGCGGCAGGACCATCTCGCCGGCCGGCCGCGCCGCCAGTTGCACCGGCATGTATTCCTTGATCGCGACCTGGGCGCCGGTGACCAGGTCGACCGCCTCGTAGACGATCCCGAACCCGCCATGGCCGATGACGCGCACGAGCCGGTAGCCGCCCAGCTCCATGCCGATCGGCAGCGCGCAGATGCGGCCGGACGCCGACGCCGACGCCGACGCCGATGTCGACGCCGATGTCGATGTCGATGTCGACGCCGATGCCGATGCCGATGCCGATGCCGTCGCCGTCGCCAGCGCCAGCGCCGATGTCGATGTCGATGCCGATGCCGACCGTGCGGCCGGCGCCGCCGGAACCGACGTCTGGAAGCTCGTCATGCGATCAGCCCGCCGGCGGCCAGCACGGTCCGCCGGGCCGCGTGCAGCGGCGCCAGGTCGGCCCGGGCCGTCAGCCAGGATTCGAGCGGCAGCGAGCGGGAAAACACGTAGCCCTGCGCATAGTCGACCCGCAGTTCCAGCAGCGCCTCGAGCGTGGGCACGTCCTCGACCCATTCGGCCAGGCAGGCCATGCCCAGCTCGGCGCCGAGCTGCTGGATCGCGCGGACGATGCCGCGCAGCTTGCGGTCGCCGGCCAGATCGACGATGAACTGCCCATCGATCTTCAGCAGCGACGCGGGGATCTCGCGCAGGTAAGCGAAGGAGGTGTAGCCGGCGCCGAAATCGTCGAGCGCGATCCCCACGCCGATGTCGCGCATCCGCTCGACGAAGCGACGAGTGCCGGACACGTCGCGCACCGCGACCGACTCGGTGATCTCCAGCATGATCCGGGACGCGGCCAGCCGATGGTCGCGCAGCATCGCCACGGCATCGTCGTGGAAGCGATCGTCGTTCAGCGACATGCCGCTGACGTTGACGGTCACGAAGCCCAGCGTTCGCGTGTGCTCGGGATGCGCGCAAAGGTGCTCGATCGTCGACCGCAGCACGTAGCGATCGATCGCCGCCATGCTTCCCTGCCGTTCGGCGGCGGCCAGCAGCCGGTCCGGCGGCTCGATCCGGCCCCGCTCGTCGACCTCGCGCAGCAGCACTTCGTAGCGCGGCGCGGGCTCGGCCTCGCGCAACGCGACGATCGGCTGCGCGTACACGCGCATCCGCTCGGTCGGCAGGCTGGACTTGAGCTGCGAGCCGAGCCGGACCGATGCGCGGTACTCGTCGAGCCGCAGGTCCGAGGCGCCCATCACCGCGATCTTTCTCGGCCCCGCGCGCTTGGCGCGCGCGCACGCGTCGTCCGCCTGCGCGATCAGCTCGCGCGCCTGCATGCCGGCGCTCGCCTCGACGACGCCGATGCTGGCCTGCACGTCGAAGCGCTGCCCGTCGTGCTCGAACGGCTCGCCGGTCATCGCCTCGAGCAGCGCGGCGGCCGAGCGCCGCGCCTCGGCCAGCGGCGCGCCGGTCAGCAAGGCGATGAACTCGTCGCCGCCGAGCCGGCCGATCCGCGCCAGCGCGCCCAGCGAGCGCTGCATGCGGCGCGCGACCTCGACGATGACCGCGTCGCCGGCCTCGTGGCCGAACACCTCGTTGATCCCCTTGAAGCGATCGAGGTTCACGTAGATCAGCGACACCCGGTCGTCGCGCGGGCCCCGAGCGCGCAGCGCCTCGTCGATCCGGGTTTCGAGGCCGCGGCGATTCAGCAGGTCCGTCAGCGAATCGTGGTGCGCGATCCGTTCGAGCGTTTCGGCCAGGCGGCTGCGCTCGGAGACGTCGACGAACGACATCTCGATCGCTCCGCCGGCGACGACCGCTTCGTAAGCAAGCACGGTCGCCGCGCGCCGCAGCTCGCCGCGCTGCGGCCGGCCTTCGTCCAGGCCCTTCACGAGCGCCGCGGCGCGCGCCTCGCCGAACACGCCGGCCAGCGTGTTGAGCCGGCCGGGCTGGAGCCGGTCCGGAAAGAATTGCTGGGCCATGTCGTTCCAGCGCAAGACGTGGCCGCTGGCCGTCGCCGAGACGAGGCCGACCGGCGCCGAATAGTAGACGTGCCGATACTGGCGCGCGGCGTCCACCGCCTCGCGATGCAGCCTGGCCCGGCGCTCGCCGAGACCACGGCGACGCTCGACGACCATCAGCGCGCCGAACGCGACGAATACCGCCGATCCGTTCCAGAACGACAGCAGGCGCCAGCCGGCCGGATCCGCGGCCGCCGGCTCGAATACCTGTACGACCCCGCACAACGCCTGCGCGAGCAGCGCCAGCAGGTAGCCGCGCTGGCCCAGGCGTCCGCCGTCGCGCAGCGAGGGCCAGGACGCCCGGGCGATCCGGGCCAGCGCGCCCGACGCCGCCAGCCCGGCGACGACGAACTGTCCGGCCGGCGGCAGCATCCATAGCGCCGGCACGAGGGCCGCGGCGACGGGCGCTGCCCGCTCGATCAGCCGGCGCAGGCCGGGTTCGGCCGGCTCGTCGCCGAAGCAGGCGCGAAACAGACGCAGGTGAGCGACGACGTGCACGATGACCAGCGTCGCGCCGATCGACCAGCGCGCGCCGCCGCCGATCGCGTCGAGCCACGGATCGCCGAAACCGGCGGCCAGCCCCAGCAGCGGCACGAGGCTGACGAACCACGAGGCCATCGCCGATTCGACCGGATCGGAGTCGAACCAGGCCACGGCCGCGCACAAGGCCGTGGCCAACAGCAACGCGCCGGCGACGCCGGCTGCCAGCGGGTCTTGCGGGACGGCGGCCGGACCGCGATCGGCGATGCCGAACGACGGGAACGCGTCGATCAGCGCCAGCAACGACGCGGCGACCGCCACGGCGATGATCGCGATGCGCGCGATGGCCCGGTAGCGGACGGCGACGGACGACGAGGCGGCGCTGGCGAAGTCCAATGGAGCTCTCTGTCGGAGCGGTTCGACGAAACGACGGCCGTCGTCCCTGCGGATCCGGAACGCGCGAACGACCATCGCGGGCTGATGACTACCGCCCTTTGTACTGGAGCCCCGGCGCCCCGCCTCCCGGCGGCCAGACGGCCGGGCGCTAGGTCAGGACATAAGGATTGGGGAAATCGCCACAACGGGCCGCGCGTCAACAGCCCATCAGCGTCGCCAGGTGCTCGATGTCCCGCGCGTGCAGCGTGTTGTCGGGCCGGGGCGAGACGTCCTTGGGGCGCTCGGCGCCGAACTCGAGCGGACGCTCGATGTAGGCGGTGGCCAAGCCGCAGGCGCGGGCACCGGCCAGGTCGCTGTGGTGGGCCGCCGCCAGCATCACCTGCTCCGGCGGCACGTCGAACACGTCGGCGACGCCCAGGTACGTGGCCGGATCGGGCTTGTACTTGCGGAACACCTCGGCCGACAGGATCACGTCCCAAGGCAGCCGCGCGTGCTTGGCCATGTCGGCCAGCAGGCCGATGTTGCCGTTGGACAGCGAGCAGACGATGTAGCGCTCACGCAGCCGCGACAGGCCGGCGACG
The DNA here is from genome assembly GCA_047605425.1 of Burkholderiaceae bacterium. Taxonomy (GTDB): domain Bacteria; phylum Pseudomonadota; class Gammaproteobacteria; order Burkholderiales; family Burkholderiaceae_E; genus JAKPAM01. The sequence continues at coordinate 13,407 of JASGFT010000030.1, read as the reverse complement.
GCGTCGGGCCACGGATCGAGGCGGTGCCAGACCTTGTTCAGCTCGCGCCGCCGCTCCTCGTCGAGCCCGGTCAGCCGATAGCGGTCGATCAGTTCGTCCAGGATCATCCGGTGCAGCGCGTCGATCCGCGTCCACCCCAGCTCGCCGCTCATCACCCGCGCCATCGCCGGCGCATAGCCGGCACGCCAGGCCAGCGCGAACTCGTCGCCGCTGACGCCCAGCGCCATCGCGTCGATCTCGCGCCGGATCGTGCCGTGCCAGTCGACGACCGTCCCGAATACATCGAAGGCGATGACCCTCATTTTGGGGATGCCGGATAGGCCACGCGGGGCGTCACTTTGCTTCATGATGTCGATGTCTCCTGGCCCTTGGGCGCGCTATCACGCATTGTAGCGATCGTCCTACACGCGAAAGCGGCCGGGAACGCCACTCGTCGGGAAACGGCCCTTCGATAATCATCGCGCGCCCTGCACGTCAACCACGGAGCCGAACGATCATGAGCGCCACGATCAACAGCCTCGAAACGTCGACGGTCCACCGGACGGCCAGGCGCTTCTCGATCATCTCGACATGCCTGGCGGTCGCGAGCCTCGCGGTGCTCGGGCTGCTGATCATCGAGCCGGGCACTCCCCGCTGGCCGATGCGCGCGCCGTCGTGGTCGCTGGCGATCGACGAATGGGGAACCGGCGCGCTGGGCCTGCTGGCCACGCTGATCGTGCCGATCCTGGTCGGCGAGGCCGTCAGCCGCTTCGTGCGCTGGCGGACCGGCTCGGGCCGCGGCATGCTGATCTGGGCATCGACGACGCTGGCGACCGCGTACCTGCTGTCGCTGCTGCTGTCCGGGCTGTTGTCGCCGGCGCCGATCTGAATCGATTCGTCGGCGTGGTCCCGGCCGTGGCCTGCGCTACACTGCGCAGGTCCCGATAAGACCACGCATGAAATACTGTCCAGCCTGCGGCCACGAGGTGGCCCTGAAGATCCCGCCCGGCGACAATCGCCAGCGCGCCTGCTGTGACGCCTGCGGCAGCATCCACTACGAGAATCCGCGGATGGTCGTCGGCACCGTCACCGTCAGCGGCGACAAGGTGCTGCTGTGCAAGCGCGCGATCGAACCGCGCTACGGCTTCTGGACGCTGCCCGGTGGATTCATGGAGAACGGCGAGACCAGCGCCGAAGGCGCCGAACGCGAAACCAACGAGGAAGCCGGCGCCCGCATCGAGCTCGGCGATCTGTACTCGCTGATCGACATCCCGCAGGTCGACCAGGTCCACATCTTCTACCTGGCCACGCTCAGCGATCCGCATTTCGTCCCCGGCACCGAAAGCCTCGAGGCGAGGCTGTTCACCGAGGACGAGATCCCGTGGTCGCAGATCGCGTTCAAGACGGTCTACAAGACGCTGCGCTGGTATTTCGACGACCTTCGCGCCGGGCGGCTGCGCACGCATACCGATTCGGTGCGCTTCACCCCCCGCACGACGGCGCCGGGCGCGACCGACGCGCGCAAGACCGGCTGACGGCCGCCGGCGGCGCCGCACGACGCGATGGCCAGCGCCCCGGCCCTGCGATGGATTTCGCCTTCGGAACCGCTGCCGCCGGCCCGGCAGGCGCTGCGCTCGCCCAACGGCCTGCTGGCGGCCGGCTACGACCTGTCGGCGACCCGGCTGCTCGAAGCGTATCGCGGCGGCATCTTTCCCTGGTATTCGGACGGCGAGCCCGTGCTGTGGTGGTCGCCCGATCCGCGGATGGTGCTGTACCTGGATCGCTTCAAGTGCTCGCGATCGATGGTCAAGACGATCCGGCGCGTGAGCCGCCCCGGCGGCTGGGCGATCACGATGGACCGCTGCTTCGCGCGGGTGATGCGCGAATGCGCGGCGCCGCGTCCCGACCAGGACGGCACGTGGATCACCGCCGAGATCGCCGACGCCTATCAACGGCTGCACGCGATCGGACATGCCCGCTCGGTCGAGATCTGGCAGCACGAGGGTCCGGACGCGCCGTTGATCGGCGGACTCTACGGCGTGTCGATCGGGCGCATGTTCTACGGCGAATCGATGTTCGCGCGGGTCGCCGATGCGTCCAAGATCGCGTTGTGCGCATGGGTCGGCGCGCTCCGGTCGCTGGGGTTCCGCGTGATAGACTGCCAGCAGCGTACCCGGCACCTGGCGTCGCTCGGTGCGGCGGAGATCGGCCGCGAGGCCTTTCTGGCCGAAATAGCCGAATTGACCGCACTGCCGCCGCCCGACTGGTCGGCGGTCCAGATCGAGTTTCCCAAGGTATGAGCCACCTCAAGGAACTTCCGTTCTCGGCGCTGCAGTTCTATGCGACCGCGCCCTACCCGTGCAGCTATCTGCCGGGCCTTCAGGCGCGCTCCCAGGTGGCCACGCCCAATCATCTGATCAACGCCGACATCTACAGCGAGCTGGTTCGCGCCGGTTTTCGCCGCAGCGGCGTGTTCACTTACCGCCCGCACTGCGACGGCTGCAAGGCCTGCCTGCCGGTGCGGATTCCGGTCGCTCGGTTCGCGCCGAACCGCAGCCAGCGGCGGGCCGGCGCGCGCCACGCGCCGCTGCGCACGCTGGTCGCGCGGCTGGGCTTCTCGCCCGAGCACTACCAGCTCTATCTGGCCTATCAATCGACGCGCCACGCGGGCGGCGGCATGGACCAGGACAGCCGCGACCAGTACGCGCAGTTCCTGCTGCAGAGCAAGATCAACACGCGCCTGGTCGAGTTCCGCGAGGACGACGGCACGCTGCGCATGGTGTCGATCATCGACATCCTCAACGACGGCCTGTCGTCGGTCTACACGTTCTTCGATCCGACCGTCGAAGGCAGCAGCTACGGCACCTACAACATCCTGTGGCAGATCGAGCAGTCCCGGCAGCTCAAGCTGCCGTACCTGTACCTGGGCTACTGGATCGCGCAAAGCCCGAAGATGGCGTACAAGGCCCGCTTCCGCCCGATCGAGGTGCTGGTCAACGGCCGCTGGCAGCCACTGACCGACGCGATGATCCCGGCGGCCCAGGTCGAACATCCGATCAGCTTTCGATGAATCCGTATCTGTTCGCCAGGCCCCTGCTGTTCGGCCTGGACCCCGAGGCCGCGCACGAGCTGACGCTGGCCAACATCGACCTGGCGGCGCGCAGCGGCGCGCTGCGCTTGCTGGCCGGCCGCCCGGTCGACGACCCGGTGACCGTGATGGGATTGCGGTTTCGCAATCGCGTCGGGCTGGCCGCCGGGCTCGACAAGAACGGCGCGCACGTCGACGGTCTGGCGGCGATGGGCTTCGGCTTCATCGAGGTCGGCACGGTGACGCCCAAACCGCAGCCCGGCAACCCGAAGCCGCGGATGTTCCGGCTCGCGCAGGCGGGCGCGCTGATCAACCGGATGGGCTTCAACAACCACGGCGTCGACCACCTGCTGGCGAACCTGGGCCGCACGCGCTACGACGGCGTGCTGGGCCTGAACATCGGCAAGAACGCGACGACACCGATCGAGCGGGCCGTCGACGACTACCTGTTCTGCCTCGACAAGGTCTACCCGCGCGCCGGTTACGTGACGGTCAACATCTCGTCGCCGAACACGGCGAACCTGCGCCAGTTGCAGGGCGCCGACGAACTGACGCGGATGCTCGCCGCGCTGCGCGAGCGCCAGCAGCGGCTGGCCGACGAGCATCGGCGCTACGTGCCGCTGGTGCTCAAGATCGCGCCCGACCTGGACGATGAACAGATCCGCACGATCGCCGACTTGCTCGTGCTGCACGGGATCGACGGCGTGATCGCGACGAACACGACGGTCTCGCGCGAGGCCGTGGCCGGGCTGCCGCACGCCGACGAAGCCGGAGGCCTGTCGGGCCGCCCCGTCTTCGAGGCGTCCAACCGCGTGATCCGCGCGCTGCGCGCGAACCTGCCCGCGCGGTTTCCGGTCATCGGCGTCGGCGGCATCGCGTCGGCCGGCGACGCGAAGGCCAAGCTGGCGGCCGGCGCCACGCTCGTGCAGTTGTATACCGGCCTGATCTACGAGGGCCCGCAACTGGTCGGACGGGTCGCGCGCGCGCTGCGCGGGGCTTCCCCCCCTGTGCGCGAACCGGCCGCGCCAGCGACTTCCGGCGGCCGATGACGGCCATCGTGCTGGCCACGATCAACGCGCGCCATGCACACAGTTCGCTGGCGCTGCGCTGCCTGTTCGCCAACCTGGGCCGCTGGCAGCCGCAGGCCCGACTGATCGAGTTCGTCACCGGCGCGCGCATCGAATCGATGGCCGAGGCGCTGCTCGACGAATCGCCGCGGATCATCGGCCTGAGCGTCTATATCTGGAATGTCGACGAGACGACGCGCCTGGTCGGCATGCTCAAGACGCTGGCGCCCGACGTGCGAATCGTCGTCGGCGGCCCCGAGGTCAGCCACGAGCCGGAACGGCAGCCGATCGTCGCGCTGGCCGACTTCCTGATCACCGGGCCGGGCGAGATCAGCCTGCGCAAGCTGTGCGACCAGTTGCTCGACGGACCGCCGCCGCTGATGAAGCGCATCGCCGGCGAAGCAGGCGATCCGGATGAGTTGTGTCCGCCCTACCCGTGGTACACGGCGCACGACATCGCCCACCGCCACCTCTACGTCGAGGCCTCGCGCGGCTGTCCGTTCAAATGCGAGTTCTGCCTGTCGTCGCTGGACAGGACCGCGGTGCCGTTCGACACCGACCGCTTTCTCGGCGAGCTCGACGCGCTGTACCGGCGCGGCGCGCGCCGCTTCAAGTTCATCGACCGCACGTTCAACCTGAAGGTCGCGACCAGCGTCGCCATCCTCGACTTCTTTCTGGCGCGCATCGCCGACGCCCCCGACGATCCGGTGTTCGCGCATTTCGAGCTGGTGCCCGACCACCTGCCGGCCGCGCTGCGCGACCGGCTGGCCGCGTTCCCGCCCGGCTGCCTGCAACTGGAGATCGGCATCCAGACCTGGGATCCGCAGGTCCAGCGCCTGATCAGCCGCCGGCAGGACAACGACGAGGCCGAGAGCAATCTGCGCTGGCTGCGCGAGTCGACGCACGCGCATCTGCACGTCGACCTGATCGCCGGCCTGCCGGGCGAGGACTTGCCGGGCTTCGCCGTCGGCTTCGACCGCCTGTGGGCGCTAAGGCCGCACGAGATCCAGGTCGGCGTGCTCAAGCGGCTGCGCGGCACGCCGATCATTCGCCATACCGAGGCCTACGGCCTGCGCTTCAACCCGAGCCCGCCGTACAACGTGCTGGCGACCGACCGCATCGCGTTCGCCGACATGCAGCGGCTGAACCGGTTCGCGCGGTACTGGGACCTGGTCGCCAATGCCGGCCGCTTCGCGCAGACGCTGCCCTGGCTGCTCGGCGACGCGCCGTTCGCGCGGTTCATGGCCTTCTCCGACTGGCTGTACGCGCGCACCGACAGCACCTATCGCTTCGCCGCGCCGCGGCTGCACCGGCTGCTGGCCGACTGGCTGAGCGAGCAGCCAGTGCCGCCCGGCACGACGGCGGCACGGATCGACCGGGCGCTGGCCGACGACGGCCGGGCGCTGGGCATGCACCGGCAGCGCGAAGCGGCCGTCCCACCGCGGCAACAGCGCTTCGTGCGCGCCGAAACGCCAGGAGTCGCTCGATGACCGCGGGATCCGCGCCGCCGATGTTCGATGCCGAGGCGACCGAACGACGCCTGCCCTGGCCGGCGCTGATCGACGCGCTCGCGCGGATGATGGCGCGCAAGCGCGAGGGCCTGACGACCTCGCCCGAGCGCCTCGCGCTGCCGCTGGCCGGCGGCGTGCTGCTGGCAATGCCGGCGACCGACGGGCAATACGTGTCGACCAAGATCGTCACCGTCCACGCCGGCAACCCGTCGATCGGCCTGCCCAGCGTGCAGAGCGAAGTCACGCTGATGCGGGCCGATACCGGCCAGCGCCTGGCCGTCGTCGACGGCCAGGTCGTCACCGCGCGGCGCACGGCGGCGGTGTCGCTGCTGGCGACGATCCACCTGCTCGCGCCGCGGCCGACGTCGGCGCTGATCGTCGGCGCCGGCGCGCAGGCGCGGATCCATCTGCAGGCGCTGGCCGAAGGGCTCGGCCTGCGGGACTTCGAGATCGCGTCGCGCACGCCGGCGTCGGCCGAAGGCCTGGTCGCCTTCGCGCAGGCGCGCGGCTGGCGGGCCCGGTGCGTCGACGACCTGAGCGCCGCGGTCGCGCGCCACCGCTTGATCGTGCTGGCGACGACCGCCACCGCCGCGGTCATCCCCGATCGCGTCCGCGACGATGCGCTGGTCGTCGCCGTCGGCGCCTATCGGCCGCAGATGTGCGAGCTGCCCGCCTCGCTCGTCCACCGCGCGCGCGTCGTCGTCGACGACCTGGCCGGCGCGCGACACGAGGCCGGCGACCTGATCCAGGCGGGCGTCGACTGGGACACGGTGACGCCGCTCGAACATTTGCTGCCGCGGCACGCGTCGCCCGCGGATCCCGCGGATCCCGCGGACGGTGATCAGACGCCCGACGCGCGCGACGACGAGCGGGTACTTGCAGGCCGCGTGGTGTCCGACCGCCCGCGCCCGACGGTCTTCAAGAGCGTCGGCCAGGCGCTATGGGACCTGGCCGCCTGCCGCTTGATCGTCGAGCCTCGATGAATCCGGCGACCGTCGACGACGTGATCGTCATCGGCGCCGGCATCATCGGCGCCGCCTGCGCATGGCGCCTGGCCGAGCGCGGACTGAGCGTGCGCTGGCTCGAACGCGAAACGGCGGCGGCCACCGGATCGACGGCCCGCAGCGCCGCCGGCGTGCGCGTGCAGTTCTCGGACATCACCAACATCGCGTTGTCGGCGGCCAGCATCGCCGAGTACGCGACGATGCCCGCCGCCGCTTATGATCGGCTCGGCTATCTGTTTCTGGTCCCGCCCGACGCCTGGCCCGCGCATCGCGACGGCGCGCGATTGCAGCAAGGACTCGGCCATGACGTGCGGATCCTGACGCCCGAGGCCTCCCAGGCGATCGTCCGCAGTCGCATCGACGACCTCGCCGGCGCGACCTTCTGTCCGACCGATGGCGTCGTCGATCCGCACGGCATCACGATGACCTACGCGCAACGCGCGCGCGAAGCCGGCGCCGTGCTGCATCTGGATCGGCGCGTCGACGCGATCACCCGACTCGACGACGGCGGGCGCGAACGCTGGCGGGTCCGGGCCGGCGGTCATGAACACGTCGGCCGGTGGCTGGTCAACGCCTGCGGCGCGTGGTCCGGCGAGACGGGCCGGATGGCGGGTCTCGCCGTGCCCGTTCGACCGGCGCGCCGCATGGTCTTCTGCAGCGGCCCGCTGGCGACGCCGCACCGCTATCCGCTGACGGTCGATGTCGCCAGCGGAGCCTGGTTCCGGTCCGAACGACAGCGTCTGCTGTTCGGGCGCAGCGACCCCGCCGAATTCGGTTTCTCCGAAGGCATCGACTGGTCGTGGCTCGACGCGACGATCGAACCGCTGCTCGACCGGTTCCCGTGGTTCGACTCGATCGGGCTCGATCGCAAGGCGTGCTGGTGGGGCTATTACGAGGTCACGCCCGACCACCAGCCGCTGGTCGGCCCGACCGCCCGCGCCCCGGGCTGGCTCGATGCCTGCGGATTCTCGGGCCACGGCGTGCAGCAGGCGGCGGCGATCGGCCGGATCATCGCGCAACTGGCCTGCGGCGAGGCGCCGTTCATCGAGGTCTCGTCGCTGTCGCCGGACCGCTTCGACGCCGACGGCGATGGCCGCGATCGCGAACGCGAGCGATTGATCGTCTGAGTCCGAGCCGCCGCGCCGCGGCCGCGGCCACGGCCACGGATCCGCGAACCGCGAACCGCGAACCGCGAACGCCCTCAATCGTCGGACAGCGAGCGACGATCGTCGGACAGCGAGCGACGATCGCGCAAGGCCTGCGCGATCGTGCTGCCGTCGACGTATTCGAGCTCGCTGCCGATCGGCACGCCGCCGGCCAGTCGCGACACCTTGACCCCCCGGGCGCGCAGCATCTCGCCGAGGTAATGGGCGGTCGCCTCGCCCTCTTGCGTGAAATTGGTGGCCAGGATGACCTCGCGCACGGCCGGCTCGGCGGCGCGCGCGAGCAGGCGCTCGAAATGGATCTCGTTCGGTCCGATGCCGTCCAGCGGCGACAGCCGGCCCATCAGCACGAAGTACAGGCCGGTGAACGACAAGGTCTGCTCGAGCATCAACTGGTCGGCCGGCGTCTCGACGACGCACAGCAGGCCCGGGTCGCGGCGCGGCGACAGGCAGGTCTCGCAGATCGGCTGGTCGGTGAACGTATTGCAGCGCTCGCAGTGCCGGATGTGGGTAAGCGCCTCCGACAGCGCGCGTTCGAGCTGCGCCGCCCCGTCGCGGTCACGTTGCAGGAAATGATAGGCGTAGCGCTGCGCCGACTTCTGTCCGACGCCGGGCAGCCGTCGAAAGGCGGCGACCAGCGCATCGAGCGCGGCGGGCGGCCTGATCGCGGACACGATGCGCGTTCCGCCCGCTCGATCAGAACGGCAGCTTGAAGCCGGGGGGCAGCGGCAGGCCGGCCGTGACCGACCCCATCTTCTCGGACGCGGTCTGCTCGGCGCGACGCAGGCCGTCGTTGAGCGCCGCAACGACCAGGTCCTCGAGCATGTCCTTGTCGTCGGCGAGCAGCGACGGATCGATCGCGATCCGCTTGACCTCGTTGCGGCAGGTCAGCACGACCTTGACGAGGCCGGCGCCGGACTGGCCCTCGACCTCGACCATCGCCAGTTGTTCCTGCATCTTCTTCATGTTGTCCTGCATCTGCTGAGCCTGCTTCATCAGGCCGGCGAGCTGGTTCTTCATCATGTCGGTGGTCCTTGAACGAAGCGCCCGTTCTGGCTGGGCGCGGTGGAGGATGGAAGAAAACTGTCGAATGATAAGCGGTGCCGCCGCGTCCGCCGCCGGGCCACGTCCGCCGATGCCGGCCAGCGGTGCCCGCGCCCTCAGCCGCGATCGACCGGGCGGATCGACTCGGGCAGCACGCGCGCGCCGAAATCGGCGATCAGGCTCTGGACGAAGGGATCGCCCTCGATCGCTTCGCGCGCCTGCGCGAGCCGATCGGCCTGCCGCTGCTGCGCGACCGAGCTGGCGGTCGGGCCCGTGACCGGGCCGACGTCGACGCTCAGCGCGACCGGCCTGCCGAAATGCGCGGCCAGCGCCTCGCGCACCTTGGCGATGACGCCGGCGTCGGCGAGCTGCCGGATCGGCACCCGGATCCGCAACGACGGCCCATCGAAGCCGAGCAATTCGCTTTGCAGCAGCACCTGCTGCGCGAGCCCGCCGATCGCCAACCGGCTGGCCAGCTCGGGCCAGTCGCCGTCGAACGGCGCGGACGATGCTGGCGATGCTGGCGATGCTGGCGATGCTGGCGATGCTGGCGATGCAACCGCGGTCGCCGTTTCGCCGGCCGCCTGACGTCCGGCGGCCTTGCCGTCGATGGCCTCTTTGCCGATGGCTTCGCCGCCGGTCACTTCGCCCTCGGGCTCGCCCGCGCCGGCCTTCCGATCGCCCCGATCACCGGCCTCGCCCGCAGCCTCGTCAACAGCCCGCTCGCCCGGCCTGTCGCCGGCACCCTCGCCCAGCCTGACGCCAGTACGCTCGCCAGGCCCGTACCCGGCCCTCTCGCCAGAGCCGTGCCCAGCCTGCTCGCCCGGCCCCTGCCCGGCCCGGCCGTCGACCTCGTCACCGGCACCGCCTTGCGCGGCCGGCCCCGATGGCGCGACGGTCGGAGCGGCGCGCGACGGCGCCCCGGCCGAAGCATCGCGCCGCGTCGCGATCCGGTCGATGACCGCCGCGGCGGACGCGGCCGGCGAACCCGGGCCGACGCGCCGGTCGGAGGCCGGCGCCGGCGCCGACATCGGCCTCATGCCTATGGGGCGCGCCGACCCTCGGACGCCGGCGGCCGCCGCTGCGGCCAATGCGGCCGCCCGTGCGGAGTTCGCTGAAGGAGGCGTCGGATCCGATGCGAACACAGCAGCGGCGGATGCGGGGCCGACAGATGCGGATACGGATGCGGACGCCGACGCTGATGCGGACGCCGCCCCGACTTTCGATGCGGGCTCCCTGCCGGGCGCCGGCATCCGGCTGCCCCCCATCGACGAAGCGGGCGCCGGCGCCCGGTCCGGCGGCCCGCCTTCCGGTCCGCCCGGAGGCCCCCCTTGCGGCCGGAACGCCAGCAGGCGCAGCAGCACCATCGTGAAGCCGGACAAGGGATCGGCCGCCAGCGGCAGGTCGCGCGCGCCGTGCAGCGCGATCTGGTAGTAGACCTGAAGGTCCTCGGGCGCGACGCGCTCGGCGTAAGCCTGCAGATCCGCCACCCCGCCGTCGTCGGCGGCCACGCCGACCTGCGCGAGCGCGACCCGCTGCAGCAGCGCCGCGAAATCCTGCAACATGCGCTCGAACGGCGCGTTGCCCGCCTGCATCTCGTCGGCCAGCGCGACCAGCCGCGCGCCGTCGCCGTCGAGCAATGCGTCGAGCAGGCGGCTCAGGTCGCGCGAATCGACGACGCCGAGCATCTCGCGCACCGAGGCCTCGGACACCCGCCCGCCGCCATGGGCGATCGCCTGGTCGAGCAGCGACAGCGCATCGCGCATCGATCCGCCCGCCGCGCGGCCGATGTGCGCGAGCGCCGCCGGCTCGAAGCCGATCGCCTCCTGCGACAGCACGTGCGACAGATGCCCGCCGATCGCCTGCGGCGTCATGTTCTTCAGATTGAACTGCAGGCAGCGCGACAGCACCGTCACCGGCACCTTCTGCGGATCGGTGGTGGCCAGCACGAACACGACGTGGGCCGGCGGCTCCTCGAGCGTCTTGAGCATCGCGTTGAACGCATGCATCGTCAGCATGTGCACTTCGTCGATGACGTAGACCTTGTAGCGCGCGGCGGTCGGCGCGTAGACCGCGTTCTCGAGCACCTGCGTCATCTCGTCGACGCCGCGGTTCGACGCCGCGTCCATCTCGATGTAGTCGACGAAGCGGCCGGCGTCGATCTCGGTGCAGGCCGCGCACGCGCCGCACGGCGTCGCGCCGAGCCCGCGCTCGCAGTTCAGCGACTTGGCCAGGATCCGCGCGATCGTCGTCTTGCCGACGCCGCGCGTACCGGTGAACAGGTACGCATGGTGCAGGCGCCCGGTCGACAGCGCGTGCGTCAACGCCCGGACGACGTGCTCCTGGCCGACCAGCGATCGAAAATCACGAGGCCGCCATTTGCGGGCCAGGACCTGATGACTCATGGATCCAGAACGACGGTCGAATGCCAGGGGGCCGGACGTGTCCGGGCGGACGGCACGGCGCGCACGACCGGCGCCGCGGGAAAGCCGCGCGGGCCGCCATGCGGGCCATGGCGGACGGCGCTTCGTGTCGGGTGGGCGAGCCGGAACCCCGGCACTCACGGTGAACGGCTGTGGCTGCTTCCTTCCGGACCTGACCAGATTGACCATGCCGCGATGCGGGGGGGCCCGCCCGGCATCGATTCTATCAGCTTGCGCAACGGCCGCCGCCGCGGCCGGCGTCGACGATGTCCGGGTTGCCTGTGGTATCTTTTTCCGCTCCTGTGGAGTTTCGAGACATGACGATCAAACATACATCCGATACGTCTTTCGATCAGGACGTGCTGAAGGCCGAAGAGCCGGTCCTGGTCGACTACTGGGCCGATTGGTGCGGCCCTTGCAAGATGATCGCGCCGATCCTGGACGAGGTGTCCAAGGACTATGACGGGCGCCTGCAAGTCGTGAAGGTCAACGTCGACGAGAATCAATCGGTCGCCGCCAAGTTCGGCATCCGCGGGATTCCGACGCTGATGCTGTTCAAGAACGGTACGCAGGTGGCGACCAAGGTCGGCGCGTTGTCGAAATCGCAATTGACGCTGTTCCTCGACAGCCATCTCTGATATCCTCGCAAGCCAACAAGAACAAGCACGTATTCGTGATCGCCATCGCAAGCGCTGAAGACGCTGCGCGGTGATCCGATCGTCGGCGCTCTTGCCGGCGGCAGTTCTCTGGGGTGCATCCGTCCAACCGACGATCCCCCTCGCCTTGGTCACCAGCCAATAGGGTGCGGGCCGGCCTGATTGGCCGGGCCGCGAGCGACTCCCCCGGACCTCTTCCGCAACGGCCCGCTCGGCCCGGCAGCGACATCCAACCCGATTCAACGGCCTCGCAGTCAGCCCATCCGCTCATCCCGTCCGTCCTGGCCGCTCGGCCAAGCGCTACGCAACCCCGCCCGTCCGTCTCTCTGGCACAGCCATTCCGCCTCATGCATCTTTCCGAACTCAAAGCCCAACACGTCTCGCAGCTCATCGAAATGGCTGCCGGCCTGGAGATCGAAAACGCGAACCGCCTGCGCAAGCAGGAGCTGATGTTCGCGATCCTCAAGCGCAAGGCCAAGACCGGGGAAACGATCTTCGGTGACGGCTGCCTCGAGGTCCTGCCCGACGGCTTCGGGTTCCTGCGCTCGCCGGAGACCTCGTACCTGGCCAGCACCGACGACATCTACATCTCGCCGTCGCAGATCCGCCGCTTCAACCTGCACACCGGCGATTCGATCGAGGGCGAGGTCCGCACGCCCAAGGACGGCGAGCGCTACTTCGCGCTGGTCAAGGTCGACAAGATCAACGGCCAGCCGCCCGAGGCGTCCAAGCACAAGATCCTGTTCGAGAACCTGACGCCGCTGCACCCGGACAAGCCGCTGACGCTCGAACGCGAGATCAAGGCCGAAGAGAACATCACCAGCCGGCTGATCGACATCATCGCGCCGATCGGCAAGGGCCAGCGCGGCCTGATCGTCGCCCCGCCCAAGAGCGGCAAGACGGTGATGATGCAGCAGATCGCCCACGCGATCACCGCCAATCATCCGGACGTCGTGATGATCGTGCTGCTGATCGACGAACGCCCCGAGGAAGTCACCGAGATGCAGCGCTCGGTGCGCGGCGAGGTCGTCGCGTCGACGTTCGACGAGCCGGCCACACGCCACGTGCAGGTCGCCGAGATGGTGATCGAGAAGGCCAAGCGCCTGGTCGAGCACAAGAAGGACGTCGTCATCCTGCTCGATTCGATCACCCGCCTGGCCCGGGCATACAACACCGTGGTGCCGGCCTCGGGCAAGGTGCTGACCGGCGGCGTCGACGCCAACGCGCTGCAGCGCCCGAAACGCTTCTTCGGCGCGGCCCGCAACATCGAGGAAGGCGGCTCGCTGACGATCATCGCGACGACGCTGATCGACACCGGCAGCCGGATGGACGAGGTGATCTACGAAGAGTTCAAGGGCACCGGCAACATGGAGATCCACCTCGACCGCCGGATGATGGAAAAGCGCGTGTACCCGGCGATCAACATCAACCGCTCGGGCACCCGCCGCGAGGAGCTGCTGATCCCGGCGCCG
>JASGFT010000029.1:0-34624 GCA_047605425.1 Burkholderiaceae bacterium | reverse complement strand
CCGTCGATTCGATCCCGCCGCACGGCCAGCGCGTCGTCCTGCGCAACAACGCCAACCTGAGCACCGGCGGCACGGCGACCGACGTGACCGACGAAGTCCACCCCGAGGTGGCGGCGCGCGCCGTCGAGGCGGCCCGCGCCGTCGGCCTGGACATCTGCGGTGTCGATATCGTCTGCCGCACCGTCTTCGCACCGCTCGAGCAGCAGTCGGGCGGCATCGTCGAGGTCAATGCGGCGCCGGGCCTGCGGATGCACCTGTCACCGTCGTTCGGCAAGGGGCGCGCCGTCGGCGAGGCGGTGATCAACCACCTGTTCGGCATTGGCAGCGAGGACGGCCGGATCCCGGTCGTCGCGGTCACCGGCACCAATGGCAAGACAACGACGGCCAAGCTGATCGCTCGGATCTTCGAGCAGGCCGGCCTGCGGGTCGGCACGACCGGCACCGACGGCATCCGGGTCGGCCAGCACCTGATCGACACCGGTGACTGCAGCGGCCCGAAGAGCGCGCGCAGCGTGCTGATGCACCCGAGCGTCGACGCGGCCGTTTTCGAGACGGCGCGCGGCGGCATCCTGCGCGAGGGGCTCGGCTTCGACCGCTGTTCGGTCGCCGTCGTGACCAACATCGGCCAGGGCGACCATCTCGGCCTGAACTACATCCATACGGTCGAGGATCTCGCCGTCCTCAAGCGCGTCATCGTCCAGAACGTCGCGCCGACCGGCGCGGTGGTGCTCAATGCCGATGATCCGCTGGTCGCCGCGATGGCCGATGTCTGCCCCGGCGAGGTCATCTATTTCGGCGGCGCGACGCCAGCCTTCGGCGATCTGGACGGCCCGTCTCTGCTGGCCTTCGAGCGCGCACGTGGCGGCCGCGTGGTGTTCCGCCGCAATGACCACATCATCGCGAGCCAGGGCAGCAGCGATGTCGCGATCCCGCTGGCCGAGGTGCCGCTGACCCGCAACGGCACCATCGGCTTCCAGGTCGAGAACGCGATGGCGGCCGTCGCGGCAGCCTGGGCGAGCGGGATCGACTGGGCCGTGATCCGCCAGGCGCTGGCCGGATTCACCAGCGACAGCGAGACGGTGCCGGGCCGCTTCAACCTGATGGACTACCGGGGCGCGACGCTGATCGCCGACTACGGCCACAACCCCGATGCGATGAAGGCGCTGGTCGTGGCGGTGCAAGCGCTGCCGGCGCGACGCCGCGCCGTGGTCATCAGCGGCGCCGGCGATCGCCGCGACGAGGACATCGTCGACCAGACCCGGATCCTGGGCGACGCCTTCGACGACGTGGTCCTCTACCAGGATGCCGCGCAGCGCGGCCGCGCCGACGGCGAAGTGCTCGCGCTGCTGCGCCAGGGCCTCGAAGAGGCGAGCCGGACCTCGTACACGACCGAGATACACGGCGAGTTCGCCGCGATCGACCACGCGCTGGCGCGGCTGGAGCCGGGTGACCTGTGCCTGGTCCTCGTCGACCAGGTCGACGAGGCGCTCGCGCATTTGAAGCAGCGGGTTGACGAGGCGAGGTCGGCGACTGCCTGACGGAGTACTTCCCGTCCGCTCCGTCCGGCTTGCCGCGAACTCCTAGGAATGGCTGATGCTCGCGTTCTCCAACCCTTCCCAACCGCTCAAGAAAACAGGCTGACCCATGACGATCCTTGCCGAACCAGCCCGTCTCGAGGAATTCATCGCATCGATCTTCGCCGCCGCCGGCAGCAGCGACAGCGAGGCGCGGCAGATCGCCAACCACCTCGTCGAGGCCAACCTCACCGGGCACGACAGCCACGGCGTGGGCATGGTGCCGACCTACATGCACCACCTGCGGTCCGGCTGGGTCACGCCGAATCAGACGCCGGTGCGCGTCGGCGGCAGCGGAGCGTTCGCGGTGTTCGACGGCCAGATGGGCTACGGCCAGCCGATCGTCAATGCGGTGATGGCGCAGGCCGTGGGCATCGTCCGCGAGCACGGCGTGGCCGTGGTCACGCTGCGCAACGCACAGCACGTCGGCCGGGTCGGTTACTACGCCGAGCGCCTGTCGGCCCAGGGGCTGATGTCGATCCATTTCGTCAACGCGGTCTACGCGGTGCCCACCGTGGCGCCGTTCCGCGGCAGCGATCCGCGGCTGATGACCAACCCGGTCTGCGTCGCGATCCCCGGTTCGCAGCCGGTGCTGCTCGACTTCGCGACCTCGACGATCGCACTGGGCAAGGTGCGCGTGGCCTACAACAAGGGCGTTCCGGTGGCGCCGGGCCGGCTGATCGATCATGCCGGCCAGCCCACCACCGA
Organism: Burkholderiaceae bacterium; assembly: GCA_047605425.1. GTDB lineage: Bacteria > Pseudomonadota > Gammaproteobacteria > Burkholderiales > Burkholderiaceae_E > JAKPAM01. Next base: position 32,342 of record JASGFT010000029.1, on the reverse strand, counting down.
CCCGAAGGTGATGTTCGAAGAGCCCAAGGGTGCGCAGACCGCGTTCGGCGAGCACAAGGGCTGGGCGCTGGCCTTCGTCGCCGAGGTGCTGGGCGGTGCGATGGCCGGCGGGCCGCGCAGCGGCGAGGGCTTCGGCGCCGGGCTGGCCAACGGCATGATGTCGATCGTGATCGAGCCCGGCCGGCTGATCGACGGCGGCTGGTTCGACGATGCGCTGAAGCGGCTGATCGACTACGTCAAAGCCTCGCCCGCCGCCGATCCGGACGAGCCGGTGCGGGTGCCCGGAGAACCCGAACGCGAGGCCCGCGTGCAGCGCGGCCGCGACGGCATCCCGATCGACCCGACCACCTGGAAACAGATCTCCCATTGCGCGCGGGCGCTGTCGCTGGAGGTGCCGGAGTTTCCGGCGGCCTGAGTGCTGCGCGGCACCGGATGCGGGCAGATGCCTTAGCCGGAAACAGCTTGCCGAGGATGACCCCCTTGCGCTCGCCTTTCAAGTGCGCGAGCGAGAAAACGAAGCCGGCGCATGCGGAGTGTCCAGCGAAACTCAGTCATGACAAATTCGGTTTGAATGGTTATATTAAAATCCATATAATCATCTTCATGAAAAAACCCGAATCGCACGAAGCCCATCCGAATCACCATCTGTCGCCTGTCGCGGAGGCGGCAACGCGCAAACGGCGGACAAACGCCGGAACACGGCTCGCGGCCGTGCCATTGAAAAGTGATCGAGTCTTGATCGAGGCGTTGTCCGGCGACGCCCCCGTCGTGTCGAAGCAACTCCATCGGTTCACAGCCAGCAAGACGGTTGTTGCCTTCGCCTTCGAAGGCATCGATGAGGGGAAGCAGTCGCGATTGGTCGATACGGTCAACACCGTCCTGAACCTGGTCTCCAGTCGCCTCGCGGACGTCGATCGCGGGTCCCTGGACACACTGGTCAATACGCTGATTCCTCGCGAGATTCCCTCGCCCATCGTTCTCGTCGAAGCGAAGATGCAGGCCGAGGCAAAGGCCAACGTCTTGAACAGCGGTCGCTGGCTCACAGGAGCCGACATTGGCCGGCTCGCGGGCTTCAGCGCCACCAATCTGGGAGCCCAACCGAACAAATGGAAACAGAAGGGTCAGATCTTTGTGATCACTCACCAGGGCCAGGACTATTACCCAGACTATGCTCTTGATCCCGATAACGGATATCGCCCGCGCCCGGCAATGAAGGCGATTCTCGACGTGTTCGATGGCACCCGCAGTAGCTGGGAATTGGCCTACTGGTTCCACTCGATCAACTCAGGCCTGGACGACAAGGCCCCCTTCGAGATGTTGGCCGAGGCGCCGGAACGCGTCATTCAAGCCGCTCAGCACGAGATCGAGCCGATCCTGCATGGCTGATCCGCTTCCGGCGCCTCCGCCCGATCTGGCGACGCAGGTCACGCTCGTGACGTACCCGATTGGGGCCACCCTGTACCGTGTCCATCCAACCCGGTATGCGGGTGATGCCTTCAATCCCGGGTCGCTCGGCGACGCGCGTTTCAGCCCCATTCGAGATACCGCCGGCAATCAGATCCCGACGATCTACGCGGCAGACGCCTTCGAAGGCGCGGCGATGGAAACGGTTTTCCATGACGTACCGTACGGGACCGGCCTCAAGTCGTTCCTCAAGCGCAATCTTGTGGACTATTCGCGTTCAGTTCTCATCACGACCTCGGAATTGACGCTCGTCACGCTGGCGAATACAGCATGACGAGACACGGGCATTGGTCCTTTTCGGCGATCGGCTTCCGGCGAACAGTCTTCTGCTTTCGCCCACCGAACCAACTACCCCACTCCTGGACCCACGCATCTACACGAACGTCCTGTTACTCGCGCAGCGCATCGGCTTGAACATTGTTTAGCGTTCGTCGTCGAGCGGATGTGAGTCACTCCCGCCTGAAGGCAGGAGCTTCCTCGCCACGATACGGGGGCGCCTTCGGCGCCAGACAACGATTGCCTCGCTTGACCTCGTCCTGAAGGACGAGGCTTGCGCTTTGGCCCGTGGTCATGGCGCCCAGACCGAGGCATAAGGAACCGAGTCGATCAGCGGCAGGGACGTCGGCCCGGCGATGGATCACCGCGACGGACGCCGGGGCTGGGGCAGCGCGGCCAAGTTGAATAGCTCCTTGCCATTGACCTGCAGGCGCCCCCCGTCGAGGCGTACCTCGCTCGTCAGGACGCCGTTGTCGTTGCGCAGGAAGCCCATCATCTCGCCCTGGCGAACGAGGTCCGTCAACTGCGCGGATGGGATCGGCGTCTTCTCGCCGCCGGCGGCCAGCTCCGCGAGCTTCTCGACCCAGACACGCGGCGCCTTCAGATCGAAACCCGCCTTCAGGCCCGCCAATAAGTGCAGCGGCGGCTGGCGAGGGTCGTAATCCTTCAGGCCCTCGAGCTGGATACGCCAACCGATGCTGCCTGGCGTGCCATTCAGGGTCAGGGACAGGGGCGCGACCGCGTATTCGGGATTGTGCGGCAGCAGGCCCTTGAGATCGTCGGCGATGGCCGCGCTCAGCCGCTCGAAAGCGGCCTTGTCCACCGAGTCGCCGTCGCTCGTCCGACCCATCCGATCGAGGATCCGATGCGTGACGCGCTCGAGCGTCGGCGCGTGCAATCGCTTCCAGTGCTCGACGTATTCGATGCGATCGATCGTCTCCTTGTCGATTCGACCCTTGCCGGTGCCGCGCGTCTCCAGGTCCGCGAACTCGCCGTTGCGAGTGATCGTCGACCGCATCCGCAGGTCATCGAACTCGCCGACCGATTCGGCCTGGCCCGCTCGTTGCCAGCGAAAGCGCAGCGCATCGACCACCAGCCTGGTCTGGCCGGCGGTCAGCTCGAGCGGGTCACCGGCCGAACGCTCGGTTTCGCCCTCGATCTTGCCGACCGTGATCTCACCTTTGCCGGTGCCGTCATCGATCAACGCCTTCAGGCCGGGCGAACGCATCGCGAACCGCCCTTCGTGGCTGTGCGCATCACCGTCGGCGCTGCCTTCGAAGCCCTGCCAGTCGATCGCGAGCTTGCCGTCGTCGCTCTTCCACTGCCGGGCCGGACTGTTCAGCGTCGAACGATAGCTGCTGCCGAAGCCGAATCGCGTGTCGGCGGTCAGCAGCGTGATCGGCGCGGCATCGGGCAAGGGCTTCGCATCGGCGGCATCGCCGGCGAGCGGAGTGGCGCTTAGCGTCGAGCGGATCCGGCTGCCGGCGGGCAGCAGGGTATCGGGAAAGGGACCGTGGTGGATCAGGTCGTCGAGCGTGATCGTGAACGACGGCAGTGCCGCCGGTCGCGCGGTCTTTCCGTCGGGACGGCCGATCTTGCCGGTGCCGACGACGCCGGTCTCCTTGAGCCGAAGCGTCAGGCGCGCTCGGGAATCGATGATGCCCCGGTCATAGCTGCGCTCGACGACCTGGGCCATCGGCAGCGCCTTGACCAGCGCATCGACGTACTCGTTGTACCGCCTCTCGATCGGTCCGCCCATCAGATAAGTGGCCGGCAACCAGGCGACCGCCAGGCCGATCAGGGTCCAGACGACAATGCGCTTCGTGTTCATGGAGAGTTTGGTCGTGAGAGAGTTTCGTCGTCCGCCGTGATAGCAAAGCTTCACTCGCGGTTATCAGCCGTCAGAATCGGAGCAGTCGCCTTTCGCGCCCTTCCACCAGCCGACAGAGCCGGTGCCCCCGTCTCGCACGTCGGCCGAGCTGCTCTTGAACGCAGAGTATCCCAGCAACGCCACCGCCGCGGTGCGCCGCCTGCGGCGCTTCGGCCCGTCATCGACAGAATCGCTGTGCTGGCCGCTCGCACCGGTCGGCCCGACAACGGACATGAGACAAGCCAGTAGCACCACCGCCACAACGCCCCCTGCAAGGAGCTCCAACCCGTCGTGCCGCCCGGGCGTGTTCCAGAAGATGAACACCGCGACGATCTTGAAAACCAACCAGAGCCCGACGAAGATGCATGTGAGGTAGAAGGCGGCCACCATCAGGAGCGCGAAGACGGCCATCACCACGGACAAGACCCCGAGCAGCGCCGCTTTTTTCTTAGAGGCGTCCAGTGGCGTCCGGACCTGGGCTCCGGCGTTGGCGTCGGCTGCTCCGGTCCGAAACAATTTACGCATTCTTCTCTACGATCGCGGATCGCCGGACGCCCGTCGCTCCCTGAATGGGTAATCGTTGCATTGTTCATCGTTGGACAGGATGGAAGCTTTAGACTGACCTGGCAGCGATCGACAACGGACCGGTCATGAAAGACGTCATCGGCATCCAATATCTGCGCGGCCTGGCCGCGCTATCGGTGGTGATCTATCACGCGCTCGGAGCACTGCGTCCGATGGACGGCGTCGAGCCGGTGTGGCGCTACGCCTGGGCGGGCGGGGTCGATGTCTTCTTCGTGATCAGCGGTTTCATCATCTGGCTGTCGGCCGGTCGGTCGGCGCAGCGCCCCGGACATTGGTGGCTGACCCGACTGATCCGCATCGCGCCGCTGTACTGGCTGACTTTGCTGGCGACGCTGGCCATCATGGCGCTGCAGACGCACGGCGACTATGGCGATCTGCCTGGACCGGGCGAAATCGTCGCCTCGTTCCTGTTCGTTTTCCATGTCAACAGTCATTCGGGCGAGTTCACGCCAATCCTGGTTCCTGGCTGGTCGCTGAACCACGAGTTCGTGTTCTATCTAATGGTGGCTGTCAGCCTGTTCCTGAATCGACCGGCGGTGCGCTTTGCGCTGCTTGCCACGATGATTCTGGCCCTGGTCGGACTGCGCAGCGTCGCCGATCCGACCTCGGCCATTCAGAACCGTGGCACCTCGCCGATGCAACTGGAGTTCCTGGCCGGCATCGTGATCGCGATCCTGTACCCCCGGCTGCGGACCTTTCCCTGGCGTCGTGTGCTGGGGATGATGGCCGTGCTGGCGGCGGCCATCGCGCTAGCCGTGCTGGCGCCCCGCCTGTATGCCGACGGCGCCGGGCCGCGCACGATCTACTTCGGCGGGCCCGCGGCCATGCTGCTGTTCGGGGTGGTTTGCCTCGAGGATCTGCTGTCAGCGCATCCGCTGGTGCTGCTGCGGACGCTTGGCGACGCCTCGTACTCGCTGTATCTGAGTCACCCGCTGGTCGCGGCGATTCCGACGATGATCTGGAAAGCGCTTGGTGGCGAGTCGTTCTGGCTCGGGATGATGCTGATTCTCGGTGTTACGGTGGGTTACGCGATGCTGCAGTATCGATTGATCGAGGCGCCGATGCTGCGCGGGCTCAAAGGCTGGATGGCAAGGCACACGCGGCCCGCGACCGGGCGGGTGATGGAGACCGGTTGAGCAGGGCGGCGTATCGATAGCGGGGCGTGTGCGAGAATCCGCGCCCGGCGCGGCCATCTCGCGGTCTCTCGCCCGGCGATCCCCTATGCCATGCGAAGTTCGGAGCCTGGCCGATTGAACCACATGTCGCAGAAGTTCCAGCAGGTGATGCGCGACATCTCGGCGACCCTGAAGGAGGTCTACCACGCCCAGTCAGCGATCGTGGTGCCCGGCAGCGGCAGCTTCGGGATTCTCGCTCTTCAATTCACTTGGCCCCCACTCAGCCAATAGACGACCTCTATCACTGGGTTTATGTTAGTTTCTAAGATAGTCCGGCTTACGAGCGCCTCGACCTGACCAGCCGCTCGACCTGACCTGCTGCGGTCGTCTCAGCGCCAATGCTAGACCTTGATTGAACGATGCGGCGCCTATGGCAACAGTGACGATTGCTCGGCTCAGAGAACTGATCCGCACCCTCGACTACCTCGTATCAACACACGCCGCAGACGAACTTGAAGATGACGACCTCACGATCCTCGATCTCGAAAGCATCCTCCTCACGGGCCGGATCCGGGAGCGACAACGTGACCGGAAAACGAACGAAGCGAAGTTTGTCGTCCGTGGCCTCACCCTTGAAGGCGAAGCGGCAGAAGCCGTCTGCAAGCTTGCCCCGAGCGGCAAGCTCATTGTCATCACGGTCTATCGCTGCTAAGGCATGCCCCAACTGCGGGCATGGCAAGACCTCGATCAAGCATGTGACTCGTACTTATGGAGAGGGCTCAGACATCCTTGTCATAGAGCACATCCCCATGATCTCGTGCCCTAGCTGTGGAGAATCGTATTTCACAGCTCAAACCATGCACGAAATCGAACGGATAAAAGCCTTGAGAAAGTCCATTGCGAAGTCGCGAAGCGTTGCTGTCGCGCAGTTCACCGAAGCCGCGGTCTAGATTCGAGCCATTCTGGCAGACCTCGCTGGCGATGCAGTCACCAAGTTAGGTGACGGCGGTGGATTCGCCCCCAAGCGCGAGCGGCCGTTCTTGAAGCGCATGCCGTCGAGCCGGCAGAATATCAAGCATCCGTTCTCGTGGAGTACCGTGATGCCTGGCATGAATCTACGGTTCGTACTCGTCGTATCCGCCGCCCTGCTCGCCGGCTGCGCGGCCAGCGTCCAACGCCCCGAAAGCGAGCAGGCCGCATTGCAGCGACCGTCGGCGCCGCTCAAGCGGCTCGCCGTGGCGGTCGTCGCCGATCCGGCGATGCCGGCCTCGTCGGATTGGGAGGCCTTCCGTGGCGAATGGCGCGGCGCCTTCACCCAGGCCGCGGCCGATGCCGGCATCGGCTTCGCGTGGGTCGACGCCCAACCGGGCCCGCAGCCGGCCGGGACCACCTTCGCGCGCGTCGTGATCCGCGACTATCGGTACATCTCGACCGGAGCCCGCTACGGCTTGGGTGCCTTCACCGGCAACGCCCACGTCGACGCCCGGACCGAGTTCACCGAGTTGCCGTCCGGCCGTCGCCTCGGCGCCCGGGACTACTCGACCACGTCGAGCGCCTGGCAGGGCATCTTCTCGGCGATGACCGCCAAGCAGGTGCAGGCGCTCGCGGCCCGGATCATCGAGGACGCGCGCGGGCGTCCATAGCCGATCACTCGTCCAGCTTCGGATCCAGCGCATCCCTCAGCCCGTCCCCCAGCAGGTTGAACGCCAGCACCGTCAGGAAGATCGCCAGGCTCGGAAAAAGCGCGATGTGCGGCGACGTCACCATGTCGGCGCGCGCCTCGTTGAGCATCGCGCCCCACTCGGGCGTCGGCGGCTGCGCGCCCATGCCCAGGAACGACAGGCTGGCCGCGGTGATGATCGAGGTGCCGATCCGCATCGTCAGGTAGACGACGATCGTCGACACGGTGCCGGGCAGGATGTGCTTGAGCACGATCGTGGCGTCGGAAGCGCCGATCGAGCGCACGGCCTCGATGAAGGTCTGGTGCTTGAGCGACAACGTGTTGCCGCGCACCAGCCGCGCGAACGCCGGGATGCTGAAGATCGCCACCGCCAATACGACGTTGGCCATGCCGTTGCCCAGGATCGCGACGATCGCGATCGCCAGCAGGATCCCCGGGAACGCGAACAGCACGTCGCACACGCGCATGATGATCCGGTCCCACCAGCCTTCGTAATACCCGGCGACCAGGCCCAGCGCGGTGCCGATGACGGCGCCGATCGCCACCGACAGGAAACCCGCTGCCAGCGACAGCCGCGTGCCGGCCAGCACGCGGCTGAAGATGTCGCGCCCGAGCGAATCGACGCCGAACCAGTGCGTGGCCGACGGCGGCGAGTTCAGCGCGTCGTAGTCGAAGAAGTTCTCCGGATCGAACGGCGCGATCCACGGCGACAGCAGCGCGACCGCCAGCAACAGCAACACGAACGCGCCGGCAACGAGGGCCAGCCGCTGGCGGCGGAACTTGCGCCAGAACTCGCGCCACGGCGTGCGGATCGCGTCGGCTCCGGCAGTCCGAGGAGAATCGTTCGCGCTCATCGAATGCGGATCGTCGGATTGATCAAGCCGTACAGCACGTCGACGACCAGGTTGATCAGGATGAATTCGAGCGAGAACAGCAGCACCGCGCCCTGGATCACCGGGTAGTCGCGCATCTCGACCGCGTCGACCAGCAGGCTGCCCATGCCGGGCCAGTTGAATACCTTCTCGACGACGATCGAGCCGCCGAGCAGGAAGCCGAACTGCAGGCCCATCATCGTCACGATCGGGATCAGCGCGTTGCGCAGGCCGTGCTTGACGATGACCGAGGGCTCGGCGACGCCCTTGGCGCGCGCGGTTCGGACGTAGTCCTCTTTCAGGATGTCGATGAAAGACGAGCGCGTGAAACGCGCCATGACGGCGGCCACGCCGGCGCCCAGCGTCAGCGACGGCAGCACGTAGTGCCGCCAGGTGTCGGCGCCGACGGTCGGCAGCCAGCCGAGCCGGACCGAGAAGATCTGCATCAGCACCATGCCCAGCGCGAACGCCGGGAACGAGATGCCCGAGACCGCCAGCGTCATGCCGAGCCGGTCGGGCCAGCGGTTGCGCCAGACCGCCGACACGATGCCGACGAGCAGCCCGAACAGCACCGACCAGCCCATCGCGGCGACCGTCAGCCACAGCGTCGGTCCGAATCGCTCGGCCAGTTCGGTCGCCACCGGCCGGCGGCTGCGCAGCGATGTGCCGAGGTCGCCCTGGACGATCCGCGCCGCGTAGCGCGCGAACTGCACGGGCAACGGCCGATCCAGGCCCAGTTCGCGGCGCACCAGCTCGACGGTCTGCGGATCGGCGTCGGTGCCGGCCGCCAGACGCGCCGGATCGCCGGGCAGCAGGTGCACGAAGCCGAACACCAGCACCGCGACCAGCGCCAGCGTCGGCAGCAGGCCCAGCAAGCGCTTGGCGAGGAAGACGATCACCGGCGCCTCATTGCAGGTCGGCGTCCTCGAACTCGAACAACGCGTCCGGCATCACGTGGAAACCGCTGAGCTTGCGCGCGCGCGCCGACACCAGTTTCTCGGTGACCAGGAACACCCAGGGCGCGTCGTTCCAGATCGTCTGCTGGATCTCGGCGTACAGGCGCGTCTTCTCGGCCTTGTCGGTGATCGTCAGTGCGCGCGCCAGGCCCGCGTCGACGCTCGGGTTCTGGTAGTACGCGGTGTTGTACTGGCGCGGCGGCATCGATTCGCTGGCCAGCACCGGTCGCAACGCCCAGTCGGCCTCGCCGGTCGACGACGACCAGCCGATGTACAGCATGCGCACCGGCGCGGTGGCCGGGTCGGGCGCGTTCTCGACGCGCTCGACGCGCTGGCCCGCTTCGAGCGCCAGCACCTGCGCCTTGACGCCGACCTGCGCGAGCTGCTGCTGGACGAACTGGATGACCTTCTGCGCGGTCGTGTAGTTGTAGGCCGACCACAGCGTGGTCTCGAAGCCGTTCGGGTAGCCGGCCTCCTTGAGCAGCGCCCGCGCCTTGGCCGGATCATAAGGCCAGGGATCGATGCGCAGCGCGAACTCCACGCCGGGCGGCGCGACGCCGGCGGCCGGCTCCGCGTAGCCGGCGAACGCGACCTTGACCAGCGCCTGCTTGTTGATCGCGTAGTTCAGCGCCTGGCGCACCTTCGGGTTGTCGAACGGCTTGTGCTGGGTGTTCAGCGAGATCCAGCGATGGACGATCGACGGCGAGCTCTCGACGATGACGTTCGGCTTGGACTTGAGCAGATCGGCCTGTTCATAAGGGACCGGAAACGCGAGCTGCGCCTCACCGGTCTGCAGCATCGCGCTGCGCGTGTTGTTGTCGACGACCGGCTTGAACGCGATCTCGTCGAGCTTCGGGTAACCCTTCTTCCAGTAGCCGTCGAAGCGCGCGACCTTCAGCCGGTCGGTCTGGTTCCATTCGACGAAGCGATAAGGGCCGGTGCCGACCGGGTTCTGGCCGATCGCCTTGCCGTGCTTGGCCAGCGCGGCCGGCGAGATGATGACGCCGGACGGATGCGCGAGCGTGTTCAGGAACGGCGAGAACGGCTCCTTGAGCGTGAACCGCACGGTCGCCGGATCGACCGCGTCGACCCGCGCGATGTTCTTGAACAGCGCGTAGCGCTTCAGGCGATTGTCGGGGTTGATCACCCGGTCGAAGTTGACCTTGACCGCCTGCGCGTTGAAATCGGTGCCGTCGTGGAACTTGATGCCGGTCTTGAGCTTGACCGTGTAGACGAGCCCGTCCGGCGACACCGTATGGCTGTCGGCCAGCACCGGGATCATCTTCATGTCCTTGTCGAAGCCGTACAGGCCCTGGTAGAACGACTTGGACACGGCCAGCGACAGCGAATCGTTGGCGTCGAACGGATCGAGCGACGTGAAGTTCGCCTGCACGGCGACCGTGATCGATTTGCCGGCGGCAGTCGCGCTGGTCCACGGCAACACCGCCAACGCCGCGCCGGCGCCGACCGCCGCCAGCAGGCGGCGCGCGGCCAGCCGGCGTCCCGATTGCATCGCATCCCGCATCGCTTCCATCTTCATCCTCCTCGACGGCGACCCGCGCAAGGCCGGCCGCGCTTGATCCGCGTCAATTCGTCCACTCCGCCTTGCCGACTTCGCGTTGCCCATTCCTCGCTGCCCACTTCGATTCGTCCGGCGCATCCGCCGGCGGCCCTTCGTCCGTCGCGCCGCGTTCCACCGGCATCAATAAGCCCCGCCCACCGCGTGCCGCGCCACGTAGTGATCGTCGCCGACCCGCACCAGCGGCGCGACCGGCGGCTCGTCGCCGACCGCCCTCACCGGACTCGGTACCTCGCCGACCGGCGGCTCGCGGCGCGCGCGCCGGGCCGGATCGGCGACCGGCACCGCCGCCATCAGCCGCTGCGTGTACGGATGCCGAGGCGACTCGAACACCGCGCGGCGAGGGCCGATCTCGACGATCTGGCCCAGGTACATGACGGCGACGCGATGGCTGATCCGCTCGACGACCGCCATGTCGTGCGAGATGAACAGGAACGCGACGCCCGACTGCTGCTGCAGGTCCAGCAGCAGGTTGATGATCTGCGCGCGGATCGACACGTCCAGCGCCGACACCGATTCATCGGCGACGACGATCTTCGGATCGAGCGCCAGCGCCCGCGCGATCGCGATCCGCTGCCGCTGCCCGCCGGAAAACTCGTGAGGATAGCGCTGCGCGGCGCCGGCCGGCAGGCCGACCCGTTCGAGCAGTTCGGCCACGCGCCGCCGCGCGGCCGCGCCGGACGCCGTGCCGTGGATGCGCATCGGTTCGAGGATCGCGTAGCCGACCGTCATCCGCGGATCGAGCGACGCGAACGGATCCTGGAACACGAACTGGATGTCGCGCCGCAGCGCCCGCAGACCGGCGCCGGCCAACGCGGCGACGTCGCGCCCGGCGATCCGCACCGATCCGCCGCTCAGGTCGACCAGCCGCGACAACGATCGGCCGGTCGTCGACTTGCCGCACCCGGATTCGCCGACCAGCGACAGCGTCTCGCCGGCGTACAGCTCGAAGCTGACGTGCTCGACCGCGTGCACCTGCCTGCGCACCCGCCCCAGGATCCCCGAGCGCAGCGGAAAGCGCGTGACCAGGTCGCTCGCGACCAGCACCGGCGGCAGGTCGCGGCGCACGGTATCGGGTACCGGCACCGGCGCGGCGTCGGGATCGGCCGCCTCGCCCGGCAGCGCGAACCGCGCCGGCCGGTCGGTGCCCGCCATCCGGCCGAAGGTCGGCACCGCGGCCAGCAGCGCGCGCGTGTACGGATGCCGGGGCGCCGCGAACAAGCGCGCGCACGGGCCGCGCTCGACGACCTCGCCGGCGCGCATCACGACCACATCGTCGGCCATCTCGGCGACCACCGCCATGTCGTGCGTGATGAACATCACGCCCATCCGCATCTGCGCCTGCAGCTCGCGGATCAGCGCGAGGATCTGCGCCTGGATCGTCACGTCCAGCGCCGTCGTCGGCTCGTCGGCGATCAGCAGCGACGGGCGGCACGACAAGGCCATCGCGATCATCACGCGCTGGCGCATGCCGCCCGACAACTGGTGCGGATACCGGTCGAGCACGTTGCGCGCATCGGAAATGCGTACCAGGTCGAGCATCCGCAGCGCCTCGGCGCGGGCCGCCGCGCGCCCCGCCCGCTGGTGCAGCCGGATCGCCTCGGCGATCTGCTCGCCGACCGGGAACACCGGATTGAGCGAGGTCATCGGCTCCTGGAAGATCATCGCGATGTCGGCGCCGCGCAGCCGGCGCATCGTCGCGGGATCGGCCCGCAGCAGATCGTGCTCACGGCCGTCGCGGGCCTTGAACCGCGCCGAACCGGCGTCGATCCGGCCGCCGCCGGCCTCGATCAATCGCATCAGCGCCAGCGACGACACCGACTTGCCCGAGCCGGATTCGCCGACGATCGCCAGCGTGCGCCCGGCGTCGACGTCCAGGTCGATGCCCCTGACCGCGTGCAGCGCCCGCTCGCGACCGGCGAAACGCACCGACAGCCCGCGGACCGTCAGCACCCGCGACGCGCCGGCCGGCGGATCCGCGGATGTCGGCGGGGCGGCGGGCGCGGCAGCGGACGACAAGCGGCGATCTCCGTTCAAGGCACTTCACGATGTTTCTACGACGACGCCCGACACCTTACACAGGACCTCCGCGTCGCGCCAAACGGCCGGGCGACGCGCGGCCGTCCAAATAGCAATCGCGCATTTGGTTCGACGAACTTCTTCGTTGGACGGCGGCGGGCCGGCGGGCATGATGGCGGGCTATTTCGTCGCCGCAGATGGCCCTCCCGATGATCTCCAAGCTGCTCGCCGCGGGCGCCCTGGCCGCCGCCGTCCTCGCCTCGCCGGCCCAGGCGCAGGACAAACCCCTGCTGAACGCCTCCTACGACGTCGCCCGCGAGCTGTTCGCGGCGATCAATCCGAAGTTCATCGAGTCCTGGCACAAGCAGACCGGCCAGACGCCGAAGATCGACCAGTCGTTCGCCGGCACCTCGCGCCAGGCGCAGGACATCGTCCAGGGCAAGAAGGTCGACGTCGTGACGTTCAACCAGGTCACCGACATCGACTTCCTCGCGCAGCGGGGCGTGCTGCGCAAGGACTGGGCCAAGCAGTTCCCGAACAACAGCTCGCCGTACTACAGCACGATCGCGTTCCTGGTCCGCAAGGGCAACCCGAAGAGGATCCAGGGCTGGGACGATCTGGTCCGCGACGACGTCAGGCTCGTGTTCCCGAATCCGAAGACCTCGGGCAACGCGCGCTACACGTACCTGGCCGCCTGGCTGTTCGCCAACGAGAAGTTCGGCGGCGACGACGCGCGGACCCGCGCGTTCGTCGGCAAGCTGCTGCGCAACGTCGAGAACTTTCCGACCGGCGGGCGCGGCGCGACCGTCGCCTTCGCCAACAACAACCAGGGCGACGTGCTGCTGACCTTCGAATCCGAGGTCGTCAACATCGCCGCCAGCGACGAGTTCAAGGCCGGCGGCTACGAGGTCGTGCGCCCGCCGGTCAGCGTGCTGGCCGAGTTCCCGGTCGCGATCGTCGACAAGGTCGTCGACGACAAGGGCACGCGCAAGCTGGCCACCGCTTATCTCGAGTTCCAGTACACGCGCGAGATCCAGTTGCTGCTGACCGCGTTCAACTACCGCGTCCACCATCCGGACGTCGTCAAGGCCACGGCATCGAAGTTTCCGGCGATCCGCCTGATCGATCCGACCGCGGTGCTCGGCGACTGGGGCAAGATCCAGACCACGCACTTCGCCGCCAACGGCGTGCTCGACCAGCTTCTGGCCAGCAAGCCGTGAGCCGGGGCGGCACGACCGCCCGGCAGGCTCCGATCTCCTGGTTCTTCTCGCGACCGCCGGTCCTGCCGGGCTTCGGGCTGAGCTTCGGCATCAGTTCGCTGTTCATCGCGCTGGTCATCCTGTTCCCGTTGTCGGCGATGCTGCTGTACGTCGCCGACATGACGTGGGCGCAGTACTGGCAGGCGATCACCGATCCGCGCGTCGTCGCCAGCTATCGCGTCACGTTGGGCGCCGCCGCGCTGTCGACGCTGGCGGCCACCGCGATCGGCCTGCTGCTGGCCTGGATCGTGTCGCGCTACGACTTTCCGGGCCGCCGGCTGATCGATTCGCTGGTCGACCTGCCGTTCGCGCTGCCGACCTCGGTCGCCGGCATCACGCTGTCGACGCTGCTGGTGCCCGGCGGCTGGTACGGCCAGGCGTTCGCGGCGATGGGCTGGAAGATCGCCTACGCGTATCCGGGCATCGTCGCCGCGATGATCTTCACGAGCCTGCCCTTCGTCGTGCGCTCGGTGCAGCCGGTGCTGCAGGACATGAGCCACGAATACGAGGAGGCGGCGCGCACGCTGGGCGCGACCCGGTGGCAGATCTTCTGGCGCGTGATCGTGCCGGCGATGGTGCCGGCGATCGTCGCCGGCTCGTCGCAGGCCTTCATCCGCAGCCTGGGCGAGTTCGGCGCGGTGATCATGATCGCCGGCAACATCCCGTTCAAGACCGAGGTGACCTCGCTGATGATCTTCGTGCGGCTGCAGGAATTCAACTACCCGGCGGCGGCGGCGATCGCCTCGGTCGTGCTGCTGACCTCGCTGGCGCTGCTGTTCGGGCTGCAGGTCGCGCAGGGCCGGCTGCTCGGCTGGCAACGACGGATGGCCTGATGCGAAAACCCGCTCACGCGCACCAATGGGTGCTGGTCGCGCTCGGCGGCCTGCTGGCCGTGCTGCTGCTGGTCGTACCGTTGGTGCTGATCTTCACGCAGGCGCTGCAGGGCGGCTGGCAGCTTCTCGCGCAGAACCTCGGCGAAGACTTCATGCGGCACGCGATCTGGCTGACCGTCATCACGACGCTGGCCACGGTGCCGATCAATCTCGTGTTCGGCATCCTGCTGGCCTGGTGCGTCAGCCGCTACGATTTTCGCGGCCGCAAGCTGCTGATGACGCTGATCGACATCCCGTACGCGACGTCGCCGGTCGTCGCCGGCCTGTGCTACCTGGTCGTCTACGGCGCCGAAAGCCGCGTCGGCGCCTGGCTGGGCTCGCACGACGTGCAACTGATGTTCGCGTGGCCCGGCATCCTGATGGTGACGGTGTTCATCACGTCTCCTTATGTCGCGCGGATCCTTATCCCGCTGATGCAGGCGCAGGGCGCCGACGAGGAATACGCGGCGATGACGCTGGGCGCCACCGGCTGGCAGGTGTTCCGGCGCGTGACGCTGCCGAACATCAAGTGGGCGCTGCTGTACGGCGTGGTCGTGACCAACGCGCGCGCCGTCGGTGAATTCGGCGCGGTCTCGGTCGTCTCGGGCACGATCATGAACCAGACGCTGACGCTGCCGCTGCTGGTCGAGCAACTGAACAACGACTACAAGACCGCCGCCGCCTTCACCGCCGCGGCGCTGCTAGCCTGCATGGCGCTGGTGACGCTGGTCGCCAAGGGCATCATGGAGCGGCGCCAGCGGACGCGCGACGAGCGCACCGCCGGTCTGCCGCTCGAAGCGCCGCGGCACTGAGCCCGCGGCGCCGAATCCCGCGGCACCAATCCCGCGATACCGGGCCCGCGGCGCCAGGACCGCGGCGCCAGGACCGTGGCGCCAGGGGCGCGGCGCCGAGGCCGTCATCCGTTCTCGCAGCGGAACTGCACGGCGGCGCGAGGAAAATTGTCGGGCAGCCACGGCGGCTTCGATTCCTCGATCCGCACGACCAGCGGCTTGCCGCCCATCCCTTCGCAGTGCCGGTCGGCCTGCGCGAGCACGGCCGCGCGCAGCGTCGCCGTGTCGCCGAACGGAAAGAACGCCTGGCGTGACGCCTGGTAAGTGCCCGCCCCCACGGTCAGCACCGCCGGATTGAGCGCGCAGCCGGCCAGCGCCCACGACAGACCGAGCACCGCGGCCGCGCGGGCGGCCAGCCGTCCCTCGTATCGTGCCGGGTGCCGCCATGGCACGGCGGCCGAGAGCGGCGCAGCGGCCGGAAGCGGCGACGAAGGCAAAGACGATGGCGACCGCACCGGAGCCGGCGGCACCGCAGAGATCGACAGCGGCAGCAGCAGCAGCAGCGACGGCGACGGCAGCAGCGTGCACGAGGAATCGGGCGACGGAAGGACCGGGGCGGACGGAGGAACGTTCATGCGGGAACGCTATCATCGGCGCCCCGACCCGTGGCCCGCGCCCCGCGCGGGACCGATTCCCGGCCGGGCGGCCCGACGACCGGCGGCGGGATGTCGCCGAAACACCTCATCACGGTCGCGGCGCCGATGCCGAAGCGCGTGCCCGGATCGGCCACCCAACCGAAAATCGCCCACAAAACGGCCAAAAACGCAACCATTCCACAAATTAATAAATATTATATTTTGTCGAATTTGTAAAAACCATCGATAATCGCGCCTGGCTTTCGACGGTCGCTTTGTCGAACAGCCACTGATCGTCGCTCCGGCAGGCCGCCCCGCGCGGTTCTCGCCATCGCGGTGACGCCTTCGGCGACGGTCGCTTCATTCCATGGGTCCGGATGAAGGCCACCGCCGCGGCATCGCTTCGCGGCCATCGGTCAGCTTTCGCGCTCGTGCATCGATCGATGTTCTGCACGGGCAAATCCACGCACGCATCCTTGATCGCACGGCTCGGCGCTACGCACAGGGGCCGCCATCGGATCGAATCCGCCGGGACATGCGGCCGACCAGGACGCGATGGGACCGGCTTTCCGCTTGCAGCGCTTTGCGCGAATCAAAAAACGAATGACCAAGAAATCAACGATGCGTCCGGCTGGATCGCCGAAACATGCCTGGATTGTTCCCCTGCTGCTCGTCGCCGCCTGCGGTGGCGGTGGCGGCGACGGCGGTGCCGTGACCGTGGACGGAACTCACGAATCGGTCGCCGCTCGAACTGATGAGGCCCCACAGCAAGCGTCCGACGCTTCGACCGCCCCCGCGATCGATCCGGCGACGGCGCCCGCCGACGAGATGGCGGCCAGCAGCAGCGCCGCTCGATACCCGGACGATTTGTCCTCGGACATCGCCCAGATCAACGACGACAACGTCCAGGCGCGCATCGCCTCGGGCGAGTTGCCGCAAACGGCCGGCGACTCGATCGCGATCGCTGCCGACAATGGGCGGGACGGCCTGCGCACGACCGAGAAAGCCGCGCTCGTCAGCGCCGCCAGCAGCCTGTTGTCGACCAGCAATGACGCGAAACGCCTGTTCGGCCCCGGCGTCTACGTGATGGATGGCCTGTGGAACATGAACATCCAGCGCGCGCGCGGCAACGACACCGTGGTGTCGGTGCGCTTTCGCGCGCCGTACGCCGGCTCGATCTCGTCGGTCCGGATGTACTGGTCGGACGGCAGCGGCTACGCGGGCGGCAACGGCGGGGACATCGCGCTGCGCGTGCTGCCCGATGACGGCAGCGCGCGCCATCTGCCGAACTGGTCGGCCACGCCGCTGGCGACGGGCCGCCGCGTGCCGGGATCGCTGAGCATGAGCAACGGCACCTACACCACGATCTCGCACCGGTTCTCGCAGGACTCGATGAGCTCGAGCCAAGCGCTCGAGGCCGGCAAGCTGTACCACCTGGTCGCGATCAACAACGCCTCCAACCCGAGCAGCAACTGGTCGAGCTGGGACATGGCCTGGGCGACGAATGCCGGAGGGCGCCCCAGCCGCTGGATCTCTCCTTATGAGATGAGCGCGCTGCTCGGATATCGCTCGGCGGGCAGCTCGGCCACGCCGACATGGGAAGACTGGACCGTGGACGGCCGCGGCGGTGCGCGGATCGTCCCGATCATGCAGATGACGATGTCCAACGGAAGCACGTTCGGCCACACCAACATGGAGACGGGCAACGTCGACGCCGGCGGTCGGCAATGGAAGAACGGCAACGGCAATCCGGTCCGCGAGCGCTACGTGCCGACGCAGTCGCGGCGGATCAGCGGCCTGTCGATCCACACCGCCAAGGCCAGCGGCAGCGGCGGCCTGGGCTGGCAGATCATGCAGGGGACGACCGTGCTGGCGTCGGGCACGATCTCGCAGGACTCGGCGAACTACCGGGTCGACTCCAGTCAAGGCAGCACCGGCGTGATGGCCTGGTACGACGCCGCGCTGCCGTCGGCCGTGCAGTTGAACGCCAACCAGACCTATGACGTCGTATTCACGCCGCAAGGCTCGTCGGTGTGGGTCTTCGCCGACCAGCGCAACGGCAGCAGCTACGGCTTCACCGGCCCGGCGGCGTTCACGCAATCGCAGGCGCAGGCCTATACGAACGGGCGCTGGCTCAATGCGAATCATTGGTCCAAGTCCTCGTCCAGCGCCGGCTCGAACTGGCGGGTCGTGCTCCATCAGGCCGACTGAAGGATCGCGAACGAATCGACCACGCTCGTTCGCCGCGCCAAGCGGACACGTCCGCGCCTCGGACGGCACCGCATGCGCCGTCAGTCCCCGCTGACGACGCTTCGCAGCATCGGCCGATTCGCCGCCGCGACCCGATCGCGTCCAATACGATTCAGCGGTCGCAGCGGCGGCCGCCTTTCGACAAAGGAACGACGATGAACAAAGATCAGGTCAAAGGCAGCATCCAGGAAGTCGCTGGCAAGGTGCAGAAAGCGGCCGGCGAAATGGTCGGCAGCACGAAGCAGCAGATCAAGGGCGCCATCCGCGAGACCGAAGGCAAGATCCAGAAAGGCGTCGGCGACATGAAGGAAGCCGCCAAGGACGCCGCCGATCGCGCCGACGGGCAGTGAGCCGCCGCGGACCGCTCGCCGAGCGGGCGGCCGCACCGTCAGTCACGCCCGCCGGATAGGCGCAAGCTTCCCCGCCGCACGCCGGGTGCCGAGTTCGCCCGGCGAAACCGCGCGCCGCCGACCGCGATGGACCGATACTGTCGCGGTGACGCGGCGCCCCCGGTTCGTACCGCGTCTCCATTCCCGCGCCAACGCGCGCCGCCCGCCCCGGGCGCGCCGCGCCGCGCGCTCTCAGGAGACTATCGATGACTGACAAACCATTCGATCTGACCGGCAAGGTCGCGCTGGTCACCGGCGGCAGCCGCGGCATGGGCCGCGCGATGACGCTCGCCTTCGCCGCTCACGGCGCCGACGTGATCATCGCGTCGCGCAAGCTCGACGCCTGCGAGCAGGTCGCCGCCGAGGTCCGCGCGATGGGCCGGCAAGCGCTGGCCGTCAGCGCCCACGTCGGCCGCTGGGACGATTGCGACGCGCTCGTCCACCACGCGTACTCGCATTTCGGCAAGGTCGACGTCCTCGTCAACAACGCCGGCATGTCGCCGCTGTACCAGAAGCTGTCGGACGTCACCGAAGCCATGTTCGACAAGGTGATCGGCGTCAACCTGAAGGGCCCGTACCGCCTGTCCGCGCTGATCGGCGAGCGGATGGCCGAAGGCGACGGCGGCAGCATCATCAACATCTCGTCCGTCGCGGCCGCCAACCCGGCCCCGAACGCCGAGCCATACGGCGCGGCCAAGGCCGGCCTGAACAACCTGAGCCGATCTTTCGCGTTCGCCTTCGGCCCGAAGGTCCGCGTCAACAGCATCATGGCCGGCCCGTTCCTGACCGACATCTCCAAGGCCTGGGACATGGAGAAGTTCAAGCAGCGGGCCGAAACCTCGATCGCGCTCCGACGCGGCGGCGAAGCCGAGGAGATCGTCGGCGCCGCGCTGTACTTCGCCAGCGCCGCCTCGTCGTATACGACCGGCGCCGTCCTGCGCGTGGATGGCGGCACGCACTGAACGCGAAGTACGTTGCCCGGCGGAATCGAGCCGGGCCGGGCCGTGGGCGCCGATTTCGTGCGCCGCGATTCTGGACGTCATGACTCTGGACGCCGCGATTCAGGGCATCGCGCGCCGGACGCTGGACGCCGCGATGCCAGGAAACCGTAACCCACGCGGCCCCCGTGAAGCCGTCAGGCCCGCTAAGGCTGACGGTCGCGCCGATCGGCGGTGCGAACTTCGATCGAGACGTGCGCGAGCGCCGGCAGCGAAACCAGGCGCCCACGCACCACCTCCCCATCGAGCCCCGGCGTGCCGACGACGCTGACGATCGCGGCGTGCGCGTCGGGGCCGACGCGCCAGACGTGCAGATCGACGATCCTGGCATCGCCCGCGGCCTCGACCAAGGCACGCGCCCGGGCGGCCAGCGACGCGTCCGTCGCATCGAGCAGCACCGCGGCGGTGCTGCGTACCAGCAACCAGCTCCAGCGTCCGATCACCACGGCGCCGACGATTCCGATCGCCGGATCCAGCCAACGCCAGCCGAAATAGCGGCCGCACAACAGCGCGACGATCGCCAGGATCGACGTCAGCGCGTCGGCAAGGACGTGCAGATAGGCGGCGCGCAGATTGTTGTCGCGACTCGGGCTGGCGCCCCGGTCTCGGTGCCGACCGTGATCGCCGTGATCGCCGTGATGGGCGTGATGGGCGTGCTCGTGGTGATGGTGGGAGTGGTGAGAGGCGTGGTCGGAGTGACGACCGGAGTGGTGGTCATGCCCGGCGCCAAAATCGTGACCATGGCCGAACCCATGGCCATGGCCGGACTCGTGATCGTGATCACCGACCAGCAGCCACGCGCTGACGAGGTTGACGACGAGGCCGAGCCCGGCGACCAGCGTCGCCTCGACGAACGCGACATCGATCGGCGAGAACAGGCGCATCACCGATTCGACGGCGATGCCGATCGAGAACAGCCCGAGCAGCAGTGCCGAACCGAAGCCCGCCAGCTCGCCGACCTTGCCGGTGCCGAAGCTGAAAGCCGGATCCTTCGCGTGCCGCTTCGCGAACGCATAGGCCGCCGCGGCCACGCCCAGGGCTCCGGCATGCGTCGCCATGTGCAGGCCATCGGCCAGCAACGCCATCGATCCGGTCAGCGTACCGGCGACGATCTCGGCCACCATCATCACGACGGTCAGACCGACGACCCGTAGCGTGCGCCGCGCGTTCTCGTCGTGAGCGGCCCCCAGATAGATGTGCTCGTGCTTCCAGTGCTCGACGTCCGCGGCGATCATCGGCGCCGACCTATCTCGCATGACGCCGCAGCACGGTCAGCAAGTCCGCCACCCCCTTCGATCGCTCGGCGTCCGACAGGCCCGGCCGCGCCACGTGCTCGTGCAGATGCGCGGCGAGGATCTGGTCCATCAGACCGCGCATGGCCCCGCGGGCAGCCGCGACCAGGTGCAGCGTCTTCGCGCAATCGGCGCCGGAGGCCAGCGCACGCTCGATCGCCCGCACCTGCCCCAGGATGCGATGGAGGCGCTTGACCAGATCGTCGGTAGCGGCATTCAAGTGTGACATAGGATACCTATCGTCCGGCCGGCTTCGGCCAGCCCTTCCGGTTTTTGCTGAGCTTCCTTGGCCCGGACCCACTGCGTCGCTTTCTCTTTGGCCTTGAACGTGCGGCTGCGGTAGACGCCGCCGGCAGTCACCTGGGCACGCCATGTCCCGGCCGGAGTCTTCGTGATGGAAGCCATGCGCTAGAAATCCGCTAGGTAGAAGCGAGGATTCTAGCTACCCGAAGTGATCAATGGTGATTGATTGCGCGGGCGTTTTCTTTTGCAAATCAGCGTGTTGTCAGATGGATCAACACGTTGGAAAGGTGCCTTTGGTGCCGGCTACAAGATTCGAACTCGTGACCTTCGGTTTACAAAACCGCTGCTCTACCAACTGAGCTAAGCCGGCGATCGGCGCACGACGCGCGCCGAATGGGTGACTTTACTTGATCCGCGTCAGCTTCGGGCGCGATTGGCGCGGCTTCGTGGGGGCCGGATCGGGCTGATCGGGATCATCCGGCGCGGACGCGCCGGCCTCGGCGCCCGTTCCCGCCTCGCCCTTCGCGTCCTCGGGAGCGGCGGCGCGAGGCTTCCCGGGCGACCGCTCGTCGCCCTCTTCGCCGATCGAGCTGACCGCCACGAGCTGCGGCGCTTTCGCGCCCCTGCCCGCTTCGCGCCGCTTGCCCGGACCGGCGGGCGATGCCCCGGCGGCATCCGCAGGCTCTGCCCCCCCGCTGTCCGCGGCAGGCGATGCCCCGGCGCCCGGCGCGTCGTCGTCGACGCCCGTGCCCTCGCCCGACGCCAGCGGGTCGGTCGAGTCGTCCTGCGCGGGCACGCGCGACACCTCGAACGCCATGCCGAGCCCGTTCTCGCGCGCGTAGATCGCGGTGATGTTCTCGACCGGAATCGACAGGTCGCGCGGCACGCCGCCGAATCGCGCCTGGAACTCGATCAGATCATTGCCCAAGTGCAGGCGATGGGTCGCCAACGGCGAGACGTTCAGCACGATCTCGTTGTTGTGCACGTGCTCGATCGGCACGCGCGTGCGAGCGTCGACCGCCACGGCCACGTAGGGTGTGAAGCCGTTGTCCGTGCACCATTGATGGATCGCGCGGATCAGATAAGGCTTGGTCGAGGATTCTGCCATGCTTGCTGTCGCATCCCTGCGGAAGGCGGCGCCGATCGCGCGGCGCGCGTCAACGTGCCGCGATCAGCGGCGCATCACTTTTTCTGACGGCGTCAGGGCCTCGATGTAGGCCGGACGCGAAAAGATCCTTTCAGCGTACCGCAAAAGCGGTGCCGCGGTCTTGGGCATTTCGATGCCGTAATGATCGAGGCGCCATAGCAGCGGCGCGATCGCGACGTCGAGCATCGAGAACTCGTCGCCCAGCATGTACTTGTTCTTCATGAAGATCGGCGTCAACTGCGTCAGTCGATCGCGGATCTGCAGGCGCGCCTTGTCCATCATCTTGGCGCTGTCCTTCTGGTGATCCCGGCGTTCGAGCATCTGCACGTGGATGAACAATTCGCGCTCGAAGTTGAACAGGAACAGGCGCGCGCGCGCGCGCATCACCGGATCGGCCGGCATCAACTGCGGATGCGGGAAACGCTCGTCGATGTATTCGTTGATGATGTTCGACTCATACAGGATCAGATCGCGCTCGACCAGGATCGGTACCTGGCCGTACGGATTCATGATCGAGATGTCCTCGGGCTTGTTGTAGAGATCGACGTCACGAATCTCGAAATCCATGCCCTTTTCGAACAGCACGAAGCGGCAACGCTGGCTGAACGGACAAGTGGTGCCCGAATACAACACCATCATGGCTGAGCTCTCCCCGGTAACGATGCATTAAAAACGACCAAGGGTGAGCCAATGGCTCACCCCGCAGATGAAGGGCACGCACGGCGCATCGAACCGATGCCGCCGCCGCGCCGGGCGCTCGGCGCCCGGTCGACGCCGCTACTTGACGTCCTTCCAGTACACGCGATTCAGGTTCCAGGCGATGATCGTGAACACGCCCAGGAACAGCAGCACCCATACGCCGACGCGATGCCGGGTCTTTGCCGATGGATCCGCCATGTAGGTCAGGTAGGCGACGAGATCGGCGACGTTGTCGTCGAACTCGGCCTGCGACTGTTGGCCGCCGCTGGCCTTGCCGAGTTCAATGGTACGCCCTTCGTGCTCGGAATGCCCTTCGACCTTCTCGGTCTTCTCGGTGCGGAGCCCGGTCGCGTCGAAGCTGATGACGGTCTTGGTCATCTCGTGCCCGCCTTCGGCGGCCTTGACCTCGGTGATCGTCGCGCCGCGGGCGCCCTGTAGCTGCCACAGCACGTGCGGCATGCCGACATTCTCGTACAGCGCGTTGTTCCAGCCGGTGGGCCGCGTCCCGTCGCGGTAGTACGAGCGCAGATACGTATAGAGCCAGTCGGCGCCGGAGCCATCGTGCGACGCGCGAGCGCGCGCGACGACCGACAGGTCGGGCGGGTTGGCGCCGAACCAGGCCTTGGCATCGGAGGGCGAGATCGCGACCTTCATCAGGTCGCCGACCTTGGTGCCGGTGAACAACAGGTTGTCCTTGATCTGCTCCTCGGTAAGCCCCAGGTCCATCAAGCGGTTGTAGCGCATCGATTGCGCGGCATGACAGCTCAGGCAATAGTTGACGAACAGGCGGGCGCCGTTCTGCAGCGCCGGCTGGTCGGTCAGCTTGCCGGCCGGGAACACGTCGAGCGGGTACCCGCCTTCGGACGCCTGGACGGCGGGGATCGACGACAACAGCGCGGCGGCGGCGGTCAGGCCCGCAGCGAAGAGCTTGGTCAGTTTCAGCGTGGAGAGCATCTTCATCTCTGTTATTCGGGTGGCTCTCGGCTCAGTGGGCTTCGAAGGTGACGCGATCCGGCACCG
The DNA here is from genome assembly GCA_047605425.1 of Burkholderiaceae bacterium. Taxonomy (GTDB): domain Bacteria; phylum Pseudomonadota; class Gammaproteobacteria; order Burkholderiales; family Burkholderiaceae_E; genus JAKPAM01. The sequence continues at coordinate 8,330 of JASGFT010000029.1, read as the reverse complement.
GTTTGAACGTCCCCATCTTGCTCCACCAGGGCATCAGCGCGAAGAAACCGAAGTAGATGATCGTCAGCGTCTGCGAGATCCGCTCGCCGACCGGCGACGGCGGCTGCACGCCGAAGTAGCCGAGCACGACGAAGGCGATGACGAACAGGCCGAGCAGCCACTTGTGCCAGCCGGGCCGATAACGGATCGACTTGACCGGGCTGTTGTCGATCCACGGCAGCGCGAAGAAGATCAGCGTCGACGCGCCCATCGCCACGACGCCCCAGAACTTGGCGTCGAAGATCGCCATGCCGACGCACATCGCCGCGACGGCGACGGTGGCGATCAGCTTGGACAGCTTGCTGCGGACCGTCACCAGCACCAGCAGCAGGAACAGCACGGCGGCGATGCCCAGCACCCACAGGAACTCGGCCGTCGTCGCGCGCAGGATCGAGTAGAACGGCGTGAAGTACCAGACCGGGGCGATGTGCGGCGGGGTCTTCAGCGGATCGGCCGGGATGAAGTTGTTGTACTCGAGGAAGTACCCGCCCATCTCGGGCGCGAAGAACAACACGGCCGAGAACACGATCAGGAACACCGCCACGCCCAGCAGGTCATGCACCGAGTAGTACGGATGGAACGGAATCCCGTCGAGCGGACGGCCCTTGTCGTCCTTGAGCTTCTTGATCTCGATGCCGTCGGGGTTGTTCGAGCCGACCTCGTGCAGCGCGATCACGTGCGCGGCGACCAGGCCGAGCAGCACCAGCGGAATCGCGATGACGTGGAACGAGAAGAAGCGGTTCAGCGTCGCGTCGCCGACCACGTAGTCGCCGCGGATCATCAGCGACAGGTCGGGCCCGATGAACGGAATCGCCGAGAACAGGTTGACGATGACCTGCGCGCCCCAGTACGACATCTGGCCCCACGGAAGCAGGTAGCCGAAGAACGCCTCGGCCATCAGGCACAGGAAGATCATGCAGCCGAACACCCAGACCAGCTCGCGCGGCTTGCGATACGACCCGTACAACAGGCCGCGGAACATGTGCAGGTAGACGACGATGAAGAACGCCGAGGCGCCCGTCGAATGCATGTAGCGGATGATCCAGCCGCCCGGCACCTCGCGCATGATGTACTCGACCGACTCGAAGGCCTTGGCCGCGTCGGGCTTGTAGTGCATGACCAGGAAGATGCCGGTGACGATCTGCAGGACGAGCACCAGCAGCGCCAGCGAGCCGAAGAAATACCAGAAGTTGAAGTTCTTCGGCGCGTAGTACTCGGACAGGTGCTCCTTCCACAGCTTGGTCGCCGGGAAGCGCGTGTCGATCCAACCCATCAGGCCGGTCGTCTCTACCGTTTTTTCGGAAGCCATTTGTCAACTCTCTCCAGCGCGCCCGGTCAGGCTTTTTGTTCTTCGCCGATCAGGAGTCGGCTGTCGGACAGATACATGTGCGGAGGGACTTCCAGATTGTCCGGCGCGGGCTTGTTCTTGAACACGCGAGCGGCCAGATCGAAGGTCGAGCCGTGGCACGGGCACAGGAAGCCGCCCTCCCAGTTGTCGGGCAGCGACGGCTGCGGACCGGCCTGCAGCTTTTCGATCGGCGAGCAGCCCAGGTGCGTGCAGATGCCGACGACGACCAGGAACTCGGGCTTGATCGAGCGCCATTCGTTCTGCGCGTACTTGGGCGTCGGGAATGCCGTGCGCACGGAATTGGGATCGGCGACCTCGCCGTCCGTTTTCTTCAGCGTCTCGAGCATCGCCTGCGTGCGACGCAGGATCCACACGGGTTTGCCGCGCCATTCGACCGACATCATCGTTCCAGGGGCCAGACCGGAGATGTCGACTTCGACGGGCGCGCCGGCGGCCTTGGCGCGCTCGGAAGGCGTGAAGCTGGCGACGAAGGGGGTGGCGACACCAATGCCGCCGACCGCGCCGGCCGCGCAAGTGATGCCGATCCAGGCGCGGCGACTCTGGTCAGCCGCTTCGGCGGATTTGCCGGGTTCGTTACTCATGTTGGGAAGGCCAATCGAATTCGACAGATTTGTCACGAGCAGACCACTTCGCGATCAGGTTTTTCGGGCAGCCTCGCATTTTAGCCGATTCGGCAGAAGGGTCTATTTAGAGCCGTTCCAGCATTGCCGGCGCGGGTTGCGGACGGACAACAAGCGGCGCGCTCCATCAGCAGGGATACCTGACGCGGGGCCGCATCGGTGCTATATCATCGGTAGTGTCCGCAAAGCACTCCCCGGCCCCGGTGAACGCGCGGACCCTGAAACGGACCGTCGGCCAATCATAGGAAGATCGATCCATGAGCATGATGAAGGAATTCCGCGAATTCGCGGTCAAGGGCAACGTCGTCGACCTGGCCGTCGGCGTGATCATCGGCGCGGCGTTCGGCAAGATCGTCGATAGCCTGGTCAAGGACCTGATCATGCCGATCGTCGGCGCGCTGTTCGGCGGTCTGGATTTCAGCAACTACTTCATCCCGCTCGCGTCGATACCGGCCAGCTACACGGGCCCCCACACGTACGAGGGGCTGACCAAGGCCGGCATCCCGCTGTTCGCGTACGGCAGCTTCATCACCGTCACGCTGAACTTCCTGATCCTCGCGTTCATCATCTTTCAGTTCGTGCGGCTGTTCAACAAGGCGCGCGATCGCTTCGCCGCCGAGCAGGCCGAGGAGCCGCCGGCTCCGCCGCCGGCGTCCGAGGTCTACCTGAAGGAGATCCGCGACGCGCTGGTCAGCAAGAAGGCCTGACCGGCACCACGGGCCGGCCCGCGGTGCCGCCCCCCCTCTCGTTCGTTCGGCCCCGCCCGCGGCGACGGCCGCTCAGACCGGGTTGGGATCATCGATGAACCGATGCTCGAGGCCGAACACGCCGGCCAGGTGATCGCCCAAGGCCTGCACGCCGTAGCGTTCGGTCGCATGATGGCCGGCCGCCGCGTACAGCACGCCGGCCTCGCGCGCCAGATGCGTGGTGCGCTCGGAAATCTCGCCGCTGACGTAGGCATCGGCGCCCAGCGCGATCGCGTCGGCCAGCGCGTCCTGCGCCGCCCCCGTGCACCAGGCGATGCGGCGCACGACGCGCTGCTCGTCGCCGACCAGCAGCGCCTCGCGTCCCAGCGCTGCGGCCAGTGACGCCGCCAGCTCCGCCGCGCCGATCGGGCACGGCAGGTCGCCGTAGAACACCAGATCGCGATCGCCGCCGCGGCCGCTGACCGGCCAGCCGCAGACGCGCGCGAGCTGCGCGTTGTTGCCGACCTCGTCGTGCGCATCCAGCGGCAGGTGGTACGCGAACAGGTTCAGGTCGTGCTGCAGCAGCAGGCCGATCCGGCGCCGGCTGACGCCGACGATGCGCGGATCCTCGCCGCGCCAGAAGTAGCCGTGGTGCACGAGCAGCGCGTCGGCGCCGGCCGTGACGGCCTGTTCGATCGCCCGACGGCTGGCGGTGACGGCACTGGCCAGGCGGCGTATGCGCGGCCTGCCTTCCACCTGCAAACCGTTTGGGCAATAATCGTTGAAACGGCCGGCAGAGAGGAAATTTTCGACGTAGCGAGCGAATTCCTGCCTGGATACCCCTGACTCCGATGACGACGACCGCGGGTCGAGACGACCGTCGGGCGCGTGCGACGCAGAATCGAAGCCCTGCGCTTCCAATCGGGAATCAGGCGCTGCAACGTTCGGATCATTCATCGGTCTCTGCATGTTACGAAAACTCTGGCTGACCTTCGCCCAGACTGCAACGATCTGTCTGGCCGTTCTGTTCGCGTTGACGGCTTGGCAACCGCAATGGCTGCCGGCATCGCTGCAGCATTCGCTCGGCGAAGCCTCATCCAGCGCGCCCGCCGGCGGCGTGGCGCCGGACGACGAAGTGCCCGCGGAGGACGCAGCGCGGGGCGGCCGCCACGGCGCGGGCCGCGCCGAGTCGGCGTCCGAGACCGTCGACCCGAGGATTCTGTCATACAGCGCCGCCGCGCAGCGGGCGCTGCCGTCGGTCGTCAACATCTTCACGGCCAAGGAAACCCGGCTGCCGCCCAACCACCCGTTGAACGACCCGGCCTTTCGGCGCCGGTATCAGGGCGACCGGTTCTCGCCGCGCCAGCAGGCGTCCAGCCTGGGCTCGGGCGTCATCGTCAGCAGCGACGGCCTGCTATTGACGAACCACCACGTGATCGACACCGCCAACCAGATCGAGGTGCTGCTGACCGATGGCCGGCGCACGCGGGCCAAGGTCATCGGCGGCGATCCGGAGACCGATCTGGCGCTGCTGCGCACCGAGCTGACCGACCTGCCGGCCGTGGATTTCGCCGATGCCGAGCAGGCGCGGATCGGCGACGTCGTGCTGGCGATCGGCAACCCGTTCGGCGTCGGCCAGACCGTGACGATGGGCATCATCAGCGCGCTGGGCCGCAGCCAGCTCGGCATCAACACGTTCGAGAACTTCATCCAGACCGACGCGGCGATCAATCCCGGCAACTCGGGCGGTGCGCTGGTCGACACCGAGGGCCGGCTGCTCGGCATCAACACGGCGATCTATTCGCGTACCGGCGGATCGCTGGGCATCGGCTTCGCGATTCCGGTGTCGACGGCGCGGCAAGTGATCGACCAGATCGCCCAGTTCGGCAGCGTGACGCGCGGCTACATCGGCGTCGAGCCCCAGGACGTCACGCCCGAGCTGGCCGACGCGTTCAAGCTGGCCCGTCGCGACGGCACGATCATCGCCGGCGTGATGAAGTCCGGCCCTGCCGAGAAGGCCGGCGTCAAGATCGGGGACATCCTGTTCGAGGTCGACGGCAAGCCGGTGCGCAACACGACGACGATGCTCAACGTCATCGCGGGCATCACGCCCGGCACGCAGACCGTGTTCCGCTTCCTGCGCGAAGGCAGGGAGCTGGACCTGCCGATCACCGTCGGCAAGCGTCCCACCAGCAGCCGCTAAGCGCCGTCCGGCAGCGCGGCGCGCCGGCGCAGCCGATCGCCGCGCACGATAGCGGTCCGCCGCGCGGGCTCACTGGGCGGCGGGCGGCGCCGGGTCGCTGGCCGGACGCTCGGCGACCTCGCTGCCCGCGGGTTCGTCGACCTCGTCGGGCGCCTTGCTGTGCGCGGTGATGAAGCCGGCCAGAAAGATGCCCAGCTCGTACAGCAGCACCAGCGGCACGGCCAGCATGAACTGCGAGATCACGTCCGGCGGCGTCAGCACCGCCGCGACGACGAAGGCCCCGACGATGACGTAGCGCCGCATCTCGCGCAACTGCGTGGTCGTGACCATGCCCAGCTTGACCAGCAGCATCTCGACGACCGGCACCTCGAACGTCAGGCCGAAGCCGAAGAAGATCGCCAGCGTGAAGTCCCAGTACTTCTGCAGATCCTGCAGCGTCTCGGCGCCCGTCGCCTCGGAGAACTTGATGAAGAACTTGTACGCGGCCGGCAGCACGAACAGGTACGCGAAGCCGATGCCGATGACGAGGAACACGACGCTGGAGAAGATCAGCGGCAGCGCGAAGCGCTTCTCGTGCTCGTACAGGCCCGGCGCGACGAAGGCCCAGGCCTGGTACAGGATCCAGGGCAGCGAGACGAGCACACCCGTCAGGAACGCGACCTTGGTCAGCGTGAAGAACGCCCCGGCCTGGTCGGTGAAGATCGGACGGGTGCCCGGCGGCAACGCCTGGTACAGCGGCTGCGACAGGAACTTCATGATCTCGCCGGAGAAATAGAAGCACACGCCGAACATGATCAGGACGACGACGAGCGCCTTGACCAGCCGGCTGCGCAGCTCGACCAGATGCGAGATGAAACTGTCTTCTTCTTCGGCCATTCGATGTGCGGGCGGCGGACGCGATCAGCGATGCAGGGGTCGCTTGGGTCGCTTGATGCCGAGGTCCTTCTCACGTTCGATCCGGCGATCCTTGATGCGCTCGCGCATCCGCCGGTTCGCATAGATCTTGTCCCAGTCGGTGGCCGGGGGAGGCTCCGGGGACTGGTTGCCCTCGAAGGCGTTCTGGATCGAATCGAACTCGCTGCGCGTGTCGGAGACGACGGATTCGACCGAGGATTTCAACGACTGCGCGGCGTCGGTGACCTGGTCCTTGATGTTGCGCAGCTCGGCGAGTTCCATCTGCCGGTTGATGTCGGATTTGACGTCATCGATGTAGCGGCGCAGCTTGCCCATCCACTCGCCCGCCTGGCGAGCCACTTTCGGCAGGCGCTCGGGCCCCAGGACGACCAGCGCCACCGCGGCGATGACGAACATCTCGGAAAAGCCGATGTCGAACATAGATCAGGATGTCGTTGACGCGAAGGGATCGCGAAGCTCATCGCGATGGCGGAGTCGGGAGGCTGTCGGCGACGCACCGATCGTCGCACCGTGCCGGACCTTACCAGGAAGGCGGCTGCCGAGCGACATCGGTCGCGACGAGGGTCACCGAACGGATCATCGAAGCGATGCGCCGGGCGCGACCCGACGAACGGGGCGCGACGCGAACGGCGCGCTTCGACCGACGAGGCGGAACGCCCACGGCGACCGACGGGAGCGCCGCCCGTGCCCACCGGCAGAGCCGATCGAGGTCCGATCCGCCGCCGAGCGCCGCGATCGCCCGCGGACGCCGCCTCAGGTCTTCTCGCGAGCCTGGACGTCGATCGTCTTGGCCGCCTGCTGGGCGTCGTCGGTCACCGACTTGGTTTCGGACGCACCCTCTTTCATCCCTTCCTTGAAACCCTTGACCGCGCCGCCGAGATCGCTCCCGATGTTGCGCAGCTTCTTGGTTCCGAAGACCAGCATGATGACCACCAGCACGATCAACCAGTGCCAAATGCTCATCGAACCCATAACGTTCTCCTAGACTGTGGTCCCGTCAGGCGGTACGCGGACCACCGAGTGGCTCGGGACCACCCATGATGTGTACGTGAAGATGATACACCTCCTGCCGACCCACCCTGCCGTTGTTGATGACGACGCGGAAACCGTCGTCCAGCCCCTGTTCGCGCGCCAGCTTGCCGGCCAGGCCGAGGATCCGCCCGAGCACCGCCTGATGCTCGAGGCCGGCGTCGTAAAGGTTGTCGACGTGCACGCGCGGCACGATCATGAAATGCACGGGCGTGGCCGGATGGATGTCATGGAACGCGAAGACCTCGTCGTCCTCGTAGACCTTGCGCGACGGGATCTCGCCGCGCGTGATCTTGCAGAACAGGCAATCGGGCTTCTGGTAAGGCGCTTGGGCCGTCGTCATCGTCAGCAGGCTCCGTGGGGATCGGTCGAAGGGGATGCGGCGCCGGGCCGCGAGGCTTTCTCGTCGATGCCTGACAGGCCCTCGCGGCGCGCCAGCTCGGCCAGCACGTGCTGCGGGCCGAGGCCGTAGTGGGCCAGCATCACCAGGCAATGGAACCACAGGTCGGCGGTCTCGCCGACGATGCGTTCGGGCACGCCGTCCTTGGCGGCCATCACGGTCTCGGTCGCCTCTTCGCCGATCTTCTTCAGGATGCCGTCGGCGCCTTTCGCATACAGCTTGGCGACATAGGACGTCCGCGGATCGGCGTGCTTGCGCGCCTCGAGCACGGCGGCGAGCCGGGCGAGGATCCGGTCGCCGTCGTCGGGAACAGAGGAATCGGGGCGATCGTCGCGGGTCATCGGTAGATTTGCTCGGGATCCTTGAGCACCGGGTCGACGACGACCCAGCGTCCGTCCTGCAGGCGGCTGAAGAAGCACGACTGGCGGCCGGTGTGGCAGGCGATCCCGCCGATCTGCTCGACCCGCATCAGCACCACGTCCTGGTCGCAATCGATCCGCAGCTCGCGCACGTGCTGCGTGTGACCGGACTCCTCGCCCTTGCGCCATAGCCGCCGGCGCGAGCGCGACCAGTAGACGGCGACGCCGCCGGCGGCGGTCAGCGCCAGCGACTCGCGGTTCATCCAGGCGACCATCAGCACGCGGCCGCTGGCCGCGTCCTGCGCGATCGCCGGAACCAGGCCGTCGGCGTCCCAGCGGACCTCGTCGAGCCAGGCCTGGTCGTCCGGGCCGGCGTGCGGCGCGGCACTGGCGGAACCGGCCGATGCGCCGCCGCCGCAGCACGGACAGGACGGCGCGTCGGCCGAAGGCGAACTGGGATCTTGCACGGACGAGACTCGTGTCGATGGATTGTCGGCGAAGCCCCGGCGCAGGCGGCCCGCCTGGGCGTCCCGCCGTTTGCCGCTCAGAGGCTGAGAGTTTTTCGGCCGTGCCCGAAAGGCGCGTCCAAACGCCTCGGATCTAGGCGCAAAGCGCAGCCATAGCTCGGGCTATGGCGAGCATTTGCAACGACGAGCCGGGGCGTTTGGGCGTGCAAGGCGGGCATGGACGAAAGACTCTCAGCCTCTCAG
>JASGFT010000028.1:0-34793 GCA_047605425.1 Burkholderiaceae bacterium | reverse complement strand
GTCAAACCCGGCAAGTGTACAACCGCGCGGAGAGCAACATCCTCACGCCCGACCTCGGCGTGGTCTACGACTTCACGAAGAACCTGTCGGCCTATGCCAGCTACACGAGCATCTTCAATCCGCAGTGGGCCCGAGACCAGGCCGGCCGTCTCCTCGATCCGGAGGAGGGCAAGACCTACGAACTGGGCATGAAGGGCGCCTGGTTCGATAACCGTCTCAACGCGGCCGTGGCCGTTTTCGAGAACCGCAGGAACAACCTGGCCGTTGCCGATGGCGGCAAGACACCCGAAGGCGGTGATTCCTTCGCCCCGGTGGACAACACCAAGGGTCGGGGGTGGGAGGCCGAAATTTCCGGGGAACTGGTGCCCGGCTGGTCACTGCAGGCCGGCTATTCCCATGCAGTCGTTCGCGACAGCGACGGCGAGCGCCTGCAGACCGTGCTGCCCGAATCCACCTTCAAGCTGTTCACGACCTGGACGCCGCGCTCGTTCAACAAGCTGACCGTGGGCGGCGGCATGTTCTGGCGAAGCAAGGCCTATCCGGACTGGACGGAGGGTGCCATGACGGACGGAATGACGATCAAGGCGTATTCGGTGGTCAACCTCATGGCCCGCTACCGGATCGACCGGCACCTGTCTCTCGCCGTCAATCTCAACAATCTGTTCGACCGCGACTACAGAGTTTCATTGAGTGAGCACGACTATGGGTCACCTCGTGCGCTGAGGGCGACGCTGCGCTATCAGTTCTGACGAAGGGCCGCCTCAAGAACAGCAGTGCCGGAAAGGGTGCTTTTGTCGATGGGGTTCATCGTATACCTATGTCTTCCATTGTCCCCGAGCGCCAGGGGGCGCTCCTGCGCATTGCCGCTGCGTTGCTAGGCGGCTATGCCTTCTGTTGGGGCTTCATGGCGTTGGGCCTGAGCGGCCTCTGTGCCCCTGCTGCCCAAGTACAGCGTGCGCTCCAGGCCGTCCAGTGCCGACAGCCTGGGCGCCGTGGCGGGGCGGAAGTCGCTGAGCGCATCGTTCTCGACCAGCAGCAGGTTGTGCTGCTCGGCCAGTCGCAGCACCTCGCGTGCTTTATAGGACGAGAGATCCGAGCCCGTGGGGTTATGGGCCAGCGACTGCGTGAAGAAGAGGCGCGGCCTCAGCGTCTCGAGCAGCCGCTCCAGCGCCTGCAGGTCGGGACCATCGGCCAGGCGGGGCACGCCGACGACCTTGGCGCCGACCAGGTGCAGCTTGCCGCGCAACGGGTAGTAGCCCGGGTCGTCGATCAGCACCACGCCGCCGGGCGGCACGAAGTAGCGCACGATCAGGTCCATGGCCTCGTTGGCGCCGTGGGTCAGCATGATCTGCTGGGGGTGGGCATCGATGCCCACGTCCGACAGGCGCCGCACGAGGCGGTGGCGCAGCGGGGCGTAGCCCAGCCGGTCGCCGTAGCGGAACAGCGTGCCCAGCCCGCCGCGCGCCACCTTGTGGTGCGTGCGGTCCAGCCGCGCGCCCTCCAGCCATTCCGACGGGGGGAAGGCGTCGCCCACGGCGAGCTGCCCCGGCTCGTTGCGCAGCTGCATGCGCATGAGCCAGACGATGTCCATCGCCCTGCGCCGCGACGGGCTGCCGGCGCTCTCGCCGGCTTGGTGCACCGCCTCCTTGACGAAGAAGCCCGCGCCGCGCCGGGGCTCCACCAGCCCCCGCGCCACCAGCAGCTCGAAGGCCGAGACCACCGTGTTCTTGCCGTAGCCGCGCGACGCCGCGATCTCGCGCAGCGACGGCAGCTTGTCGCCGCCGCGGTACACGCCGTCGCGGATCTGCCGCTCCAGCGAATCCGCCAGCACGATGAACAAGGGGGCCGGGGGGGCGTTCATGCGCCCGCACTGTACCCCCGCATGCTCCCATCCCTCACCCATGCACCATGACCTCCATCGACTCCCGCCTGCCCCGCTTCCGTTCCATGACTGTGCCGCAGCGCCTGCAGCACCTCGTGGCCGCCGCGCACCTGAGCGACGAAGACCAGCAGCGCCTGGCCCACAGCGGCGCGCTGGACCCTTCCCTCGCCGACGGCATGATCGAGAACGTCGTCGGCACCTTCGAGCTGCCGCTGGGCGTGGCCGGCTACTTCCAGCTCAACGGCAAGGACGTGCTCGTGCCCATGGCGGTGGAGGAGCCCTCCGTCGTGGCGGCAGCCTCCTTCATGGCCAAGCTCGCGCGCGAATGCGGCGGCTTCGAGACGTCGAGCACCGCGCCGCTGATGCGCGCCCAGGTGCAGGTGCTGGGCCTGACCGATCCGCACGGCGCGCGCCAGTCGCTGCTGCGCCGCCGGCAGGAAATCATCGACCTGGCCAACCAGCGCGACAAGGTGCTCATCGGCCTGGGCGGCGGCTGCCGCGACATCGAGGTGCACGTGCTGGAGACCACGCGGCGCGGCGCCATGCTGGTGATGCACCTGATCGTGGACGTGCGCGACGCGATGGGCGCCAACACCGTCAACACGATGGCCGAATCGGTCTCGCCGCTGGTCGAGGAGATCACCGGCGGCCAGGTGCGGCTGCGCATCCTCTCCAACCTCGCCGACCTGCGCCTGTCGCGCGCGCGCGTGACGCTGTCGCCCGAGGCGCTGACCACGGCGGAATACGATGGCCGCGACATGATCGAGCGCATCCTCGACGCCCATGAGTTCGCCGCCGTCGATCCTTATCGTGCCGCCACGCACAACAAGGGCATCATGAACGGCATCGACCCGGTGATCGTCGCCACCGGCAACGACTGGCGCGCGGTGGAAGCCGGCGCGCACGCCTGGGCCTGCCGCGACGGGCACTACGGCTCGCTGACGCGCTGGGAGAAGGACGCGCGCGGCTGGCTGGTCGGCAGCCTGGAGATGCCCATGCCCGTGGGCCTGGTGGGCGGCGCGACCAAGACGCACCCGCTGGCGCGCCTCGCGCTCAAGATCATGGGCGTGGCGACCGCGCAGGAGCTGGGCGAGACCGCCGTGGCCGTGGGCCTGGCGCAGAACCTGGCCGCCCTGCGCGCGCTGGCGACCGAGGGCATCCAGCGCGGCCACATGGCGCTGCACGCGCGCAACCTGGCGATCGTCGCCGGCGCCGTCGGGCAGGAGGTCGACCAGGTCGCCCGCCAGATGGCCCAGGAAAAGGACGTGCGCACCGACCGGGCACGGGCGCTGCTGGCCGCCCTGCGGGCCGGGGACTAAGGAAGACGGCGTGCATAGCGGGATCACGTGGTCACCTTTCGTCTGCGACACCACGTTCGCTCCGGCGTAGACCACGACGCCTGCGCCATCGCCGGACGCTCAATTGCCGGGAACTTCCCCGCGCACGCACCAAGCCTTCGCTTTCAACGTGAACGGCCCGTCTCGACGGTTGCCGAGCAGGCGTTCGCGCATGCGGGTTTCCAACTGCCGCCGGCGACCATCGGGCAGGGACACCACATAGGCGCCAGCGGGACCGGCACCGTCGGTGAACGGCGTCCAATAGTCGTCGAACGACGAAAATGCCTGGTCGATCACCAGTGCGGCGTCCGTGACGTCGATCAGGCCCGCGTTCCTCCATAGCTCGGCGAGCTGTCCTTCGCGCGACAGCTTCATGTGGCGCTCGTCCCTGGGCTCGATCGCCGGGTCGAATGCGACGGCCTCGTCCCAGAAGAATCTCAACATCTCCATGCCGGCGCCGTAGTCCCAGACGCAGGCGCTGACGGTGCCATGTCGCCGCGTTACCCGGCGCATCTCGGCGACCGCCTTCACCGGATCGGGGACGAAGTTCATCACCAGCAGCGCCAGCGTCCGGTCGAACGAGGCATCTTCGAAGCGGAGCGCCTGCGCGTCGCCGACCTCGAAGCGCGAGCGGGCGGATCTCGCATTCTTCCGCGCATAGGCGACGAACCCTTCCGATGGGTCAACGCCGATGATCTCGCTGGCGGGCATGCCCGCTGCCACGGCCGACGCCACCGAGCCGGTTCCGGTTCCGACGTCGAGTACCCGATCACCGTTGCTGACGCCCGCGAACGCGAGGTGGGCGGGTGCGAGCAGCCGGCTCCATCGGCCCATGAAGCGCTCGTAGCCGGCGCTCGCGGCGAACATCCTTGCCTCGGCGCCGCTCAGGTCCGCATCTCGACCCGTCGCGCCCGGAACCGCCGCGACGGCCGCGAAGGTCAGAGCGATCCCGTTCATCAACCATTTCATCTTCGCCTCCTTCTTTGGTAACCCGGATCGAGCGACACCGGGGATTGGAGTCGAAAGTTTGACTTGTTCGAATAGTTGAATAAATGGCGTGAACTTTAATAAACTCTTGTCGGCAGAGGAGTAATCTGACGGCGTGGACAAGCTCCGTGCGATCCGAAGCTTCGTGCGAATCATCGACAAGGGCAGCCTGACGGCGGCCGCGACGGACCTCGGCGTGTCACTTCCGTCGATGGTGCGCACCCTCGCCGCGCTCGAACGAGAGTTGGGCGTGACGCTGCTGAATCGCACCACGCGCCGCATCCATCTGACCGATGAAGGACGGCGATATCTCGAGCATTGCCGGTTGATCCTGAGCCATCTGCAGGAAGCCGAGGAGGCATTGCATGCGCGGCGCACCGTGCCGCGGGGCAGGATCGCGGTGACGGCACCGGTCGCGTTCGGTCAGGCGTATGTCGCCGGCATCGTTGCCGATTTCCTACGCCTTCATCCCGGCGTGACGGTCGAGTTGCTGCTGGTCAACCGGGTCGTCAACCTGGTCGAGGAGGGCTTCGATGTCGCCATCCGTATCGGTCGCTTCGAGGAATCGTCGCTGGCGACGATTCCTTTGACGAATGTCCGCCGCGTGATCTGTGCGAGCCCGTCGTATCTGCGCGAACACCCCGTGCCACGCCATCCGGATGACCTGCGGGCGCACCGCTGCGTGCGGTTCACCGGTCTCGCGTCCCACGCCGTCTGGCCCTTCAGGGTCGATGCGCGGCCGGTGGCGATTCCGATCACGGACTCGCTGGTCTGCAACGACGTGGGCGTCGCCATCGAAGCCTGCGCCAACGGTCGAGGTCCAGGCGCTTTCCTCTCTTACATGGTGGCGACGCTCAGGCGATCGGAAGCGCTGCAGTATCTGCTCGAGGAATTCGAGATCGAGCCCTTGCCGGTTCAACTGGTTCATCCGCATTCGAGGATCCTGTCGGCAGCCGTCAGCGCCTTCGCCGAGCTGTGCGTGCAGAAATTGCGCAGCGTGACAATCGACTGACGTCATCGATCAGCGCGCGACCACATCGACCCGGTCACCCACCGGTCGTTCATCGTGCTCTCCGCGGCCACCTCCCGCACACGACGGCTGACCACGCGGCGGCCGGCTGACGGCGGCCGAAGATGGTTCGGCACCTGGTGTCATGCCGAGAGAACCCAGGTGGAAGCAATTATCGAGTGGCAAACCCATACGAACAGAGGAGACGACGGGATGACCAAATCCATGGACCCGGCCGCCGACGCCCGTCGCGTGATTCGTCGCGTGGTCCTGGGGCATAACTTGACCCATGCCGCGCCCGGGCCGCGCCGGCGACGAGACGACTCCGCTACGCCAGGCCAGCCACGGGCAAGCCGATGCGCCGCCCGAGGTCGACATCGACGACAACGACCTGGTGCTCATCATGTACACCAGCGGTACCACGCGTTTCACCGGGCTGCCGCTGATGTTTGCGGCGATGCTGCAATCGCCGACGCGGCCATCACGTGACCTGAGCAGCCTGCGGCAGTGCATCTATGGCATGGCGCCGATGCCCAAGCCCGTTCTCGAGCGCCTGATCGCCGAGATCCGCCCGAATTTCAGTCTGGGCTCGGGGCGGACCGAGGCCTTCCCGATGACCACGCGCTTCCGCCCGGAGCAGCAGCTCCAGCGATTCGGCGCTTACTGGGGGCAGGCCTGCATGCTCAACGACATGGCGATCATGGACGACAGCGGCCGTCTGCTTGCTGCCGCGCGGCGAGATCGGCGAGATCGTGCATCGCGGCCCCAACGTCATGCTCGGTTATTACAAGGATCCCGAGGCCACCGCCGCCGTCAGCGCTTTCGGCTGGCAGCACACCGGCGATATGGGCATGTTCGATGCCGACGGACAGTTGCTGTTCCTCGATCGCAAGAAGGACTTGATCAAGACCGGCGGCGAGAACGTGCCCTCGATCATGGTCGAGGAGGTTCTGCTGCGTCACCCGGCGGTGGCCAATGCGGCCGTGGTCGGGCTCGCGCATCTGCGCTGGGGTGAAGCGGTCAGCGCCTTCGTCGTGCTCAAGCCCGGGATGAGCGCCACGCCCGAGGAATTGATCGAGCACCGCCGGCCGCTGCTGGGCGGCCTCGAGATGCCCAAGGTCTTGCGGGTGTTGCCCGAGTTTCCGATGACCCCGACCGGCAAGATCCAGAAGCACTTCATCAAGCGGGAGCACGAGGACTTGTTCGCGAACGAGAACAAGGTGTGATCGCAAGCTATGCGCGCTCTTGCACGAATTCGGCTGGGCCTCGGATGCCTATGATCACCTGGTCCAGGCCAGCCTAACCGACCACATCATCGATGTGTGGCGCCCAGAGCACCCGCGGCCTGCACACGGATTGGAATCAGGTTCTTGACCGGGACACCAAGCAAGCGCTGACGCGTTTTCTGAACGCCCCCTACGCCACCCAGGCATCTCGCCACGCCGCGAACTCCGAGGGGTGAACGCGATAGCGGGCGAAATTCCCCTCGTGCAGGCTCGTGAGTTCGGCTTCGGCAAGCTCGATGAAGCGGTCGCGCGCCTCGGGGTCAATCTCTCGCCGCGTCCAGGCGGCTATCCCAGCGGCGGCATCGCGTCGCGGCGTCCGCGAGCGAGCGCACCTTCGGCGTGATGCAGCCGTCCACGATCGCTGAAATGCGCATTCAACTGCGTCAATCCCCAGCGACCCGCAGTTTGATCAAACTGGCCGTCGTCCGCTCGTAAAGAAAGCGACGCCACTCGGCGCCGAGCGGGCTGCAAGCATCCTCGCGAGCCGCCTCGATGCGCATCAACAGATCGTCCAGATACCGGGCGGCTTCCGCAGTATTGGAAAAGCCGAATCGCGGCGCATCCGTCAATACCGCTTCTCGACTGATGTCACGGCGTCCCGCCGACAATTGCATGGCGAGCCGAGTCGGCATTTCCACCGGATTGGGCACCACGTCGAAGGCGGGCGAAAGCCGCCAACGCCGCTCTTCGTGCCGGTAGACGACCGCGTGGTTGCGCACATGATCGTCATCGTTGCCGCACACCGCATTGAACACCATGCGGCCGAAGAGTTCGCGCCAGTCCTCCGGCGGCGAACCGATCCGCCGCAACTCCTCGGCAAGACGAGGATAGCTCCAGCGCGCGTCGGTCATGGTGCCGCCAGGATATTCGGCCTGCAGCAAGGAAGCAGCGCTCACGCACATCAGCCTGCGCCCGGCCTGGCGATCGAAGCGACGCACGCGCACGACGGACGCGCCAGCGGCTGCCGGATGCAGAATGGTTTCGGCGAAATCGAGGCCGCTGTCGCGCCCCCAGCACTGTGCGACGTGTTCGAGGCAAGGGATGTCGGTCGGATCGGTGCGCAGTCTCGGCTTGGCCAGCCAAAGTTCGCCCTCGGCATCGCGAACCGTCGCTTTCGGCCGGGCCCCGCCCACGCTTGCCGTCTGCACCAGCCGGCGCCGCAATCCGGCGTCCAACGGCGGGCGGCCATCAGCCATGGCTTCGAGTTCACGTACCAGCGACGCAAGCTTCGGCAACGGCGGCGAGGCCAGATGCGCGACCGAGGCCACGCGCTGGCGCCCGACCGCCAGAGCGCCCCAACGGTCGGCATTACCCGCCAGCATCAGGTAACGCAGCACGGATGTGTTCTCGGGCAACCCATGCGCGCGACGCAACAGCGCTTGCCCCCAAGCATCCGGACAGGCATCGCGCAATACGTCGTGCAAACCGCCGTAACGCGTGGCGGGAAGGTCCCGCTCGGGCTGCAACGGCAGGTTTACCGGATCGATGGACCATGTGAATCCCGCTTCGATATAGCTTGGCGCATAGAGGAACGCGCCTGACACTGAACCGGCCTCGAGACGATAGCGACCGACGGTCACCCACTGGCCGGTATCCGGCCGTTGCACGTAAACATAGCAACGCTCGGCGGCGCCCGCCCCGACCGGAGCGCTGAGCGCCCTAGAAATCATCGTCATCCCGCGCTCGCGAACGCTGCGCGCCAGTCGGCTTGACCCGCAGGCGCGGCGGGTCCGACCACAGACTCGACTCCAACTCCGGAACGGCCAGATCGAAAACGCCCAGCACCAGCAATGCAGTCAGGTAGGCCGAAACGGCGGCTCCCGGATCACCGCGCTCCAACCGCTGGACCGTGGCCCGCGAAACCTGCATGCGTTCGGCCAGTTCGATCGCGGTGATCCGCTGGCGGACCCGCTGCGCGTGGATGCAACGCCCCCAGACGTCGAGGCGCTCCAGCACCAGCGTGTGGACCGTCGAATCGGTAACGAACTTCCTGGGCATCGGGATGGCGTATCCGCGTGAAAGACGAATCATAGATCAGTCATAGTGATTCTTAAAGTATCAACTATGAACCAATATTCTGGACGATCTTTGAACGAGCCTCTAGACTCCCCAGGCATCTCGCCACGCCGCGAACTCCGAGTGGCGAACGTACGGCCGATAGCCGTATGTGAATCGGCGCGTGTCAAGCTACTTGTCGCCTCGGTCATGCGGCTAACGTGTGAGTATGGGACTCCATGTTGACGATCGAATCGCGCTCAGGGTTGAGAGTGACGGCGTCGATCGGCGACCAGTCGCGTGTGTGGCCAGACCATCGCAGGGGGTTGCGCTCACGGGCTTGCAGGTAGAGGTCATGACGGGCCGCGAGGATCGCTTTGTCGTCACCGCTGTGCGAAGTCAAGGGCCGCTCGCACCTGGCACCCGAGGTGTTCAATTGCTCGGCGCCGGACACGGGCAACATGGAAGTGCTCGAGCGCTACGGCACCGCCGAGCACAAGGCGCGCTGGCTCGAGCCGCTGCTGGCCGGAGAGATCCGTTCGTGCTTCGCGATGACCGAGCCGGCGGTCGCGTCGAGCGACGCGACCAACATCCGTTCGTCGATCGTTCGCGACGGCGACGAGTACGTGATCAACGGCCACAAGTGGTACACGACCAACGCCACCGACCCGCGCTGCAAGATCGCGATCTTCATGGGCAAGACCAAGCCCGATGATCCGGACGTCCATCGCCAGCAGTCGATGATCCTGGTGCCGATGGACGCGCCGGGCGTGACGATCGTGCGCCCGCTGGCCGTCTTCGGCTTCTACGGCGTGCCCGACCGCGCATCCGAGGTGATCTTCGAGAACGTCCGCGTTCCGGCGTCGAACCTGCTGCTCGGCGAGGGACGCGGTTTCGAGATCGCCCAAGGGCGCCTCGGCCCGGGACGCATCCACCATTGCATGCGCCTGGTCGGCCTGGCCGAACGCGCATTGGCGACGATGTGCGACCAGGGCTTGACGCGGGAGGCGTTCGGCAAGCCGATCATCCGCTTCGACGTCTGGTCCGAACGCATCGCCGAGTCGCGCATCCTGATCGATCAGGCTCGCCTGCTGACCCTGCAGGCGGCCCACATGATGGACACCGTCGGCAACAAGGCCGCGAAAGCCGAGATCGCGATGATCAAGGTGGCCGCGCCGGCGATGGCCTGCAAGATCGTCGACTGGGCGATCCAGGCTTATGGCGGCGGCGGCACCAACAACGACGTCGGCCTGGCCAGCGCTTATGCGACGGCGCGCCTGCTGCGGCTCGCCGACGGCCCAGACGAAGTGCACCGCGCGCAGATCGCCAAGCTCGAGCTGCGCAAGCGCGAAGCGCTGCTCGAGCAGGCGGGCCCGAGCGCCCCGGCCCGCCCGCGACGGCTGCGCTATCCGAACCCGCGGGCGAGCTCGCGGCCGCCCCAGGGCGACTGAACGAAGGCTACGGCGCGGCCGCCAGGATCGCCTGCGCCTTCAACAGCACCGGCCGGTCGATCATCTTGCCGTCGAGCTGCACGGCGCCGCTCGATCCTTCGACGGCGGCCAGCACGCGCCTGGCCCATTCGACGTCGGCCGCCGACGGCGCCAGCGCCGTATGGATCGGCGCCACCTGCTTCGGATGGATGCACAGCTTGGACGTGAAGCCGAAGGCCCTCGCGAACGCCAGCTCGTCGAGCAGCCGCCGCTCGTCCTGGATGTCGGGCGTGACGCCCGCCACCGGCGGCGCGATGCCGGCGACGCGCGAGGCCAGCGCGATCCGCGTCGACGGCTCGATGAAGCCGCGCTCGTCGCCGGACAGGCCGACGTCGAGCGCGTAGTCGAGCGTGCCGAACGCCAGCCGCTGCACGCCGGGCGCGCGGGCGACGGCCTCGACGTTGAGCACGCCGGCCGCCGACTCGATCAGCGGCACCACCCTGCCCTGCGGGCCGAGCGCGCCGACCACGCGCGCGACCTGCTCGGGCGTCTCGACCTTGGGCAGCATCACGGCCTGCCAGCGAAAGCGCGCGACCATCTGCAGGTCGTCGGCGAACCACGGCGTCGATCCGTCGTTGATCCGCACCAGCAGGCGCTGGCGGTCGCCGGCGAACGCGGCCAGCCAGGTCGCCAGGCCGGCGCGGGCGGCGTCCTTGTCGGCCGGCGACACCGCGTCCTCGAGGTCGATGATCACCGCGTCGGCGCCGGCGGCCAGCGCCTTGTCGAAGCGCTCGGGCCGGTTGGCCGGGACGAACAGATAAGTACGGGGGTAAGCGTCAGCCATAACGGTCTCCGTCAGCGCAGCGTCACCGTCGCGTCCATCGACAGGCAGCCTTCGTGATCCTGCGTCCACAGCCGGATCGTGCGGCCGTCCGGCGACGGCTGGCCGCAGACGCTGAACGGGTTGATGTCGAAGATCGGCCGCATCGCGCGGAACTCGAACGCGGCCACGTCGGCCTGCGGCATCTGCCGGCGCAGCAGATCGAGCAGCAGCGTCGCCTGCAGCGGGCCATGGACGATCAGGCCGGGGTAACCCTCGACGGTCGTCGTATAGCGGCGATCGTAGTGGATCCGGTGGCCGTTGAACGTCAGCGCCGAGTAGCGGAACAGCAGCACGTCGTCCGGCACGATGCGGCGCTCCCACGCGCGCGTCTCGGGCGCCTTGGCCGGCGGCGGGGCCTTGTCGCCGGGCGACGGCGCCGGGCGATAGACGATGTCGTGGAACTCCTCGAGCAACACGTCGGACTCGCCCTGGCGGCGCAGGTCGTGGCGAGCCTTGACGAAGACCAGCGTGCCGGTGCGGCCCGACTTCTCGGTGACGTCGATGATCGTCGACGTGCGCGACAGCACGTCGCCGACCTTCAGCGGCCCGTTGAACCGGATCTGGCTGCCGGCCCACATGCGCCGCGGCAGCTCGATCGGCGGCAGGAACCCGCCGCGCTGCGGATGCCCGTCGGGACCGATCTGCGACTGCGGCGCGACCGGCAGGAAGTACAGCCAGTGCCAGAGCAGCGGCAAGGGCGTGCCGGCCGGCGGCCTCTCGTTCGGCCAGTCCAGCGTCGCCGACATCGCCGCCACCGGATAGGCGGTCACCGTGTCGACCTGGGTCTCGGTCTTGCCGATCCACTGCTTGAAGTCCACGCTCATGCTCGGTTCTCCTCTTCGTCGTTCGTCATCGTGGGGATCGGTCGTCGGCGCGGACCGTTCGGCGCGCACCGGTCATTCGTCGACCCGGATCGTTCGCAGCCCACCGGCCATCCGTCGACCCGGATCGTTCGCAGCCCGCCGGCCATCCGTCGACCCGGATCGTTCGCAGCCCGCCGGCCATCCGTCGACCGGCCGTCACGCCATCGCGTAATCGAGCGCCAGACCGACGAAGATCGCCGCGCCGAGCCAGTTGTTCTGGTTGAACGCCCGGAAGCAGCCTTCGCGCGAGCGCGTGCGGATCAGCCGTCCATGATGGATCGCCATGCCGGCCGCGACCAGCAGGCCCGCGCCGTACCAGGCGCCGCGCCCGGCCATCGCGCCGGCCACGGCCAGCAGCGCCAGCGTCAGCGCATAACAGACCATCACCGCCGCCACGTCGAAGCGGCCGAAGGTGATCGCCGACGTGCGGATGCCGATCTTCAGGTCGTCGTCGCGATCGACCATCGCGTATTCGGTGTCATAAGCGACCGCCCAGAACACGTTGGCCAGCAGCATCACCCAGGCCACCGGCGGCAGCGCGCCGAGCGTCGCGGCGAACGCCATCGGGATGCCGAAGCCGAACGCCACGCCCAGGTACGCCTGCGGAATCGCCAGGAAGCGCTTGGTGAACGGATAGCTGCCGGCCAGGAAGGCGCCGACGAACGCCAGCGCGAACGTCAAGCCGTTGAACGGCAGGATCAGCAGCAGCGACAGCAGCGACAGCACGACGAACACCATCACCGCTTCCCACGAATGCAGCTTGCCGGCCGTCAGCGGACGATCGCGGGTCCGCTGCACGTGGCGATCGAAATCGCGGTCGGCCCAGTCGTTGATCGCGCAGCCGGCCGCGCGCATCAGCACGGTGCCGGTGACGAACGCGAACAGCAGGTACGGCGCGGGCCGGCCGCCGGCGGCGATCCAGACCGCCCACAGCGTCGGCCACAGCAGCAGCAGGATGCCGATCGGCTTGTGCATCCGCGTCAGCCGCCAATAGAGGCTGACGCGGCCCTCGCGGGGGCTCAGCGTGCCCGGGACAGCCATGACACGTAGCGGCTGACGCCCTGCTGCACGGTGAGGAACGGCTCGTCGTAGCCGACGGCGCGCAGGCGGTCCATCTCGGACTGCGTGAAGCTCTGGTACTTGCCCTTGAGCGCCTCGGGAAACGGGATGTATTCGAGCAGCCCGGCCTGGACCTGCTCGGCCAGCGTCAGCGGCGCTTGGCCCTGCTGCTCGCGCAACGCGTTGACGACGGTCGTCGCGATGTCGTTGAACGGCTGCGCGTGCCCGGTCCCGCAGTTGAACACGCCGCTGACCGGCTCGCCGCGCTCGGCGCGATCGAAGAAGAACAGGTTGACCTTGACGACGTCGTCGACGTGGATGAAGTCGCGCGACTGCCCGCCGGCCGGCCAGCCGTCCCATCCCTCGAACAGCTTGACGCTGCCCTCGGCGCGGAACTGGTTGAAATTGTGGAAGGCCACCGAGGCCATCCGGCCTTTATGCGTTTCGCGCGGACCGTAGACGTTGAAGTAGCGCAGCCCGACGATCGGCGCCGACGGCGAGCCGTCGAGCCGGCGCCGCACGATCTGGTCGAACAGCAGCTTCGAATAGCCGTAGACGTTCAGCGGCCGCTCGAACTCGGGCTCCTCGACGAAGCGCCGGGATCCGCCGTAAGTGGCCGCCGACGACGCGTAGATCAGCGGAATCCCATGCTGCTGCGCGAACGCGAGCAGCGCCTGCGAATACCGGAAGTTGTTCTCGATCATGTAGCGGCCGTCGGTCTGCATCGTGTCCGAGCAGGCGCCCTGGTGAAAGATGGCGCGGATCCGCTTCGCGTCGCCGGACAGCGCGGCCAGCCCCGGCCACGAACCATCGGCCAGCGCCGGCAGCGCCGCCAGCAACTGCGTCTTGTCCAGGTAGTCGACCATCGCGCAGTCGACCAGGTTGTGGAACTTGTCCGCGCGGGTCAGGTTGTCGACCGCCAGGATGTCCTGCTCGCCGCGGTCGTTCAAGGCCTTGACCAGATTGCTGCCGATGAACCCCGCAGCGCCGGTAACGATGATCACTCGAATCCCCTGTCTTGAACGCGTCGCGCGTCTAGTCGATCGCCGGTCGTCCCCACTCGCGTCGCCGCTCGTGTCGCCATGGCCGACGGCGCGTCGCGGCGCCGCCGGGACGAACCGCCCCGGATCATGCCAGACCGTCGAACAGCTCGTCGGCGCTGACCGCGGCCGTGCCCAGCTTGCCCACGACGATGCCGCCGGCGCGATTGGCCAGCGCCATCGCCTGGCGCGGTGTGCGCCCGACCGCCAGCATCGCCGCCAGCACGGCGACGACGGTATCGCCGGCGCCGGAGACATCGTATACCTCGCGCGCCTGGGCCGGCACGTTGACCACACCGTCGTCGGTGAACAGGCTCATGCCTTCTTCCGAGCGGGTGACCAGCAGCATGCGCAGGTCCAGCGATTCGCGCAGGCGCTGCGCGCGCGCGACCAGGTCGGCCTCGTCGCGCCAGCGGCCGACGACCTCGCGCAACTCGGCGCGGTTCGGCGTCAGCATCGTCGCGCCGCGGTAGCGCGCGTAGTCGTCGCCCTTCGGATCGACGACCACCGGCTTGCCGGCCGCGACGGCGGAGCGGATGAAGCGCTCGACCTTGTTCAGCGCGCCCTTGCCGTAGTCGGACAGCACGACGACGTCGACGTCGGGCAGCGTCTGCTCGACCTGCAGCGCCTTGTCGGCCAGCACCTGCTCGGACGGCGCCTGCTCGAAATCGATGCGCAGCAACTGCTGCTGGCGGCCGACGACCCGCAGCTTGACGGTCGTCGGCAGCGTCGCGTCGATCGACAGGCGCGCGTCGATGCCCAGGTCCTCGGCCATCCGGCGCACGCAGCGGCCGGGCTCGTCGTCGCCGACGACGCCCATCAGCACGGCGCCAGCGCCGAGCGAGACCAGGTTGCGCGCGACGTTGGCCGCGCCGCCGAGCCGTTCGTCGTCGCGCGTGACCCGCACGACCGGCACCGGCGCCTCGGGCGAGATCCGCGACACGTCGCCGAACCAGTAGCGGTCGAGCATCACGTCGCCGACGACCAGCACGCGGGCCGCCGACAGATCGACGCGCGCCGGCGCGTCGTCGGCACGCCCGTCGTCGGCGCGCACGGGGACCGGGCCGCCATCGGCGGCCGCACGGCGGCTTCGTTCAGGCACGTTCCAACTCCTCGCTACGGCGCGGCGAATACGTATCCCAGCGATTGCATCCGGGGCACTGCCAGTAGAACTGCCGCGCCTTGAAGCCGCAATGCTGGCACTGGTAGCGCGACAGCCTGCGGACCTGATCGTGGATCAGCTTCTGCACGAGCGCGATCTCTTCACGTTCCTGCGGCGGCGCGAACGGCGCGCGCATCTGCAGCAGCGTCGCCAGGCCCAGCAGCGACGGCGATTCGCGCAGATCGTTCGATGCCCAGGCCAGCGCGGCGTCCGGACCATCGCGCTCGCTGCGCGCGCCGGCCACGGCCGCCAGCACGTCGATCGACGCGCTCTCGTGCATCAGCCCCTCGAGCCCGTCGATACCCTGCGCGAGCTTGCCGACGGCCCGATGCGCCTCGATCCAATCTCGCGCGACCAGCGCCAGGTAGTCGGGCCGGTCGATCGCCACGTGCTGGAACGCCTTGACGGCCGAGGCCGGATCGCCGTCGGCCAGCGCCTGCTGCCCCTGCAGCAGGCGCGGCCGCGGATGACGCGGATCGGCGCGCAGCGCGTTCTCCAGATGGACCGCCGCGAGCTCGCGCGCGCTCGCCTCGTCCGAGGCCTGCGCCTTGACGGCCAGCTCGCAGTGGAAGTGACAGATCTGCCGATGGTGCGAATCGCCGGCGACCCGGTCCAGGCGTTCGGCCAGCTCGATCGCCTGCGGCCAGTCGCGCACCATCTGCACGATCTCGAGCCGGAACTTCAGCGCCGCGGCGCCGTACTCGGTGCCTTCGAGGCGATTGAACGCATCCTCGGCCCGATCGATGAGCCCGGCCTTCAGGTAATCCTGCCCGAGCTCGAACAGCGCGTGCTCACGCTGGCTCGGGTCCAGGTCGCCGCGCTCGATCAGGTTCTGGTGGACGCGGATCGCGCGGTCGGACTCGCCGCGGCGACGGAACAGGTTGCCGAGCGCGAAATGCAGTTCGATCGTGTCCGGGTCCAACCGCACGACGTCGATGAACGCGTCGATCGCCTTGTCCGACTGCTCGCTGAGCAGGAAATTGAGCCCCTTGAAGTAGGCGTCCGGCAGATGGCGGTTCTCGCGCTGGACGCTCTTCTGGTCGAACCGCGACGTGATCCATCCGAGCCCGAAGAACAGCGGGATCACCAGCAACCACCAGGCCTGGAACTCCATGCGGATTTCGCGTCGCGCGTCTTGCTCGGGGACCGGGCGCGCTCAGACGCCCAGGCGCGTCGGCGCGGTCGGATCGATGCCCATCGACGACGCGGGCACGTCGGCCGACGGCGGCACCGGCGGCGTCGCCGGTTGCGCGTTGAGCTTCAGCTCCTTGCGCAGCTTGCCGATCTCGCGGCGGTAGCGGAACAGCATCGGAAACACGGCCAGCAGGCCCATGACGGTGCCGGCCGCGAAGAACAGCAGCAGGAAGATGACCAGCGGCGCGCGCCAGACGGTCTCCATGCCGAAGAAATGCAGATCGGTCGCCGTCGTATTGGTCACCGCGAACCCCAGCGCGACCAGGAACAAGAAGATCCGGAAAATCCAGGAAATCAGGCGCATCCGCGCATCCCGTTGTCTCAGAGCGGCGCCCGGGGCGGGCACCACGGCGTCATTATGACCGCAACCGGCGGGCAGGCGTCCGCCCGATCACGATTTGATCGCAGCGTCGACCCGCTCGCGCAACTCCTTGCCCGGCTTGAAGTGCGGCACCCGTTTTTCGGGCACCAGCACGCGCTCGCCGGACTTGGGATTGCGGCCGATGCGGGGCGGCCGATGCGACAGCGCGAAACTGCCGAACCCCCGGATCTCGATGCGACGACCTTCGGACAAGGTCTTGCTCATCGCATCGAGGATGGTCTTGACCGCGAACTCCGCGTCCTTGGCGACGAGCTGCGGATAGCGCTCGGCCAGCCGCGCGATCAACTCCGACTTGGTCATCGTCGGATGCTTGTCGTCGCCTTCCTGTACGTCGTTCGGGTCGTCGATCATCATCGGGGGAACGGTCCGCCTGACGGCGGCTTACGAGTTGTTCTGGTGGTCCAGTTTCGCACGCAGCAGCGCGCCCAGGTTGGTCGTGCCGCTGACCGCCGACGATTCGGCGGCGATCCGCTGCAGCGTCTCGGCCGTCTCGACGTTGTCCTTGGCCTTGATCGACAGGTTGATCGAACGGTTCTTCCGATCGACGTTGACGATCATCGCCTCGACCTCGTCGCCTTCCTTCAGGTGATTGCGCGCATCCTCGACGCGGTCGCGCGAGATCTCGGACGCCCGCAGGTAGCCGTCGGTGTCGCCGCCGAGGTCGATGACCGCACCCTTCGGATCGACACTGCGGACCTTGCCGCGGACGATCGCGCCCTTCTCGTGCTGGCCGGCGTAGCTGTTGAACGGATCACCCTCGAGCTGCTTGATGCCCAGCGAGATGCGCTCGCGCTCGGTGTCGATCGCCAGCACGACGGCGCCGACCTCGTCGCCCTTCTTGAACTCGCGCACGGCTTCCTCGCCCGGCTTGTTCCACGACAGGTCGGACAGGTGGACCAGGCCGTCGATGCCGCCCGGCAGGCCGATGAACACGCCGAAGTCGGTGATCGACTTGATCGTGCCCTGGACCTTGTCGCCCTTGCGATGGTTGTCCGAGAACTCTTCCCACGGGTTGGCGCGGCACTGCTTCATGCCCAGCGAGATCCGGCGACGATCCTCGTCGATCTCGAGCACCATGACCTCGACCTCGTCGCCCAGCGACACGATCTTGCCCGGGTTGACGTTCTTGTTCGTCCAATCCATCTCGGACACGTGCACCAGACCCTCGATGCCCGGCTCGATCTCGACGAACGCGCCGTAGTCGGTGATGTTGGTGACCTTGCCGAACATCCGGGTGCCGGTCGGGTAGCGGCGGGCGATGCCGACCCACGGGTCGTCGCCGAGCTGCTTGACGCCGAGCGAGACGCGGTTCTTCTCCTGGTCGAACTTGAGCACCTTGGCCGTGACTTCCTGGCCGACCGACAGCACCTCGGACGGATGACGCACGCGGCGCCATGCCATGTCGGTGATGTGCAGCAGGCCGTCGATGCCGCCCAGGTCGATGAACGCGCCGTAGTCGGTGATGTTCTTGACCACGCCCTTGACGATCGCGCCTTCGGACAGCGTCTCGAGCAGCTTGGCGCGCTCTTCGCCCTGCGTCAGTTCGATGACGGCGCGGCGCGACAGCACGACGTTGTTGCGCTTGCGATCGAGCTTGATGACCTTGAACTCGAGCGTCTTGCCTTCGTACGGCGACGTGTCCTTGACCGGACGCATGTCGATCAGCGAGCCGGGCAGGAACGCGCGGATGCCGTTGGTCATGACGGTCAGGCCGCCCTTGACCTTGCCGGTGATCGTGCCGTTGACCAGGTCGCCGCTGTCCAGCGCCTTCTCGAGGCTGATCCACGCGGCCAGGCGCTTGGCGCGGTCGCGCGACAGGCGCGTCTCGCCGTAGCCGTTTTCCAGCGCGTCGATCGCGACCGAAACGTAATCGCCTTCCTTGACGTCGAGCTCGCCCCGATCGTCATAGAATTCTTCGATGTCGATGTAGCTCTCGGACTTCAGGCCGGCATTGACGACGACGAAGTTGTGATCGATCCGAACGACCTCGGCGGTGATGACCTCCCCCGAGCGCATCACCTGGCGCGACATCGACTCTTCGAAAAGCTCTGCGAAGCTCTCCATCGGCGCGGCGCTGGGCTTGTTGGTCGTTTCGTTGATTGCAGTGGTACTCAATTAATTGATCTCGTCAGCACGCCGGAAGGCCGACGCCACGGCCCGCCCCGGCATGACGGACGGCGGACGCGTTGGTCGCGGCAACCCAGCGGAGTTGCACCAATGGCCGAACGAGCGGTGCGCGACCGCGCGGCTCGCCAGCCCCAGAACGGGAACGGCCGGATCGGCCCGTCCCGGCCATCACCCGGCGCGGGATCGCGTCGATACCGTCTGTCCCATCCGTCGGCGATCGGCTTCGTCGAGCACCGCGCGCACCGTCTGATCGATGTCGAGCTGCGTCGAGTCGAGCACGAAAGCCCCCTCCGCCGGCTTCAGCGGCGCGGTGCTGCGCTGGGAATCGCGCGCATCCCGCTGCTGAAGATCCAGCAAGAGACCCTCCAGGCTAGCAGAAAATCCCTTTTCCATCAACTGCTTATATCGGCGCCGCGCGCGGGACTCGGCGCTGGCCGTCAGGAACACCTTGAGCCCCGCGTCGGGGAACACGACGGTCCCCATGTCGCGCCCGTCCGCGACCAGCCCCGGCGCCTGCCGGAACGAGTGCTGCAGCGCGAGCAGCGCGTCGCGCAGCGCCGGCACGACGGCGATCCGCGACGCCATCTGGCCGACGGCTTCAGCGCGGATCGCATCGGTGACGTCCTCGTGGCCGGCCTCGCCCGGACCCGCGCTCGGCCGGCCCAGCCGGATCCGTCCCTCGGCGAACCAGGGCTGCAGCGCGTGCGCGATCGCGACCAGCCGACCGTCATCGGCCGGATCGACGCCGCCGCGCACGACGTCCAGCGCGACCAGTCGGTACAGCGCGCCCGAATCGAGGTAGTGCCAGCCGAGCGCCCGCGCCACCTGCTGCGCGATCGTCCCCTTGCCGGACGCGGTCGGCCCGTCGATCGTCACGACCGGCGCCGTCGGATCGGCATCGATCATCACGCCCTCGCCCGATCGGGCGCGCCGGCGGCGCGCGCTTCGATCGACAGGCCGGCCCGCGCCGCCAGCGACGGGAAGCCCGGAAACGAGGTCGCGACGTTGTCGGTATCGTCGATCCGTATCGGCGCGTCGGCGCGCAGCGCCGCCATCGCGAACGCCATCGCGATCCGGTGATCACCGTGCGAGGCGATCCGCCCGCCGCCGAACGCCGTCGGTTCGCCGCCCCGCCCTTCGATGACCATGCCGTCCGGCGTCGGCGTCGCGCGCGCGCCGAGCGCGTTCAGGCCGTCGGCCATCACGGCGATCCGGTCCGACTCCTTGACCCGCAGCTCTTCGGCGCCGGTGACCGTCGTGCGGCCGTCGGCGCAGGCCGCGGCGACGAACAGCGCCGGAAACTCGTCGATCGCCAGCGGCACCAGTTCGGGCGGCACGTCGATACCGCGCAGCCGGGCGCCGCGCACCCGCAGATCGGCGACCGGCTCGCCGCCGACCTCGCGCGTGGCCAGCGTCTCGATGTCGGCCCCCATCAGCCGCAGGATGTCGAGGATGCCAGTGCGCGTCGGGTTGATGCCGACGTGCTCGAGCACCAGGTCGGCGCCTTCGGCGATCGAGGCGCCGACCAGGAAGAAGGCCGCCGACGAAATGTCGGCCGGCACGTCGATGCGCGCCGCCCGCAGCCGCTGCCCGCCGCGCACCGAAGCGGTCGCCCCGTCGCGCTCGACGACCACGCCGAAGCCGGCCAGCATCCGCTCGGTGTGATCGCGCGTGGGCGCCGGCTCGGTGACCGAGGTCACGCCGTCGGCGTACAGCCCGGCCAGCAGCACCGCCGACTTGACCTGCGCGCTGGCCATCGGCATCGCGTAATGGATGCCGCGCAGCGCGCCGCCGCCGTGCAGCCGGACCGGCGGACAACCGTCGCGCGTCGTGATCCGCGCGCCCATCCGCTCGAGCGGCTCGGCGACCCGCCGCATCGGCCGGCGCGTCAGCGACTCGTCGCCGACCAGCACCGTATCGAACGCCTGCCCGCACAGCAGCCCCATCAGCAGGCGCATCGCGGTCCCGGCATTGCCGCAGTCCAGGTCGACCGCCGGCGCGCGCAGGCCGTCGATGCCGACGCCGCGCACGGTGACCCGGCCGTCGCTCGGCCCGTCGATCGATACGCCCATCGCGCGGAAGATGTTCATCGTCGAGATCGCGTCAGCGCCCTCGAGAAAGCCGCTGACCTCGGTCACGCCGTCGGCCAGCGCGCCGAGCATGATCGATCGATGCGAGATCGATTTGTCGCCGGGCACGCGAATGCGTCCGGACAAACGGCCGCCGGGGCCGACGTCGAAGCTGCTGGGCATGAACAAATTCCTGGAATCACGGGTCGCGAAGACCCAAGCTGTGCCGGTTATCGCCGCAGACATTGCCGTCTGACCGGATCATCGGAACCGACCTCACGCGAATCGGCGCGACATGGAGCAAAGACGACATTCTAGCCACAGCGCATCGGACGCCCCGGCCGGACGCGGCGATCGCCCGCGCGGCGGCGGTCCGGGCGCGCGCGGATTCGCGCTGAATGCCGCGACGCTGGCCCTGCTCGATACGCTGCCCTCGACGCTGCGCCTGATCGCGCTGCGCCGCGGCTACCCGCACGTGCTCGTGCGCCTGGCCTCGGTCTGGAGCGACCCGCTGCGGATGCTCGTCGAGTTCCGTTCGCTGCTCGAGGGCGACCGACCGCACCGCGCCGGTTTTCCGCCCGAAGTGAGCGCCGAGCTGCGGCAACTGGCTGATTACTACTTCCGGATCGTCCACCCCGGACTGCACGGCCTGTACTGCCCCGACGCCTGATCGCGCCGGCATCCGGTCCGGCACCGGCGCCCGGGTCTCGCCATCGGCGGTCTCGCCGCACGGAGTCTCGCCGCACGGAATCGCGCAGCGCGGGGGCCGCACCGCCTGCAGGCCGCGCCGCCGCTCAGGAACTGCCCCACCCACGAACCGCCGCTCAGGCCACGCCGTCCAGCCTCTGCCGCCACTGGCTGGCATACGCCAGCTCGTCGACCAGGGCCTGGCGATCGACGCGCTGCAGCGCCTGCCGCAGCCGCTCGAGCCGGCGCTGGAAGCCGTCGGCCGACGCCGATGATCGCCACGCGTTCGAAATGCGGATCGGCCGACGGCGCGGAGCCGGCGGCCGGAAACGCGCGATCGTCGCCGGTGAACTGGCGATCCGGTTCGACGTTCATTGCCTGGCGCGCGGATACGATCCGATCAGCTTGCAGAACGCGGCATTGGCGCGCAGCTCGGCCAGCGCCGCCTTGATCGGCGGGTCCTCACTGTGGCCGATGACGTCGATGTAGAAGTAGTACTCCCAGAAACCCTGGCGCGCCGGCCGCGACTCGAAGCGCTTCATCGACACGCCGTGCCGCGCCAGCGGCTCGATCAGCGAATGCACGGCGCCGGCCCGATCGGGCACCGACAGGATCATCGAGGTCTGGTCGTCGCCCGACGGCGCGCACGCGTAGTGGCCGAT
This sequence comes from Burkholderiaceae bacterium, assembly GCA_047605425.1. GTDB lineage: Bacteria > Pseudomonadota > Gammaproteobacteria > Burkholderiales > Burkholderiaceae_E > JAKPAM01. Next base: position 12,739 of record JASGFT010000028.1, on the reverse strand, counting down.
CACCGCGAAACGCGTGCGGTTGTTCGGATCATCCTGGATGTGGTGGGCGATGAACTGCAGGCCGTAGCGCGAGGCGGCGATGCCGGCGGCGATCGCCGCGGTGCCGGGCTCGACCGACGCAAGCCGCGCGCCCTCGGCATTGCTCGCGACCGGCACGCGCTCGATGCCGTGCGCATGGTGGTCCAGCCAGCCCTGGCACTGCGCGAGCGCCTGCGCGTGCGCGCACACGCGCTTGACGCCGGCCAGCTCGCCGCTGAGCGACAGCAGATTGTGCTGCACCGGCAGCGACACCTCGCCGCTGATCAGCAGCGGCGACTGCAGGAACAGGTCCAGCGAGCGGTTGACCGCGCCTTCGGATGAGTTCTCGATCGGAACGATGCCGAAATCGGCGCTGCCGGCCTGTGTCGCCCGAAACACCTCGTCGATCGACGCGCACGGCACCGTGTCGACGGCCGATCCGAAATGCTTGTGCAGCGCCAGCTCGGAGAACGTCCCCGGCGGCCCGAGGAAGGCGACGCGCATCCGGCGCTCGATCTCGCGGCACGCCGAGATGATCTCGCGATAGATCCCCTCGATCGCCGCCCCCGGCAGCGGCCCCGGGTTACGCTCGCGCAGGCGCGCCATGATCTGCGCCTCGCGCTCGGGCCGGTACACGGGCGCCTCGGTCAGCTTCTTGACCTCGCCGACCTCGATCGCCAGCCCGGCGCGGCGGTTCAAGGCCTCGACGATCGTCCGGTCGATCTCGTCGATCGACACGCGCAGCGCCGCCAGCCGCTGCTCGACTTCATGCGGCGAGATCGCCGGCGCCGGGGACGGCGCGTCCTCGTGGAATGGATGCTCAGCCATGGCTGCGTTCGAACTCCTGGATGATGGCCGCGCGCACGCGCCGCGTCCGCCTGTCGGCCGCCGATCGTATCAAAAGCGCGGCGGCGTCATCCGCCGAAAATCGGCGGCACGCGCGCCGCCGGGGCACAGCTTCAGACCACAACCTCAGGCCGCGCCGTCGCCATCGTCCGGTGGCGCCGACGCGGAGCCGCCCGACGCGCCGCCGTCGCCCGGCCCCTCGCCGCGCCCGGTCGCGCCGTCGTCCGCCCCGCCGCCCGCGGCGCCGTCACCCGCATCGACCGCCGCCGCCTCCTCGAGCGCATCGGATTCGATGACGCGCTGCACGCCGGACAGGCTCGTGCCCTCGTCGATCGCGATCAGCGTGACGCCCTGCGTAGCGCGGCCCATCTCACGGATCTCGGCCACCCGCGTGCGCACCAGCACGCCGCCGGTCGTGATCAGCATGATCTCGTCGCGTTCGTCGACGAGCACCGCCGCGACCACGCGGCCATTGCGATCGGAGGTCTGGATCGCGATCATGCCCTTGGTGCCGCGGCCGTGCCGCGTGTACTCGGCGATCGGCGTGCGTTTGCCGTAGCCGTTCTCGGTGGCGGTCAGCACCGACTGCGCCTCGTCGGTCGCGACCAGCATCGCGATCAGCCGCTGCCCGTCCTCGAGGTTCATGCCGCGCACGCCGCGCGCCGCGCGTCCCATCGGCCGCACGTCGTTCTCGTCGAAGCGCACGGCCTTGCCGGCGTCGGAGAACAGCATCACGTCATGGCCGCCGTCGGTGACCGCCGCGCCGATCAGGTAGTCGCCCGGATCCAGGTCGACGGCGATGATGCCGGCCTTGCGCGGATTGGAGAAATCGGACAGCGGCGTCTTCTTGACGGTGCCCAGGCTGGTCGCCATGAACACGTAGTGATGGTCGTCGAACGCCTTGATCGGCAGCACGACGGTGATCTTCTCGCCGTCGGCCAGCGGGAACAGGTTGACGATCGGCCGGCCGCGCGACGCGCGCGTGCCCTGCGGCACCTCCCAGACCTTCAGCCAGTAGACGCGCCCGCGATTCGAGAAGCACAGGATGTAGTCGTGCGTGTTGGCGATGAACAACTGGTCGATCCAGTCCTCGTCCTTGGTCGCCGTCGCCTGCTTGCCGCGCCCGCCGCGGCGCTGGGCGCGGTACTCGGTCAGCGGCTGGCTCTTGACGTAGCCGGCGTGCGACAGCGTCACGACCATGTCCTGCGGCGTGATCAGGTCCTCGGTGCCCAGCTCGGTCGCGTTCAGCTCGATGACCGAGCGGCGCGCGTCGCCGAATTCGGCGCGCGCGGCCGACAGCTCGTCGTGAATGATCTGCGTGACGCGCTCGGGCCGCGCCAGGATGTCCAGCAGATCGACGATCTGGTCGACGACCTCGCGATACTCGGTGACGATCTTGTCCTGCTCGAGGCCGGTCAGCCGCTGCAGCCGCATCTGCAGGATTTCCTGCGCTTGCGTCTCGGACAGCCGGTACACGGCGTCGGACGGTTGCTGGTCCGGCCCGAGCGGCTGCAGGCCCAGCGCCGGATCCATGCCGTCCGGGCGGAAGGCCGTGATGTCGAGCCCCGCCCGCGCGACCATCTGCTGCGCGAGCCCCGCCGGCCAGTGGCGGGCCATCAGGCGCTCCTTGGCGATCGGCGGCGTCGGCGACGACTTGATCAGCTCGATCATCTCGTCGACGTTGGCGATCGCCACGGCCAGCCCTTCGAGCACGTGGCCGCGTTCGCGCGCCTTGCGCAGCTCGTACACGGTACGCCGCGTGACGACCTCGCGCCGGTGCGACAGGAAGGCCTCGAGCATCTGCTTGAGGTTCAGCAGCCGCGGCTGGCCGTCGACCAGCGCCACCATGTTGACGCCGAACGAATCCTGCAACTGCGTCTGCTTGTACAGGTTGTTCAGCACGACCTCGGGCAGCTCGCCGCGCTTGAGCTCGATGACGACCCGCATGCCGGACTTGTCGGACTCGTCGCGGATGTCGGAGATGCCCTCGAGCTTCTTGTCGTTGACCAGTTCGGCGATGCGCTCCTGCAGCACTCGCTTGTTCACCTGGTACGGCAGCTCGTCGACGATGATCGCGCTGCGCGCGCCGCGGTCGATCTCCTCGAAGTGCGTGGCCGCGCGCATCACGACGCGGCCGCGGCCGCTGCGATAAGCCTCGCGCACGCCCTGCACGCCGTAGATGATCCCGGCGGTCGGGAAGTCGGGCGCCGGGATCAGCTCGATCAGCTCGTCGATCGTCGACTCGGGCTGGCGCAGCAGCAAGTGGCAGGCGTCGATGACCTCGGACAGGTTGTGCGGCGGGATGTTGGTGGCCATGCCGACCGCAATCCCCGACGAGCCGTTGATCAGCAGGTTCGGGATCCGCGCCGGCATCACCGTCGGTTCCTGCTCCTTGCCGTCGTAGTTCGGCTGGAAGTCGACGGTCTCCTTGTCGAGATCGGCCAGCAGCTCGTTGGCGATCCGCTGCAGCCGGCACTCGGTGTAGCGCATCGCCGCCGGGTTGTCGCCGTCGACCGAACCGAAGTTGCCCTGCCCGTCGACCAGCAGGTAGCGCAGCGAGAAGTCCTGCGCCATCCGCACCAGCGTGTCGTAGATCGACGCGTCGCCGTGCGGATGGTATTTACCCATCACGTCGCCGACGACGCGCGCGCACTTGACGTGAGCCCGATTCCAGACATTGTTGATCTCGTGCATGCCGAACAGCACACGGCGATGCACCGGCTTGAGGCCGTCGCGCACGTCAGGCAGGGCCCGGCCGACGATCACGCTCATCGCGTAGTCGAGATACGATCGGCGCATCTCTTCTTCGAGACTGATCGGCAGGGTTTCCTTGGCGAATTGATCCATCGGGAATTGATCCAGAATCGGAGGAGGGTTGCGCGGCGCCGCCGTCCGGCGTCACGCGAGCCGGCCTCGAACAGAGCCGACCTAAACCTTTGAATTTTAACATGCAAACCAGCCTTACCCTGATGCCCGATCCGGTGTCGCGCGCGAGCGTCGATCCCCGGCACGCCCGCCGGCGCCGCGCCGCCCGCCACACCGGAGCCCGGCGATGCCGCGGCAACTGATCGCGCCGACCTGGATCGCCACCGTCGACCCGCTCGATACGCTGCTGGTCGATCACGCGGTCGTCGTCGACGGCGCCCGGATCGAGTCGGTGGAGCCGGTCGACGAAGCCCGGCGGCGCTGGCCCGATGCCGAACCGATCGAGCTGCCCGGCCATCTGCTGATCCCCGGCCTGGTCAACGTCCATTGCCACACCGGCATGACGCTGCTGCGCGGCGCCGGCGAGGACCTGCCGCTGCAGCGCTGGCTGACCGAGCGGATCTGGCCGCTGGAGAAGGCCTTGCTGGGGCCGGACTTCGTGTTCGACGGATCGGTGCTGGCGATCCACGAGATGCTGCGCGGCGGCGTCACGACGTTCTGCGACATGTATTTCTTTCCGGAAGAGACGGCGCGCGCCGCGCGGACGCTCGGCATGCGCGCGGTGCTGGGCATCCCGGTCGTCGAGTTCCCGACGCCGTGGGCGACCGGCCCCGACGACGCGCTGCAGCGCGGGCTGGCGTTGCGCGACCGGCTGCGCGACGAGCCGCTGATCCGCTTCTCGCTGGCCCCGCACGCCCCGTACACGGTGGCCGACGCCACGTTCGAGAAGATCGCCGCGCTGGCCGCCGAAACGGGCCTGCCGATCCAGTGCCACGTGCACGAGACGGCCGACGAGATCCGGCGCGGCCTGGACGAGCACGGCTGCCGCCCGCTGCAACGGCTGGCCCGGCTGGGGATCGTCGGTCCCGATCTGCTGGCCATCCACGCCGTCCATCTCGACGACGACGACATCGCGCTGCTGGCGCGCCACGAGGTCACGGTCGCGCATTGCCCGCATTCGAACCTGAAGCTGGCCAGCGGCCTGTGCCCGACGGCCAGGCTCGTCGAGCGCGGCGTGCGGGTGGGCATCGGCACCGACAGCGCGGCCAGCAACAACCGGCTCGACCTGCTCGGCGAGACGCGGCTGGCCGCGCTGCTGGCCAAGGGCGCCTCCGGCGACGCGGCCGCCTGGCCCGCGCGACACGCGCTGCGCGCCGCCACGCTGACCGGCGCGCGAGCGCTGGGGTTGGCCGACGAGATCGGCTCGATCGAAACCGGTAAGCGCGCGGACCTGACGGCGATCGATCTGGGCCGGCCGGACTTGCTACCGTTGTTCGATCCGGTTTCGCAACTGCTCCACTGCGGCGGGCGGACGGACGTCACCCATGTCTGGACGGACGGGCGGCTTGTTGTTCGCACACGACAACTTGAAGAACCAGATGCCGCCTCGCTCGTATCAGAAGTGGTTGCACGCAGCCGCCTATGGCACAATCGAATCGGCGAAATGATCGGCTAGCCGTGATGTAGTCGGTGCCGCTGCGCCGACGCTCAGACCCGCCATGGCTGACGTCGATTGAGATCGGACTTGCTTCGGAATTGCTCTACCGTGAGGAGAAACATGAAGAAATCGGTGAAACTGGCTTCCGTCGTCGCGACAGCGCTGCTGACAGCGTCCGCGACGTCGGTGGTCCTGGCTCAGCAGAGTCCCAAGGCCGCTCCGGGTACGGGTTACGTACAAAGCCCGGACGGCAACGTAGTCATTGACCCGTTCGGCTTGTGCTGGCGCACTGGTTTCTGGACGCCCGCGGACGCGCAGAAAGGTTGCGATGAGGATCTGATTCCGAAACCGCCGCCGCCCCCGCCGCCTCCGCCGCCGCCTCCGCCGCCGCCCCCCCCGCCGCCGCCGCCTCCGGCCGCGCCGACCAGCGAGAAGGTCACGTTCGCCGCTGACGCGTTCTTCGACTTCGACAAGGCCACGCTCAAGCCCGAAGGCAAGACCCGCCTCGACGACCTGACCGCCAAGCTCAAGGACGTCACGCTCGAGGTGATCATCGCCGTCGGCCACACCGACAGCGTCGGCTCGGTGCCGTACAACCAGAAGCTGTCGGTTCGCCGCGCCGAATCGGTCAAGGCCTACCTGGTCAGCAAGGGCGTCGAAGCCAACCGTGTCTACACGGAAGGCAAAGGCAAGAGCCAACCGGTCGCGGACAACAAGACCGCCGCCGGCCGCGCGAAGAACCGTCGCGTGGAAATCGAGGTCGTCGGCACCCGTCCGCGCTGATCGGGCCGCCTTCGACTCCAGCGAGCCCCGCCGCGAGGTGGGGCCGCTGTGAAGACCCCGCCTTAGGGCGGGGTTTTTTTTGCACCGGCGCGGGGCGCCGAATCGTCCGCCCTGCGGTCCGGGTTGGCATAATCGCCTTGGGTCGGTCCCGGCGGGACGATTCCGGCCGATCCACCGTCCGGCGAGCCCTTCCGTCGCCGACCCGCATTCCGCGTCTGCCCCGCACGAGCCCCGCTTATGATCGAAACTCCATCCTCGCAATCCATCGACACGGCGACCGGCGGGAACGTCGATCCCGCCGAGGTCGCCAAATTCCAGGCGATCGCCAGCCGCTGGTGGGACCCGACGTCCGAGTTCCGCCCGCTGCACGAGATCAATCCGCTGAGGCTCGGATGGATCGAAGACCTTGCGGGCGGCCTGGCCGCACGCAAGGTCGTCGACGTCGGCTGCGGCGGCGGCATCCTCGCCGAATCGATGGCCTGGAAGGATGCCGACGTCCTCGGCATCGACCTGGCCGACAAGGCGCTGAGCGTCGCCGAGCTGCATGCGCTGGAGACCGGCGCGCGGATCCGCTACGAGCGGATCGCCGTCGAAGCGCTCGCCGATCGCGAGTCCGGCGCTTATGACGTCGTCACGTGCATGGAGATGCTCGAGCACGTCCCCGAGCCGGACAAGGTCGTCCAGGCCTGCGCGCGACTCGTGCGTCCCGGCGGCCACGTTTTCTTCTCGACGATCAGCCGCAACGCCAAGGCGTTCCTGTTCGCGGTCGTCGGCGCCGAGTACGTGCTGAAGCTGCTGCCGCGCGGCACGCACGAATACGACAAGTTCATCAAGCCTTCGGAGCTGATCGGCAGCGCCAGGCGTCATGGCCTGCAGCTCGAGGCGATGACCGGACTGACGTACAACCCGCTGACCCGTCAATACCGGCTCGACCCGAAGGACGTCAGCGTCAACTACATGATCGCGTTGCAGCGGGTCGACGGCGATGCCTGACGGGTCGCGCGCGATCGACGCCGCCGCCGCGCTGCCGCGCGAGCCGCTGGCGATCTTCTTCGACCTGGACGGAACGCTGGCCGATACCGCCGCCGACCTGGCCACGCCCGTCAACGCGATGCGCATCGAGCGCGGATTGCCGCCGATGCCGCTCGCGCAGTTGCGCCCGTTCGCGTCGATGGGCGCGCGCGGCCTGCTGGGCGCGGGCCTGGGCCTGCGTCCCGAGGATGCCGGCTTCGACGCGGCGCGCGCCGACTTCCTGCAACGGTACGAGCGATCGATCTGCGTGCACACCCGGCTGTTCGACGGCGCGCACGCCCTGCTCGATGCGATCGAAGCGCGCGGCTGGCGGTGGGGAGTCGTCAGCAACAAGGTCGAACGCTACGTGCGTCCGATCCTCGACCAGCTCGGACTGCTGGCTCGCAGCGCGGCCACCGTGGGCGGCGACACGGCCGAGCATGCGAAGCCGCATCCGGCCCCGCTGCTGTATGCGGCCGCGCGGGTCGGCATCGATCCGCGGACCTGCCTGTACGTCGGCGACGATCGGCGCGACGTCATCGCCGGCCGAGCCGCCGGCATGATGACCGCCGCCGCGTCCTACGGGTACAACGGCGACGATGCCGACCCCGGCGATTGGGGTGCCGACGTCGTCATCGACGGCCTCCCCGCGTTGTTCCCAATACTGGGCTTGCGCTAGGCGGGCCACAATCCTTCGGAATCGCGTTACGAGCGGCCGATCCGCTCGACAATTGATCCGGAGGACGATGTGCCCTCCCCGTTTGTCCGCAACCCCTGGCCAGCGACGCCGGCCTCCGCGCCTCGTGCGCGGACGCACGACACCGGGCCTACCGCCGTCGCGCGATCGCGCCGGCGGCGAGGACTGCAGATCGCCTGCGTGCTCGCGGCCTGGACCGCGCTGCCGCCGGTCGCGCGGCCCTCGACGGTCGACACGCTGAAGCTCGTGATCGGCGCCCCGCTGGGCGCATCGCCCGACCTGGCCGGCCGTTCGCTCGGCGCCGCGATGATCGCCGCGGGCCAGGCGCAGAGCGCCGTCTACGACAACAAGAGCGGCGGCGCCGGCGTGGCCGCGCTGCTCGATTTCGCCGGCGACGAACGCGGCAACGCCGCCGCGTTGATGGTTGCCGGATCGCGGATGATCGGCGTGATCGCGCCGGGCGAGCCGCTCGACGCGCTGCATCGCGTCACGCCGATCGCCCGCCTGTCGTCGAACGCGCTGCTGCTGGCCGTGGCCGACGGCTCGCCGATCCGGCGCACCGCGGATCTGGCGCTGCGGCTGCAGGCGCAGCCGACCTCGATCACTTGGGGCGGCGGTTATCGCGGCTCGGTCGAGCACGCGCTGGCCGGCCTGTTCGCCCGCGCGGTCGGCGTCCCGGCGGGCAGGCTGAACCACGTCCCGCTCGCCGGCGGCCGGGACATCGTCGCCGCGTTGCGCGATGGCCATATCCACATCGGCATCGGCCTGGCCGACGAACTGCTGCCGCTCGCCGGCGCCGGCCGGCTGCGCGCGCTGGCCGTCACCAACGGCGAAGGCACCGCCGGCGTCGCCAGCCTGCGCCAGCAGGGAATCGACCTGGAAGCCGGGCATTGGCATGGCGTCTTCGCGCCGGATGGCCTGGACGACGCGATCCGCCTGCAACGGATCGAATCCGTCCGCCTGGCCACCGATGCGCTGATCTGGCAGCAGGCGCTGGCCCGTCATCGCTGGAACATGGCGCCGCTGTTCGGCGACGACTTCGGCACCTTCGTCAGGGCCGAGGCCCGCCGGTTCGACGGCGTCATGCGCGAGCTCGGCGTCCGGCGCCAGCAGGCCGGCACCGAAGCGCTGTCCGCACTCGGACGAACGGGACTGGCTTGAAAACCTCGATCCCCGGTACAATCTGCAGTTCTGGCAGTCGACGGGCCGTGGTGGCGACCCGCTGGCGCAGCTTCACGAGACACATTGGGGCCGACCTGGTTTCGACGTGGGTAGCGAAGCGGTTCAGGGCATACCGAGGCGCCTTTCCCTCGTTAATCAATTGGCAAAAAACTAAACGCAAACGACGAAACGTTCGCACTCGCAGCCTAAGGGTTGCGGGCATCGCACTGTTCTGCCAACAGTTCAGGCCTAGGCGGGTAACCGCCGAAGCAGCGGTGTAACTTCATGTTGGATCGCGAGTAGTCCGGGTTACTTGGGCTGCCGTTAAAACCAAGGTAACTGGATGCGTGTCGGCCCGTTGATCGGCTAAGCACGCATCGAGACTAAAATAGATCGACTAAGTATGTAGAACTGGCCGTAGAGGACTTGCGGACGGGGGTTCGATTCCCCCCGGCTCCACCAATGACGAAACCCCGACCGTTCCCGGTCGGGGTTTTTTCTTGTCCGGACGGATCCCGATGACGTCGCTTGCATGGGCGATCGTGCTGACCGCGAGACGCCGTGGATCGCTTACTCCGCCGTCTCCGGCCGGGACAGGCGCCGCAGCGCGCGCAGGGCCTCATTGACGCGCGTCTGCCAGCCCGGACCGCTGTCGCGCAGCCACGCGGCCACATCGGCGTCCAGCCGGATCGTCACCGACACCTTCGGGTTGTCCGACGGCGGCCTGCCTGCGCGGACCACCTTGCCGCCGCGTACGACCTCGGCGCGGGCGAAGTCCTCGTCCGTCAGCTCGGGCGCATCGTCCGGGTCAACCCAGGTTGTCGTAGTAGCGGATGCGTTCGCTTTCATGGGCAATCCTCATGCTGATGATCCGACGCTTCGACCCGCGCGGTGTCCAGACGACGAGCGTCAAGCGCTCGCGCAGAAACCCGATCGTTGCCAGCCGCTGCTCACCGTGGTGCAGCTTGGTCATGTCGATGGTCAACCGATCGGCCGACGCGAACAAGATCGACGCGTCCTCGAAATCCAGACCCCGTTCCTCCAGGGTCTTCGCTCGTTTCGCCGGGTCGTATTCGATCGCATCCATGTCGATACTGTACATACAATAATAAGCGATGGGGCGGCATGTCGTCACGCTTTTCGCGCTCACCTACCGTCGCCGGCAGCATCGCCGTTGATCCACGCGCGTTCGCGCTGGCGCCGGCTGACCGACCATCCGTGATGAAATCCACGGACCGGACAACTTTCCGGACAACTGCCGAACCGATGAACGGCTAGATCAAGCACTGGCGCGGGTTTCCGGGCATTTTTCATGTGACCCCGGCCCACCAATGACGAAACCCCGGCCGTTCCCGGTCGGGGTTTTTTCTTGCCTGGACGGATCCCGATGACGTCGCTTGCATGGGCGATCGTGCTGACCGCGAGACGCCGTGGATCGCTTACTCCGCCGTCTCCGGCCGGGACAGGCGCCGCAGCGCGCGCAGGGCCTCATTGACGCGCGTCTGCCAGCCCGGACCGCTGTCGCGCAGCCACGCGGCCACATCGGCGTCCAGCCGGATCGTCACCGATACCTTCGAGTTGTCCGACGGCGGCCGGCCTGCGCGGACCACCTTGCCGCCGCGTACGACCTCGGCCGAATCGAACCACTCCTGAGTCAGTTCCGGCTCTTCGTCCAGATCAACCCAGGGCGTCTTCGTATCGCTTACGCTTGGATTTATGCAACAGAGCGACCCTTCTGTACCGATCAACAACAATAGGATTGAGAACCGCATCCAGCCCCGTTGCTCTCGGAAGGTCGAACAGGCTCTGTTCGCTGGATCACTGCGCGCAGGGCAGCAGGCGGCCACGGTAATGAGTTCTCAACTCGTCGGCGGCACATCAGGTAATCCCTCAAGCCCGCTACGACCTTCGACCTGCATCCGCGCCAACACCCTTGACACTTGCTCGCTACCCCACACGAACAAATCCATACCATCCAATCCGCGCTCCTTCCTACCTGGATAAACCTCATCGGGAGGGGGCAGAGAGGAGTTCCGCATGAACTCGTTAGCAAGTCGATCCGCCAAGGCGATAGCCATATTCGCAGCAAATTCCCTGGTGCCGCCGTCCCTGGTTGCGTGAATCAAAAAGACACCGTCAGGAACGAAAAACTCCTGGAGGTACGGAATTTTCCCGGCGCTCATGGCGCCCAGATGCTGCTCAGCTTTATCACTAATCAAGGCAACGGGATAGCGAATCTGATCTGGCACTTGCCCCATAATAAGAAACGCAATATGCCAACCCACTAACTCCTCTTCGCCTCGAAACCGTTCAGAGCGGAACTGCCCGACGGCTACTGGAAAGATACTACCTGACACTCCTTTGTCGTGTAACTCAAACTCGTCGACCGCCACGATTGCAGTTACGGACCTACGGACACCTCCCTCTTCAATCGTATTGGTATCGACGGCGACGACAGTTCCGAAAGTCGATAATTGTCGATTTGGTTCCGAATACTTCAATTCCGAGACAGAGTAGCTCACGAGTGATTTGAATTTATTATTGGCAGTAACATAGCCGACCGCTTGCTTTATCGGTTCATGGTCGAATCTGGAGCCGTCCTGCTTCTTCATAACCAAGCTCCCATCTTTCCCCAATATGGCGGAGGCGATGAGGCCAGATTCCTCGGCGCGAAACATTAGAGCTTTCACGCGCGGCTTCCTTTGCACCGAAGTCAAAGAAGTTCTCTTTTTGGCTTGCCGATTCTTGGATGTCATAGAAATGATTCTCAAAGAGAACATCGCGCAACAGATGTAGATCAGCCCTCGACGTCAGCGCAGTTCATGATTGACGCATGCCACGCTTCCTAGGCGGTCTTCTGTTGGGAGAACGCATGACCGACCGACTATGTCGGGGCAAATCACGACGACGTCACCTTCCTGAAGCTCACCTGCAAGCCCATCGCACGAGCCAGCTTGACGACGGTCGCGAAGCTCGGATTACCTTCGCCCGACAGTGCTTTGTACAGGCCTTCGCGCGTCACTCCAACGTCGCGCGCGAGCTGAGACATGTTGCGGGCCCGAGCGACGGCCCCCAACGCCTTGGTGATCAACGCCGGGTCGTCGCCATTCTCATCGAGCACCGCCTCGAGGTAAGCCTCGATGTCATCCTCGGATTTCAAATAGTCGGCAACGTCGTATCGCGCAAAGGTCTCTACCGTTGACTTCTCGCCCATCGTGATCACTCCTTCCAACCAGCCGCGATCCGCTTCGCCTGAGCGATGTCTCGGCTTTGGGTCGACTTGTCGCCACCGCACAGCAGAAGCACCAGCACCGCGCCCCGCCGCGTGAAATACACGCGGTATCCCGGGCCGAAATCGATTCGCAGCTCGGACACGCCATCTCCCACCGACTTCACATCGCCAGCATGGCCTGCCGCCAGGCGATCGATTCGTGCCGCGATCCGAAACTTGCCTCGGCGATCCCGCAGCTCATCGAACCACCGATCGAACACGTCACTGCGAAGGATCTCGGCGCCCATCAGAAGACTCTAGATCAACCTGTATTGGGTGTAAACTGAAATTCACACATGAGATCTCTCCCCTCATCCGAGCTTCGTCCCTCAGGCGTTGAATCCACCGGACAACTTTCTAGCCGACGAACGGCGATATCAAGCAATGACGCGCCTTTCCAGCCGGTTTTCGTGTGACCCTGGTCCAATAGCGAAACCCCGAACGTGCCTAGTCCGGGGTTTTTTCTTGCCCGGAGGGATCCCGATAACGTCGCTCGCATGGGCGATTCCACTGGCCGCAGGGCGCCGTGGATCACCTAGTGGGCTGCGCGGGAAATTCTGTAACAATTGTAGCGTAGTGACCGCACGAT